>NZ_JAMYRE010000023.1:0-127448 GCF_040321265.1 Mesorhizobium sp. M0491
TGGCCTCCAATCCAGCCAGCATCTTGAATCACAAACATCCGGCTTTGGGAATCCTACGATTCTCTCAAAATAGGAATCGCTCTAGTTGATCATAATAGCGATCGGCCGCTCGTATGTTTTCGCTGCCTATCATCACGTAGACGTCGATGAGGTCCGCCTTGGCCGCGGGTGACCAGACCAGCCTAACGGTCATTCCGCGAGGCTTCCGCCAGCCTTCGCCGAGCTTCCTTTCGCAACGCGTCGAAATCCACAGGCTCCGGCCTCCCACTTGCCTTGCCTTCATCCCACAGGTGCCTTAGCCGGCGGATATCGTCGTGCCGAAGTTCACGCTTGGCCAGCCAATCCCGCACCGCTTCACGCACAATCTCGCTTGCGGTGGCATACTCGCCCGCCTCGACAGCCTCACGCATCACAGCTGCTTGTTGCGGGGTCACAGCCACGCTCATTTTTCTACGTTTGCCACGCCCGTTTCCTTATCGCATTTTGCTCTATGGTAGGAAATATTACTCCCTCCGTATTCTGGAGCAACTGCGACGCCACCAAAGGCCTTACGTCCGCTGGACGCTGGTCAAGGCAGCCTGTCGTCGGCCGTCAACCGTTGATAACGCGATGCGCGCCTAGCCGCGCCGCTCCGGAAATTCAATAGCTCTGGGTCGAGCGCCGCACTTTCGCGATTGCCGGTTGTTTGGCCGGCGCAGCAGGCTTTGGCGCGGCTGCAGGCTTGAACGGACCTTTCTTGAACGGTGCCATGCCTTCACGCGCAAGCTCGTCGGCGCGCTCGTTCTCGACATGACCGTCATGGCCCTTGACCCAGTTCCAGGTGACCTTGTGGCGCTTGTTGGCCTCGTCGAGCGCCTGCCAGAGTTCACCGTTCTTCACAGGCTTCTTGTCGGCGGTCTTCCAGCCGTTCTTCTTCCAGCCGTGGATCCACTTGGAAATACCGTCCATGACATACTTGCTGTCGGTGTGAAGGTCGACCGTGCACGGTTCCTTCAGCGCGTTCAGCGCCGAAATGGCGGCCAACAGTTCCATGCGGTTGTTGGTCGTCTCGGCTTCGCCGCCGGAAAGCTCCTTGGTGGTGCCGTTGAAGCGCAGGATCGCGCCCCAGCCGCCGGGGCCGGGATTGCCCGAACAGGCGCCGTCGGTGAAGATCTCAACCTGTTTGCTCATGATACTCATATCAGGCCAATCCATATTCCGAAGACGATTTGATCGCCCGGTGGAACCGCATCCTTCTGATGTATTCGGTCGGATCGCGTTTCATCACCAGCCCGCCATCGGGAACGGTCAACCAGTCGTACAGCCGGGTCAGCATGAAGCGCAACGCCGAACCGCGCGCCAGCATCGGCAGCGCAGCCTTTTCCTGGTCGCTCAGGGGCCGGAGGCTCTGGTAGCCGGCGAGCAGCGCCTTGCCCTTGGTGAGATTGAAGGAAAAATCCTTCTCGAAGCACCAGGCGTTGAGACAGGTGGCGACATCGTAGGCGTAGAGGTCGTCGCAGGCGAAATAGAAATCGATCAGGCCGGACAGTTTTTCGCCGAGGAAGAAAACGTTGTCGGGGAAAAGATCGGCATGGATGATGCCTTGCGGCAGGTCTTTGGGCCAGTTGCGCTCGAAATCGGCAAAGTCGGCATCGACCTCGGCGGCCAGACCCGGCTCGACCTCGTCTGCGCGATCGCGCGCTGCATCCCAGAGCTTGCGCCAGCCGTCGATGGCCAGGGCATTCGGACGCGTCATCGAAAAATCGGCGCCGGCCAGATGCAATTGCGCCAGCGCCTTGCCGACCTCGGCGCAATGCGTTGCTGTGGGCCGCCGCAACGAAAGCCCTTCCAGGAAGGTGATGATGACCGCCGGCCGGCCGGCGAGCGTGCCGATGACGCTGCCGTCATGCGCGGTCACCGGCAGCGGGCAGGACACGCCCTTGTTGGCGAGATGGCCCATTAGCCCCAGGAAAAACGGCAAATCCGCCTTTTCGACGCGCTTCTCATAGAGCGTCAGGATGTAGGAGCCGCTGGAGGTGTGCAGCAGGAAGTTCGAGTTCTCGGTACCTTCGGCGATGCCCTTGTAGGACAGGAGATCGCCGACCGGATAGTGCTTCAGGAATGCGCCGAGTTCGCCTTCCGCAACGTCGGTGTAGACCGCCATGTGGCTTACGCGGCTCCATTGACGAAGGCCATGTCGGCCCGCGTCAGTTCGACATCGCGCAATACCCGCATGACCGGAAAATCCTCCGTTTCCGTGGCCGTGATGGCCAGATCGATCGTGACATCGAAGCGCTGCCGGAACGCGTCGATGATCTCGTCGACGATGATTTCGGGCGCCGACGCGCCGGCCGACAGGCCGAGCGTCGAGATGTTGCCGATGTCATTCCACGGAATCTCGGCGGCGCGCTGCACGAGAAGCGACATGGTGGCGCCTGCACGCTCCGCGACTTCGACAAGTCGTCGCGAATTGGAGGAATTCGGCGCGCCGACGATCAGATAGAGATCGGCGCCCGGCGCGGTGTCCTTGACGGCTTCCTGGCGGTTGGTGGTGGCATAGCAGATCGATTCCGCCGCCGGTGCCTGCAGCGCCGGAAAGCGATCCTGCAAGGCGCGGATGATGCCGGCGGTGTCCTCGACCGACAATGTGGTCTGGGTAACGAAGCCGAGCGCCTGCGGATCGGCGGGCGAGAGCTTTGCGGCATCGGCTTCGGTTTCGATCAGCGTCACCGCTCCGTCCGGCAGCTGGCCCATGGTGCCGATCACCTCGGGATGGCCGGCGTGACCAATCAACAGCACATGACGGCCGAGCCGCTGATGGCGCATCGCTTGCTTGTGGACCTTCGACACCAGCGGGCAGGTGGCATCGAGATAGAAGAGATTGCGCGCCTTCGCATCCGCCGGCACCGATTTCGGCACGCCATGCGCCGAGAACACGACGGGCGACTGCCGATGTTCGGCCGGTATCTCGGAGAGTTCCTCGATGAAGACGGCGCCAAGGCTTTGCAGCCCCTCGACGACGTAGCGGTTGTGCACGATCTCATGGCGGACATAGACCGGCGCGCCATATTTCTTCAGCGCCAGCACGACGATCTGGATGGCACGGTCGACACCGGCGCAGAAACCGCGCGGCTGGCAGAGCCGGATCGTCAGAGGTGGTTTGGTGGTTGTCTGAAGCATTAAATCCGGGCCGGTTGATCAAAGCCGAAATGAGGTGCGCACCCCTGCCCTGTCAAGGGCATCAGCCGCGTTCATTCGTCTTTCGCGGGACGGCGAAGCCGCAGGATGAGCACGGCTGCGAGCGCCGCGGCAAGCCCGTACCAAGTCATCGCATATTGCAGATGGCTGTTCGGGAGGTCGATGATGGTGACGCCGCCAACCGGCAAGCCGCCCGGGTTTGGCGTCTTGTCTGCGTCGATGAAGATCGGCACCAGCGCGGCGCCCGCCGGCAGACCGGCGCTCGCAGCCATCACGTCGCGGTCCTTCCAGTAGAAGATGTTCTTCGCCACGTCGTTGTCGGGCAGCATCATCGACGGCTTCGCCGGCAGCGGGTTGCGGGCCAGCCCGGTCACGGTCACTCTGCCAGTCACCTGTCCCTTGGCGCGCTTGGCGGCGTCCTTCAGATCGTAAGGCACGAAGCCGCGATTGATCAGGACGAAGCGGCCGTCGTCGAGCGCCAGCGGCGTGTAGACATTGAAGCCGGCGTCACCTTCCCAGGTTGCGTAGAAATGGCGTTCGCCTTGATGCAGGAACGTGCCGGTGACGGTAACCGGCGTATAGTCGACATCCCCGGTGGCGGCGAACTCTTTCTCGACCGCAACCAACGGCAAGGGCGCCGAATGGGTACGCTGGTCGATGGTCTGCAGAAGGCCTTCCTTCCAATACAGGCGCTGCACTTGCCAGGTGCCGAGCACCAGCAGGATCAGGAACAGCATAAGGCCAAGGCCGAGCAGCAATGCCGATCGCGGTCGCGAACGACCGTCAGTTTTAACGGAAGCCTCGCTCATTCGCCGCGATCCAGCCGGCCCTCGGCCGCTTTGTTGCGGTATTGCAGCGTCAGCAGCACGCCCTTGATCAGCCGCAGCGCCGTCAAGCACAGCACGACAGCCAGCGGAATCCAGACCAGCAGATGCAGCCAGAGCGGCGGGCTGAGCGTGACTTCTACCCAGAGCGCCAGGCCGACGATGATAAAGCCGATGATCAGGATCACGAACACCGCCGGCCCGTCGCCGGCATCAGCGTAGGAATAATCGAGGCCGCAATTGACGCAGCGCTTGCCGACGGTGAGGAAGCCGGAGAACAACCGCCCCTCGCCGCAACGCGGGCAGCGGCCATGCAGGCCGGCCGAGATCGGATCGATCGGCGGCCAGATCGCCCTGTCTTCACTCATGGGAGCGTCGTCGCTCATGCTTACCGCTCGATCTCGATCGGTGTGCCATCGGCCACCATCGCCCAGATTTCGTCCATATCGGAGTCCGTAACCGCAATGCAGCCGTCGGTCCAGTCGACCAATTGAAGCAGCCAGCCCCACCAGCCATAACCATTCGGTTGGCCGTGGATCATGATCATGCCGCCCGCGTCGACATTGCGCGCCCTGGCGGCCGCCAGATCGTCGGTGTTGGGGTAGGAAATATGGATCGACCTGTGCGCGATGCTGTTCGGGTTCCGCCAGTCGAGGACATAGTTCCCCTCGGGCGTGCGTTGATCGCCCTCCTGGTGCTTATGCCCCACAGGATCGCCGCCGAGTGCGATGCCGTAGCTGCGCAGGATCTTGCCGTAGCCGATGAGTTCCAGCCGGCGTTCGGCTTTGTGGACACGCACCAGATCCACCTTCTCGCCGGCAAAGGCCGGGAGTGCCGCGATCATCAATGCGCAAATGGCCCGGAAAATTGTCAGCCGCATCGGCTATCGATCAGCGATCATTGCGCCAAAAAGAAGAAGGCGGCCACGTTGCCGCGGCCGCCTTCTCGAAACGAAAACTCCTCAGGCCAGGATCAGTGGCCCTCGATCACCGCGCCAACCGATCCCCAGACGTAGATCGAGGCGAACAGGAAAAGCCAGACCACGTCGACGAAGTGCCAGTACCAGGCGGCCGCCTCGAAGCCGAAATGCTGCTTGGGGGTGAAATCACCCTTCATCGCCCGGATCAGGCAGACCAACAGGAAGATGGTGCCGATGATGACGTGGAAACCGTGGAAGCCGGTCGCCATGAAGAAGGTGGCGCCATAGATGGAATCCTTGAAGGCGAACGGAGCATGCATGTACTCGTAGGCCTGCACCATGGTGAACAGCATGCCGAGGCCAACAGTCAGCACCAGGCCGTTGATCAGGCCTTTGCGATCGCCATGGATGAGCGAATGGTGCGCCCAGGTCACCGTGGTGCCGGACAGCAGCAGGATGACGGTGTTGTAGAGCGGCAAATGGAAAGGATCGAGAACTTCCATGCCCTTCGGCGGCCAGACACCGCCGGTAAACGCGGTGCGGGCATATTGCTGGGCTTCGCTCGGAAACAGGCTGGCATCGAAATAGGCCCAGAACCAGGCAACGAAGAACATCACCTCAGAGGCGATGAACATGATCATGCCGTAGCGCAGATGCAGCGACACGACACGCGTGTGATGGCCCTCATGCGCTTCCTTAATGGTGTCCGACCACCAGGCGAACATGGTGTAGAGGATGATCACGAGGCCGATGAAGAACAGCCATGGATTGGCGATGTTGAAGCCGAAGATCGGGAACGAGCCGCCCTTCAGGTACTCCATCAGGCAGACGCCGCCAAAGGCGGTGACAAGTGCGCCTACCGATCCCAGGAAAGGCCACGGGCTCGGGTCGACGAGATGATAGTCATGCTGTGGTTTTGCGTGCGCGTCTGCCATATCAACCCCCGAGATTTGCTTCGGTATTCGAAATTGTCTTGCTGTTGCCCTCGGCCGGCTCCGAGGAGGCGACCGGCTTGGTCTTCTCGACCGGGAACATCGTGTAGGACAGAGTGATCGTCTTCACGTCCTTGAGCTCCGGCACATTGACGATGTCGGGGTCCACGTAGAACAGCACCGGCATGTCCAGCGTCTCCCCGGGCTTCAGCGTCGTGTCGGTGAAGCAGAAGCACTCGACCTTGTTGAAATAGGGACCTGCCAGTTCAGGCTGCACGTTGAAGGTAGCGCGGCCGGTCACGGGACGATCGAACTTGTTGGTCGCCTGATAGTGCGCCTGCACGGTCTCGCCGATCTTCATCGTCATCGAGCGCTGGACCGGCTGGAACTCCCACGGCACGCCAGCGATGTTGGCATCGAAGCGGACAGTGATCTCGCGGTCGAGCACGCGGCCGGCATACTGCTTCTCGGCACGTTGCGTCGTGCCGCCATAGCCGGTGGCCTGGCAAAACATTTTGTAAAGCGGCACCGCGGCATAGGCCATGCCGATCATGCCGGTGAAAAAGGCGAGGCAGACAGCCGCGACGATGACGTTGCCGTTCTTGCCAGCCGTTTTTTTTGAGGTCTCGACGCTCATCACATCGTGCCCAGATTGTGGCCGAACTTCACGATCGTCGCGATGTAGAAAATGACCACCAGCAGCGCCAGCGCCACACCGATGGCGATAGAACGGCTGCGCTGCGCCTTCTTCTGACGCTCGGTCAACGTGACGGTCTCGAGCTTTTCCTCGATCATGGTCATGCTCCACCCATGGCAAGCGCGCGTTCGACAACGCTGTCGGCCAGATAGGCAGCGAAGATGGCGAAGAGGTAAAGCAGCGAATAGGCGAACAGGGCCTTGGCCGGTTTCATGACGCCGTCATCGTCGGCCATGCCAAGCACTTTCCACGCGTACCAGACAAAACCGACTCCCAGAAGCAGGGCGGCCACGCCATAGAACGGCGTGGTGTAGCCAAGCAGCCACGGCAGCACGCCGACCGGGGCCAGCACCAGCGCATAGGCGAAGATCTGGCGGCGGGTCGAAGCGTGGCCGGCGACGTTGGGCATCATCGGAATGCCGGCCTTGGCATAGTCCTCGGACTTGAACAGCGCCAGCGCCCAGAAATGCGGCGGCGTCCACAGGAAGATGATCAGGAACAGGACAATGCTTTCGAGGCTGACTGTCCCGGTCACCGCGGCCCAGCCGATCACAGGCGGAATGGCGCCGGCGGCGCCGCCGATGACGATGTTCTGCGGCGTCCAGCGCTTCAGCCACATCGTGTAGACGACGGCGTAGAAAAAGATGGTGAAGGCAAGCAGCGTCGCCGCCAGCCAGTTGACCAGTACGCCGAGCGTCATCACCGACAGCACCGACAGCACCAGCCCGAAGGTCAGCGCTTCGTGCGGCTGGATGCGACCGGCCGGGACCGGGCGGGTGGCGGTCCTGGTCATCACGGCATCGATGTCGGCATCGTACCACATGTTGAGCGCGCCGGAGGCACCAGCACCTATTGCAATAGCCAGGATGGCGATCACCGCCAGCAGAGGGTTGATGGTCACGGGTGCGGCGACAAGGCCGACAAAGGCGGTGAACACCACCAGCGACATGACGCGCGGCTTCAGCAGCGCGAAGAAATCGCCCGCCGTCGCTTCCGACATGCGAAAGCCCGCTTCGTCAATCAATGGGTCGTCGACAAGGGCCATGCGTACTTAAGTCCATCATCCGTTGGCCAAAACCGCCGGCGGACCGGCGGTTTCGTATTCGAGCGGGCAGCCGCCTTACTTGATTTTCGGCAGCTGTTCCCACTGGTGGAAGGGCGGCGGCGAAGGCAGCTGCCATTCGAGCGTCGTTGCGCCCTCGCCCCATGGGTTGGCGCCGGCGATCCGCTTCTTCTGGAAGGCCTCGAACACGCCATAGAGGAAGATCAGGACGCCGATGGCCGAGATATACGAGCCGATGGACGACACATAATTCCAGCCGGCAAACGCATCGGGGTAGTCGATGGTGCGGCGCGGCATGCCGGCGAGACCGAGGAAGTGCTGCGGGAAGAAGATCAGGTTCACGCCGACGAAGGTGACCCAGAAGTGGGTGTTGGCGATGACGGGCGAATACATGTAGCCGGTCATCTTCGGGAACCAGTAGTACCAGCCGGCGAAGATGGCGAACACCGCGCCCAGTGACAGCACGTAGTGGAAGTGGGCAATGACGAAATAGGTGTCATGCAGCGAGCGGTCGAGGCCGGCATTGGCCAGCTGGACGCCGGTGACGCCGCCGATGGTGAACAGGAAGATGAAGCCCAGCGCCCACAGCATCGGCGTCTTGAACGAAATCGACCCGCCCCACATCGTCGCGATCCAGGAGAAAATCTTCACGCCTGTCGGCACCGCGATGACCATGGTGGCGAAGACGAAATAGCGCTGCGTGTCGAGCGACAGGCCGGTCGTGTACATGTGGTGCGCCCACACGATGAAGCCGACGGCGCCGATCGCCACCATGGCATAGGCCATGCCGAGATAGCCGAACACCGGCTTCCTCGAGAAGGTCGAGATGACGTGACTGATGATGCCGAAGCCCGGCAGGATCAGGATGTACACTTCAGGGTGACCGAAGAACCAGAACAGGTGCTGGAAGAGGATCGGGTCGCCGCCGCCGTCGGGCGCAAAGAAGGTGGTGCCGAAATTGCGGTCGGTAAGCAGCATGGTGATGCCACCGGCCAGAACCGGCAACGACAGCAGGAGCAGGAAGGCGGTGATCAGCACCGACCAGGCAAACAGCGGCATCTTGTGCAGCGTCATGCCAGGCGCGCGCATGTTGAAGATGGTGGTGATGAAGTTGATGGCGCCGAGGATCGACGACGCACCGGCAATGTGGATCGACAGGATCGCCAGATCCATGGCCGGCCCGGGCTGGCCCGAGGTCGAAAGCGGCGGATAGAGCGTCCAGCCGCCACCGACGCCAAAGGCGCCCGGCGCGCTCGGCACGAACATCGAGGTGAGAAGCAGGATGAAGGCCGGCGGCAACAGCCAGAAGGAGATGTTGTTCATGCGCGGGAACGCCATGTCGGGCGCGCCGATCATGATCGGAACCATCCAGTTGGCGAAACCGCCGATCAGCGCCGGCATGACCATGAAGAAGATCATGATCAGGGCGTGCGCGGTGGCGAAGGCATTGTACATGCTCTTGCCGCCGTCGATCGCGGCGTCACCGTTCATGCCATAGACCATCTGCGCCAGGCCGCTGAAGATTTGGATGCCAGGCTCCTGCAGCTCCATGCGGATGGCGACCGACAAGGCACCGCCGATGATGCCGGCCATGATCGCGAAGATCAGGTAGAGCGTGCCGATGTCCTTGTGATTGGTCGAATAAACCCAGCGGACCCAGCCGTGATAAGGCTTGTGGTCATGCCCGTCGTGAGCTGCAGCGTCTGCCATGTTCCGCTCCGTTCCCTAAATCTTGCTAACCCGCGGCATCAGTTGCCGGCGGCCGCTACCTTGTTCTGGCCGTCGACCTCGGCCATCAGCGTCTTGTTGGCGCCGGGCAGATCGGTCTTGGCTGCCGCCAGCCAGGTCTTGAACTGCGCATCGGAGACGACGCGGATGGCGATCGGCATGAAGGCATGATCCTTGCCGCAGAGCTGCGAGCACTGGCCGTAAAAAATACCTTCCTTCTCCGCCTTGAACCAAGTCTCGTTGGTGCGGCCCGGAATGGCATCGATCTTGATACCGAACGACGGCATGGCAAAGGAGTGGATCACGTCGGTCGCGGTGACGAGCACGCGGGTCATGGTGTTGACCGGCACCACCAGTTCGTTGTCGACGGCCAGCAGGCGCGGATAGACCTTGCGGTCCTCCTTGCCGGCGCCGGCCCGATCACCGTCCTGGAGGATCGCGGAGTTGAAGGAGAGCGTGTTTTCGGTCTGGTACTCGTAGTCCCAGTTCCACTGGTTGCCGGTCGCCTTGACGGTCAGCTTTGCTTCTTCCGGCGGCGTATATTGCGCGGTCAGCAGCTGGAACGAGGGAATGGCGATGAGCAGCAGGATGACGACTGGCCCGATCGTCCAGATCAACTCGATCCACGTGTTGTGGCTGGTCTTGGACGGAACCGGGTTGGCGCTCGCGCGGAATCTGACGATGCAGTAGGCGAGCAGAAGCAGCACCAGGATGGTGATCGGGACGATGAACCACATTGTGTAGTTTCCGAACCACTCGATCTGCCGCATCATGTCGGTCGCCGGCGCCTGGAAGGTTGTCTCCCAGTTCTTGGGCTGGTCGGCATGGGCGGATGCGCCGGCGAAAAACGTGATAGCGGCACAAGCACTTAGAAACTTGGCACTTGCTGGAACCTTGGCGTTTGCCAGGAAATTTCTCATCGCCCTCATCGTCTCCCAGTTCCTCGCTGCGGTACTCACGAGAATAACGAACAATGCCGGGACGGGAATCCCGACAGTTTCAAGCTGGTTCAAACCATACTCTTTTTCCCTCCGCAAGAAAGGAGCGGACGAAACCGTGCGGCATTTTTGCGCGCAAGCCCGGATGTGCCTTTGGCGGCAGCCGCGGCAGCACCGAATCGCCTACAGTGAGCCCGCAGCAGCATTCCCGCGGGCCGCACGTGCCGAACGTCGCAATTCGGGCGAAATTGGCAGGGAAAAGCGCCCTATTGGCTTTTTCGGGGCAGACCTGGTGCGGTCTCGTCCTTTACTTGGCTTTGGCGCGGCTTAAAGTGCCGTGATTCGCAATGGAGCCGTCATGAATTACTGGCTTTCGAGAAACTCTCGGTTTTCGAGAAACTGGGCGAAGGTCATCTTTCTCGCCGCCCTGTCTGGCATCGGCTTGTCCGCGATCGTGTCCGGCACGGCCAACGCCGCGCAGCCGAGCGGCACCGTGCGCTCGACGCATGGCGCATGGTCGATCATCTGCGACACACCGGCCGGCGCCACCTCGGAACAATGCGTGATGATGCAGAACGTCGTCGCCGAGGACCGTCCCGAGATGGGATTGTCGGTCGTGGTGCTGCGCACCGCTGACAACAAGGCGGAGATCCTGCGCGTGCTGGCGCCGCTCGGCGTGCTTTTGCCCAACGGGCTCGGCCTCAATGTCGACGGCAAGGATATCGGCCGCGCCTATTTCGTGCGCTGCTTCCAGGACGGCTGCTATGCCGAGGTCATTCTCGAAAAGCCGCTTCTCGACACGCTGAAGACCGGCACGTCGGCCACCTTCATCGTCTTCCAGACCCCGGAAGAAGGCATCGGCATCCCGGTCGACCTCAAGGGTTTTGCCGACGGCTTCGCCGCGCTCCCCTGACAGCCCGGCGACATCACCGACTTCATCAACCAGAAGTGACATCGGCGGGCTGCTGGCAAACCGCTTTTGTCTTCACAATGCGGCAGAACGATTGTCTCGGCGCACCTTCGCGCCTACATCGTGGCAAAGACCCATTCCTCCTGTGAACGGACGCGCCATGAACAGCCTGATCGGCCAATTCGACATTTCAGACGATCGCATCAAGCAGATCGTCGCTGAGACCATCAACGGCGCCGATGACGGCGAGCTGTTCCTCGAATATAGCGAGAGCGAAGCGCTGATGTTCGACAACGGCCGGCTGAAGACCGCCAACTTCAACACCGACCAGGGTTTTGGCCTGCGTGCGGTTGCCGGCGAAGCCAGCGGCTATGCCCATTCCAGCGACCTCTCCGAAGCTTCGCTGCTGCGCGCGGCCGATGCCGTTTCAACCGTCAAGGGCGGTTATTCCGGGACGCTTGCCGCCGCACCCGCCCGCACCAACCGCCATCTCTATGGCGAAGAGAACCCGATCCCCTCGCCTTCCTTCGAGGCCAAGGCAAAGCTCTTGCAGGAAATCGATGCCTGGCTGCGCGCCGAGGATCCGCGCGTGCGGCAGGTTTCGGCATCGCTCGCCGCATCCTGGCAGCATGTCGAGATCGTGCGCGCTGATGGCCAAATGGTGCGCGACATCCGCCCGCTGGTCCGCATCAACGTCTCCGTCGTGGTCGGCGATGGTGACCGCCAGGAGAGCGGCTCCTACGGCATGGGTGGCCGCAAGGCGTTTGGCGAATTCCTGGTCGAGGGCAGCTGGAAGCACGCCGCCAAGGAGGCGCTCAGGCAAGCTCTGGTCAATCTCGAGGCCATACCGGCCCCGGCCGGCACTTTCGACATCGTCTTGTCCAGCGGCTGGCCGGGCGTCATGCTGCACGAGGCCGTCGGCCATGGGCTGGAAGGCGATTTCAACCGCAAGAAGACCTCGGCCTTCGCCGGCCTGCTAGGCCAGCAGGTCGCCGCCAAGGGGGTGACCGTCGTCGACGACGGCACGATGCCCGAGCGGCGCGGCTCGCTGACCGTCGACGACGAAGGCACGCCTTCGGCCCGCAATGTGCTGATCGAAGACGGCAAGCTGGTCGGCTACATGCAGGATCGCCAGAACGCCCGGCTGATGGGCATGAAGGCAACCGGCAACGGCCGTCGCGAAGGCTACGCCCACCAGCCGATGCCGCGCATGACCAACACCTACATGACATCAGGCGACATGGAGCCGGACGAAATCATCGCCTCGGTCAAGAACGGCATTTATGCTGTCTCCTTCGGTGGCGGCCAGGTCGACATCACCTCTGGCAAATTCGTGTTCGGCTGCACCGAGGCCTACATGATCGAGAACGGCAAGGTGACGCAGCCGATCAAGGGCGCGATGCTGATAGGCAACGGCCCGGACGCCATGCACCGCGTGTCGATGATCGGCAACGACATGAAGCTCGACACCGGCATCGGCATGTGCGGCAAGGCCGGACAGGGCGTGCCCGTCGGCGTCGGCCAGCCGCATCTGCGCATGAATCAGATGACGGTCGGCGGCACGCGGGTCTGATGCGATGGCCACTGGAGAAAAATCCGTTGCCTCCAGTCAACCGCCGATCAGCTCACACGGCCTGCTCCGGTCTTTCCCCCAACGCGACCCGAGGATGTGTTCGGGTCGCTGCCCAACAGAGGCAAGTCGAAAACATTGAGAGAAATAGAAACGGGCGTGCTCGCGGAAGCACGGCGTCGCCAAACCAGCGAATGATCTACCGCCTCTTCTTCGGCTTCTCCAGCAGCGCCACTGCCTCGACATGCGGCGACCACAGGAACTGGTCGATCGGGGTGACGCTTTTCAAGGTGTAGCCACCGTCGAGCAGGATGCGCAAATCCCGCGCGAGCGTCACCGGATTGCAGGACACCGCCGCAACGTAGGGAACATCCGAGCGGGCGATCTGCTTCGACTGGTCCTCGGCGCCGGCGCGTGGCGGATCGAACACCAGGCCGTCGAACGCATTCAACTCCTTGAACGTCAGCGGCCGGCGGAACAGGTCGCGGCGTTCGCCCGTCACCCGCTTCAGGCCAGTGGCGAAACGCGATCCACGGTCGAGGGCCGAAAGGGCTGCCGCATCGCCCTCCACCGCATGGACTTCCGACTTCGCGGCCAGGCGCAGAGCAAAACTGCCGCAACCGGCGAAAAGATCCGCCACCTTCTTGGCACGCTTCAGATGCCCGCCGACGATATCGGCCATCGCCTGTTCGGCGGCCTCGGTTGCCTGCAGGAACGCGCCCGGGGGCAAGGCTACAGCGACGCTGCCGAACATGACCACCGGCTTCCTCGGCTCGATGATGATTTCGTCATCGATGGACAGCCTGGCAAAGCCCTGCGCCATGACGAAATTGGCAGCGATGCGGCGCTGATGCTCCCCCAGCTTGCCGGATTCATGAACCGCGACATCGAGACCCGAACCGGTCACGGTGACCGCCAGCCGGAACGATTTGGTGGTTGCGCAGACCAATTCGGCGAGCGCCTTCAACCGATCGAGCGAAGCGACGATCTCCGGCAGCGAGATCGGGCATTCCGATATGGCGATGATCTCTGGCGACAGATGGCGATGGAAGCCGAGCAGCATGCCTGTATCGGTGCGGCGGGCGGCAAGCACGACACGGCGGCGCGTCTGCGGCGCGCAGGCGACCAGGTCACCGATCTCGCAATCGATGCCTTTGCCCTTTAGGATGTGCGCCACCTTTTCGCGTTTCCACTGGCGATAGGCTTCGGCTTCGAAATGCTGGAGCGCGCAACCGCCGCATTCGGTGAAATGGTGGCAGGCGGGATCGATGCGCAGCGGCGATGATTCCAGCACCGCCATCAGCATGGCGCGATCCCTTTCGCGCGCGGCGGTAACCGTTTCACCGGGCAGTGTGAAGGGAATGAACAGATCCCCTGTCTCGGTCTCGGCGACACCGTCGCCCTGAGCGCCAAGTTTCCTGATGCTGAAGCGCGCGCTCATCGGTCCTTGATCCCACCGAGCAGGAATTCGCGATTGCCGTCGCCGCCCTCGATCGGCGACAAATGCAGGCCCAGCGAGCGCCAACCGGGAACGGAGTCCAGCCAATCCTGCAGCAGGCCGGCGACACGAGAGGCGTCGTAGGGATCTTTCAACAGACCACCCTTGCCGATCGCATCACGGCCCGCCTCGAATTGCGGCTTGACCAGAAACATGGCCTTGGCGCCAGCCTTCGCCAGACCAAGCGCCGGCGGCAGCGCCAGTTTCAGCGAGATGAAGCTGACGTCGGACACGATGAAATCCGGAATACGCCCGCTGAGATCGGCAACAGCGAGGTCGCGGGCGTTCAGTCCTTCGATCACCGTCACACGCGGGTCGCCGCCGATATCAGGATGCATCTGGCCATGACCGACATCGACCGCGGTGACATGGGCCACGCCGCGCTCGAGCAACACCTGGGTGAAGCCGCCGGTCGAGGCGCCGATGTCGAGCGCTTCACAGCCGGCAGGGTCGAGGCCGAAATGATCGAGCCCACCGATCAGCTTGAGTGCCGCGCGCGACACATAGCCTTGCGCCGGATCATCGATGGTAACAAGGCATTGCGGCAAAACGCTCTGGCCGGGCTTGCGCGCAATGACGCCGTCGACGGTCACCGTGCCACGCTCGACCGCGTCGCGGGCACGTGAGCGGCTGGCAAACAGCCCGCGCTGGACGAGCAGGTCGTCGAGCCGCTGGCGTGCGCTGGCTGGCAAAGGCGAATTCATCGGCCTTCATGGCGAAAGCCGACGACGATGGCAAGAGCGCCAGATGGAAGCATTTCGTCTCCCGTTCCATCGTCACACCCAGCATCTTGCACCGTGACGATGGTGAGGCGTTCCGTCCCGCCGACCATCCTTATGAATATCCATGCGTTACGCCCGTTGAGACGGATGACCGCCGAAGCATGGGGTCTCGCCGCCTGCGGATAAATACCAAACACCTAGAAAGCCTCATGATTTCTTAACCAATTTTCATCGCATTTGCTTGAGGACTTCAATGTTATGACCGCGACGACCGGAAAACCCGGATGGAGAGGCGGCAACCTTGGAAATGGCCAGCGATATCGTCTACAAGGTTCTTGACCGGATTTCCGGCGCCGGCCTGCTGGCGACCGGACTTCTGTTGCTGACTGCTTTGGTCAGCGCCCTGGTCGCCTACTGGCGCACGGTCGAGAAAAAGAGCTGGAAAGAGTTCTTCGAGTTCGCAGTCCCGCATGAGGTCATCACGCATCCCTCGGCGAAAGCCGACCTTTTGTTCTGGGTGACGCGGAAGGCGCTGATGCCATTCCTCATGCTGCCCGCCGGCGTCGTCTTCGTCAGCGCCGTCGGCTATGCGACGAACTGGTTGCTCTCCACGCTGCTGGCAATCCAGCCGCCCCTGATCAAAGGACCGGCAGGGCCGGTGACGGTGACGATCTTCACCATCACCATGCTGCTTGCCTACGACATTTCGTACTATCTCTATCACGTCGCCCAGCACCGCTACCCGGTGCTCTGGGAACTGCACAAGGTCCACCATTCGGCCGAGGTGATGGTCGGCATCACCAAGGATCGCGTCCACCCGCTCGACGAATTGATGAACCGGGCCTGGGACGGCGTCATTCCCGGCATCTGCTTCGGGATCTGGTCGCTGGTGTCGCTGAACCTCGTCGAGCTGACGGTCTTCGGCGTCAACGTCTACATCATACGCAACATCCTGATGATGGATTTCGTCAGGCACACGCATTTCAAGATCTCGTTTGGACCATTGAACAATCTGATCCTGTGTCCGCACTGGCATCAATTGCACCACAGCACCGACCCGCGCCACTACGACAAGAACTTCGGGCTGCTCTTCTCGTTTTGGGATCGGCTCTTCGGAACGCTATGCGTTCCCAGACCCGACGAGGACTTCAAGTTCGGTTTGATCGAACGCAACGTGCGCGACTACCAGTCGCTCGCAGGCCTCTATGTTCTGCCGCTGAAGCGGATGTGGCGGCAGATCGCCAGACATTTCCGCACCGACAAGCCCGAGCCACAGCAATCGCCGCAAGGGGGCAAGCCATGAACGGACCCGCCGTGTTCCGGATGCCGCGAACGCACCGGATCGAAATTGCGACGTCGTCAGCGCGACTGGCAGAAATCGCGCCCGCCTGGGCAGCGCTCTGGCAACGCGCCGGCGGCCTCGTTTTCCAGCATCCCGACTGGATCTCGGCCTGGTGGCACACCACACCGCATCAGGACCGCCGCGGTCTCAGGATCGGCATGGTCTGGAGCGGCGAGCGCCTCGAGGCCGTCATTGCGCTCGCGACCTTCTGGCGCTCGGGCATCCGTATGCTGGAGTGGGCGGCGAAAGATCACTGCGACTATGGCGATGTCCTGCTTGCTCCCGATGCCGAGCCACAGATCCTGCCGCAACTCTGGCAACATATCCTCGACGATGGCGGCTTCGATCTTGCCTACCTCAATCGTCTGTTGCCCGATTCCCGATTCCGGACCCTGCTCGGTCCCGCCGCCCCAGGCCAAGACAATATCTTGCAGCCAAGCCACCGCAGCGAGGTCAGCTATCGAGTTTCCGGCGCCGGGCAACGCGGCGCACAATGGTTTGAAAGCCAGTCGAAAAAAACCCGGCAAAACTATCGCCGTGGCTACAAATTCATGGAGGAAGGCGGCGCGCTGCGTTTCCGCCTGATGGACGCGCACGAAGCCCGCGAGCCGGTGCTGGAGCGCGTCGCGGCACTGAAGCGGGTATGGCTTGCAAAACACGGCCGCGTTTCGGACCTCTTCGACGAAGGTTCCCCCGCGCTGGCGGCACTCATATCCGTTCTGGCCAAGCTTGGATTGCTGCGCATCTTCGTGCTCGAACGCGAAGACGAGATCATCGCCATATCGATCAATTTCGAGCAGCATGGAACGATGATGGCTTTCGTCACCACCTATGATCCGGCCTTCGAACGGGCCTCGCCAGGCATGGTCTTGATGATGGATTACATCCAGTGGTCGTTTGACCGGGGCTTGACCACGATCGATTTTCTCTGCGGCGGCGAGGATTTCAAGCGCCGCTTTGCGACGCATTCGGTGACCTTGTCGTCGGTGGTGGGTGGACGAAACCTGCGCGGACGCCTAGCCGCCCTGGCAGACCGCGCCCGCCACGCGGCGCAATCCTGGCGCCCCGAGAAACCGGCGCAGCAAGCGGAGTTGGTTGCGGCGGAGTAGCATTGCCAGCGCCTTCTTAGATCACCCGCACAGCGGCAAGCACATTGAAACGATCGGGCAATCCCGATCAAGGCTTGCTGCTCTCCAGCTCAGAATACGCTTCGCGGAACCGGACGCTCGACGGCTGGAGACAACCCATCCTCACGCCCTCCTGAAGCTTGCTCGCGTGCAGGCTCGATGGCAACCGCAGGCGCGGAAACAGGGGCCGGCAGAACCACCAGTTGCGGCACCTGCTTGAATGAAAAGCCGCCGCGGATGTCGCCCATCTTGCCAGCGATGATGCCCATCGCCGCCTTTTCGAGGCTGCGATCATAGCGCGTTTCGGCTGTGGCCGGCGCGACGATGACGGCGCAAAGCGCTGCACCGCACAGAAGCGTTTTCATTGTTGTTGTCTCCCTGCCTGATCACGATCTAGCAGGGCGCCATTGAAAAACGGCCAACAGACACGGTAAGCAAAGCGCCAAACGTCAGCGTAAACAACGCGTTAAGATCGTTGGCCGGCAAACCGATTCAAGTCATTGAGACTTTGATTCAGGCGCGCTGGGCGTGGACTGTGTGCCCGAGTGCCACGAACACGGTGCGCACGATGCCGGCAGCATCGAGCCCGGCATCGGCATACATCTTTTCCGGCTTGGCGTGGTCGGTGAACGCGTCGGGCAGTACCAGCGGGCGCACCTTCAGGCCGCTTTCCAGTAGGCCTTCATGGGCGAGGAACTGCAGCACGTGGCTGGCGAAGCCGCCGACTGCGCCCTCCTCCACCGTCACCAGCACCTCATGCGAGCGGGCCAGCCGCCGGATCAGATCCTCGTCGAGCGGCTTGGCGAAACGGGCGTCGGCGACCGTCGTGGACAGCCCGGCAGCCCCTAGCTCCTCCGCGGCGATCAGGCAATCCTGCAGCCGCGTGCCGAAGGACAGCAATGCAACCTTGGTGCCCTCCTTGACGACGCGGCCCTTGCCGATTTCGAGAACCGAGCCGCGCTCCGGCATGTCGACGCCGACGCCGTTGCCGCGCGGATAGCGGAAGGCGATCGGGCCGTCATCATAGCTTGCCGCGGTGCGCACCATGTGGCGCAGCTCCGCCTCGTCGGCGGCGGCCATGACGACGAAACCCGGCAGTGTCGCCAGGAAGGTGGTGTCGAAGGCGCCGCAATGGGTGGCGCCATCGGCGCCGACGAAGCCGGCCCGGTCAATGGGAAAGCGCACCGGCAATTTCTGGATGGCGACGTCGTGGACGACCTGGTCGTAGGCGCGCTGCAGGAAGGTGGAATAGATGGCCGCGAACGGCTTGTAGCCTTCGGTGGCAAGGCCGGCGGCGAAGGTCACCGCGTGCTGTTCGGCGATGCCGACATCGAAGGTGCGCGACGGGAACGCTTCACCGAACAAATCGAGGCCGGTACCGCTCGGCATGGCTGCGGTGACGGCGACGATACGGTCGTCCTCGCGGCCCTCCTGGACCAGGCTTTCGGCGAACACCTTGGTGTAGGCCGGTGCGTTGGCTGGCGCCTTGGCCTGCGCGCCGGTGATGACGTCGAACTTGTTGACGCCGTGATATTTGTCGGCAGCGGCTTCGGCCGGCGCATAGCCCTTGCCCTTCTGGGTGACGACATGGATGAGCACCGGGCCTTCGCCATTGTCGCGGACGTTTTTCAGGACCGGGATCAGATGCTCCAGATTGTGGCCGTCGATCGGGCCGATGTGATAGAAGCCGAGTTCCTCGAACAGCGTGCCGCCGGTGACGTAGCCGCGTGCATGCTCGACTGCCCTTGTGATCGCACGATCCGCGCGCTTGCCGAGATAGGACGTCAGTTTCTTGCCGAAATCGCGCAGGCCGATATAGGCCTTGCCGGAGGCCAGCCGCGCCAGATAGGCGCTCATCGCGCCGGTCGGCGGCGCGATCGACATGTCGTTGTCGTTGAGAATGACGATCAGCCGTGCATCGAGCGCGCCGGCATTGTTCATCGCCTCATAGGCCATGCCGGCAGACATGGCGCCGTCGCCGATGACGGCAATGACGTTGTTGCGGCCGCCGGAGAGATCGCGGGCGGCGGCCATGCCGAGGCCGGCCGATATCGACGTCGAGGAGTGGGCGGCGCCAAAGGGATCGTACTCGCTCTCGGCGCGGCGGGTGAAGCCGGACAGACCGCCTTCCTGGCGCAGCGTGCGGATACGGTCGCGGCGGCCGGTCAGGATCTTGTGCGGATAGGCCTGGTGGCCGACATCCCAGATCAGCCTGTCATCGGGGGTGTTGAAGACATAGTGCAGCGCCACTGTCAGCTCGACCACGCCAAGCCCGGCGCCCAGATGACCACCCGTGCGGGACACGGCGTCGACCAGCTCGGCGCGAAGCTCGGACGCCAATTGCGGCAGTTCACTTTCGGCAAGCGTGCGCAGGTCCGCCGGGATGCGGACCTTGTCGAGAAGCGGCGTATGCGGCGTTGCGTTCACGGTGCTCGGGCTTTCGGTTGATGGGCGAATAGGCCGCCGGCCGGCGAAAGTAAATGTGTGTCAGTGACGCGGATCAGGCCCTAGTCTTTTGTCTATGCATTTCGTTCTGCCACTTTTGGGTGACAGGGCATCAGCTTTCCGGCAGCGGAATAAACTCTTCCTCGTCTCCGGGAACGATGTCGAAGCGGCCCGTCTTCCATTCCTCTTTCGCCTGTTCGATGCGCTCCTTGGACGACGAGACGAAATTCCACCAGATGTAACGCTTCGAACCAAGAGAGGCGCCGCCGAACAGCATGAAATGCGCCCCGGTCTGCGACGACACGACGATCTCGTCACCGGGACGGAACACCAGCAGCCGTTCGGCTGGGAATACATCACCCGAAATTGAGACCTCGCCTTCCAGCGTATAGATGGCGCGTTCTTCCGCATCAGCAGGGATTTTCACGCTGGCGCCGGGCGCCAGGCGCAGGTCGGCGTAGAGCGTCTCCGTGTCGGCCCTGACCGGGGACCGCAGTCCCTGGAAATCGCCGATGATGAGGCGCCCGTTGACGCCTTCGGCTTCGATCTCGGGAAGCCGAAGCGCTGCGGTATTCTCGAAAACCGGAGCCACCTCTTCCTTGTCGTCCGGCAGAGCCAGCCATGTCTGCAGGCCGGATACCGACATCGGCGCGCCACGCAGTTCCTCCGGCGTACGCTCCGAATGGACGATGCCGCGGCCGGCGGTCATCAAATTCACGTCGCCGGGCTGAATGACCATTTCGGTGCCGAGTGAATCGCGGTGCCGGATCTTGCCGTCGAACAGATAGGTGACCGTCGACAGGCCGATATGCGGATGCGGACGGACATCCAGTGCCTGACCGGCGCGCAGGATCGCGGGACCCATGCGGTCGAAGAAGATGAACGGCCCCACCAGCCGCCTTTTTGCCGTCGGCAGGGCACGGCGCACCTGAAAACCGCCGATATCCTTGGCGTTGGGTATGACCATCAATTCGATCTGATCGCTGGCGAAGGCATCGCCTGCCTCAGGGTCTTTCCCGGGGAAGAAGCTCATGGACTCTCCTTGTCGGTGGTCGAAGGCCGCCTGGCCGCATCAGGCAAAGCGGATCGCCGCCTTTGCCCGCAGCTTGGCCGCCACCTCTTCGCGATTACGCGGATGCTGGTGGGTTTCCAGGGAATCGAGCAGTTCGCGCGCCGAGGCGGCGATGGCTTCGACGGCATGGTCGAAGGCGTGCTGGTTCTGCTTCGAGGGTCGCGTGGTTCCGCTCAGCTTGCGGACGAACTGAAGAGCCGCGTCGCGCACCTCGTCATTGGTTGCCGGCGGATCAAAATTGAACAGGGTCTTGATGTTTCTGCACATCGCTTCCGTATCTCCTCTTGTCCTTGAGCTGTTTCAATCGGAACGAGTTATATCCTCGATCATGATCATGTCCAAAAACCGGTGAGGCGAGGCCATCGTTCGGACCGAGCCTCAATCCGCGTCGAGTGGCTCCGTTCCAACCGGCTTGCCGTCGCGCGACAGCCTGATCTTCTCGACCTTGTCCTCGGCGGCCTTCAGCAGCCGGTCGCAATGCGCCTTCAGCGCCTCACCACGCTCATAGATCTTGATCGACTGGTCGAGCGGCACGTCGCCACGCTCCAGATCATCGACGATCTTCTCCAGCGCATCGAGTGCCTGCTCGAAGCTCATCGCCTTGACGTCTTCGTTGGTCTCATCGGCCATCATTCATCCTTTCATCAGTCGCCCGACATGGGCGGCGACCGAAAATGCCAATCCCTGCAGATCGTAGCCGCCCTCGAGCAGGCTGACGAGCCGGTTGCCGCTGTGGCGTGCCGCGCGCTGCATCAGCTGGCCGGTCGCCCAGTCGAAATCATCCTCGGTCAGATTGATCTCGGCCAGCGGATCGCGGTGGTGCGCGTCGAACCCCGCCGAAATGATGATCAGGTCGGGCGCGAAATTGTCGAGCGCGGGCAGGACGCGCGACAGGAAGGCATCGCGAAACACTTCGCTGCCGGTCTGCGGCGCCAGCGGTGCGTTGACGATGTTGCCGGCGCCCGTTTCGGTCTTCGCTCCGGTGCCGGGATAAAGCGGCATCTGGTGTGTCGAGCAATAGAGCACCGACGGATCGTCCCAGAAAATATCCTGCGTGCCATTGCCGTGATGCACGTCCCAGTCGACGACGGCAACGCGCTCGACACCGTGTTTCTTCTGCGCATAACGCGCCGCGATCGCCGCCGTGTTGAACAGGCAAAAGCCCATCGCCGTGGTCTTTTCGGCATGATGGCCGGGCGGCCGGGCGGCGACGAAGACGTTGTCGGCGCGGCCCGAAAAGACATCATCGACGGCGGCGTTGGCGGCGCCGATCGCGGTGATCGCCGCTTGCCAGCTCTTCGGGCTGGCAGTGGTGTCGGCATCGATGCGGGCAATCCCCTCGTCGGGGATGGCGGCGCGCACGCGGGCGACGAAATCGGCGGGATGCGCGTAGAGGATGGTGGCCTCGTCGCCTTCCGGCGCCTGAATACGATCGAGCCCGGCAAAGGCTTCGTCGTCGAGCACGCGCTCGATGGCGCGTAAGCGGTCGGGCCGCTCGGGATGTCCGGGCGGCGTGAGATGCTCGAGGAAGATCGGATGGGTGTAGAGACGGGTGGTCATCGTCCTAATCTAGTGACCCGGATCGACAAAGGCCATGCACGGGCGGCCGATGACTGGGGAAAATCGCGACTGCGTCCATTCGCGTCGCCGCAGGCATTGGCCCCGCGGGCGCTTCGGCGTAAGGTCCCTGGTACTGCCTGGTGCCCGCCGCAAGCGGGAGAATCGGGAACACGGTTGAATTCCGTGGCGTGCCCAACGCTGTGAGGGGGACCGCGCCGGTAAATGCCACTGTCGATGACGGGAAGGCACCGGACGCGGGTTGATCCCGAGCCAGAAGACCGGCCTGGCAGGCATTGTCATCCGCGTGGTCAGGCGGATGGCATCAGAGCGACGTGCGTCTACTTGGACGCACAAAGTACGCTCTGTCAGTTTTGAATCTGCAATCGCAAGGGGACAAGCGATGCCGGAACACATGACCGCTGCCATTGACGATGGATTTGACCAGAATGCGCGCGATGCGGTCTACCGCGCCATGTTCACGCGGCGTGACGTGCGCAGCCATTTCCTGCCCACCGCGATCGATGACGACGTGCTGGCACGGCTGCTGCTTGCCGCCCATCACGCGCCATCGGTCGGCTTCATGCAGCCATGGAATTTCATTGTCATTCGCGATGTCAAACGACGGGCGGAGGTGCGCGACCTGTTCCTGGCCGCGCGAGAACAGGAACTGCCGGCGATCGAGGCGGAAAAACAGGCGCTGTACCGCAAGCTCAAGCTGGAAGGCATCTGCGAGAGCGCGCTCAACATCTGCATCACCTGCGACCGGCAGCGCTCGAAGGGTTCGCCGCTGGGACGCTGGCACAATCCGGAGATGGATCTCTACAGCACCGTCTGCGCGGTGCAGAATTTCTGGCTGGCCGCGCGTGCCGAGGGCGTTGGCGTCGGCTGGGTGAGCATCATCGAGGCTGAGGCGCTGAAGCGGCTGTTGGCCATTCCGGATCACGTAACGCCGGTCGCCTATCTCTGCGTCGGCCGTGTTTCCGAGTTCGCTCCCAAACCGGACCTTGAAACGCATGGCTGGGGACGGCGGCTGCCGCTGCCGGAGCTGATCATGAGCGAGACCTTTTCCGGGCAAGGCGAGACACAGCTCAAATCCACCGTGGCGCGCCTCAACACCGTTCCTGCCTCACCAGACACCATCCGCCCAGCCGATCAGGGTGTGGCGCCGGCCGTAGCCCAGCGCGAACCGCCGAAGGAGGCCAGCGCCTTGTCCTTGAGCTCCCTGAACTTCGACGATGCCTCGGCCAGCCGGGCGTCCCAGGCCGGATCGGGCACCTGGCCCGCGATGGTCTTGAAATAGACCTGCATCAGGCAGGCGATGGCGAAAGGCTCGATGAACGCCGCCTTGAATGCCCAGGCGAAGACGATGGCGAGCACAAAAGCCCAGCCGGCGAGCTGGCCAGGCATCAGGAACAGAATCGCACCGGCAGGTGCCAGCATCATCAGAAAGATGATGAACGACATGCCCCACATGATGACCGCCAGCCAGACGGCGTTCTTGACCATGACCTTGCCGTTCTGAGCATAGAGCACTACGCCTTGGCGCGCCGTCTCGAAGGGCGAGGCTGAATTGATGCGGATGTTGTAGCCGAGGATGATCTCGTCGACATAGGTCAGCGACAGGCGGATCACCGTGTTGATGAAGGAGACCAGGCCGCTCAGGCCTGGTATCGGCAGGAAGGCGGCGATACCGCCGAGCAGGCCGGTGATGGCACGGATGGCACCCTTGACGAGTCGGTCGACGACGAAAAGGATGTTGGCTTCGGCAAAACGCTGGGTGACGACATCCCTGGCGTAGGCGATCTGGTCCTGACCGCCGGGAATGTCGCGGCCGTCGATCAGATGAACCATGACGGCGATGTGGCCGGCCTTGACGACATAGAGGATGTATTCGCGGATCCAGTAGACGGCGATCGAGACGACGCCGAAACCGACCACGCCGCCCCACAGGGCAAACGACAGCGGCCCGTCGGGATCGGTGGAGATATTGCCAACGCCATAGCCGACGGAGGCGCCGGTGCCGGTTGCCATAATATAGGCCAGCGTGATGCCGAAATAGACGATCATGCGAAAGACGATGAACGGCCAGGTCCGCATCATGATGGACACCGACCGGCCGATCTCGAAATCCCACATGTGTCCCGAATCTCCGCCTCAGAGATGGTGGAAGAGGATGGACTCAACCCGGCGATTGTCAATTGCGGCCCTGACGCCAAAGGGCGACGAATTCGGGGTAACGGGTTGGTTCGGAGCCCGCCAGCGCGTTGGCTGACGGAGCATCAAACGAAAAACCCGCCTGTGCGGCCGGTCACTGGCGCAAATCAGCACCATGGACGAATATATACCTTAGCTGAGGGCATGGTGTCAAGAAAAATTCCTATCGTGAACAGCTGCCGGCACGAAAGCTCCGGTGAGAACTTCAATTCGACTGCGGATCCGGCTTCTTCAGCAGGCCTTCAAGCAGTTGCTTGAACGCCGTCACCACCTTCTTCGACGTCGTTTCGGGGTCATTCGAATTGGCGATCCGTTGCGCTGCCTGGCTGCTCGCTCCGATGATCAGTCGCGAGGCGGTCTCGGGGTCGAGGCTGGAGACAACGACCCCCTCCTCCTGCAGCGCGGTCAGATGGTCGGTCATTGAAGCGATGCACGCACTGGCATTCGGCCATTGCGCTGGATCCCCCAGCACGGCCGGGCCATCGCGGAACATGATGCGCTGGATTTCCGGCTCCAGCGCCATCTCGATATAGGTCGAGCACTCGTCGACGAAATGTTGCCAGCGGGTCGGTGCTCTCGACGCGACCTCATTGATGCGCGCCGCCATCTCGCCGTCAATCTGGGCTATGACCGCCTGCAACAGCCCCTTCTTGTCGCCGAAATGATGATAGAGCGCACCGCGCGTCAGCCCGGCCGAAGCGGTGAAATCATCCATCGAGGCTTCCGCATAGCCTGTTGTGCCGAAGGCATGACGGGCCGCCGCAATAAGCTTTGCGCGCGTCTCGGCGATCATCTCCTTGCGGGGTTTGTGCATGTGTCCTGGACCTATTCACATACGCTTCGTATGCTAATTGACATACGCGGCGTATGCTCTATCTAATCATCATACGCTCCGTATGTAATTGTCCAATCGTCCTTTGTCGAGGAACCAACCGATGCAAAATCCCTATGCGGAAATCTTTCGTGCCCCCGGCGCCAAGGGCTTTGCGGCCGCCGGCTTCCTAGCGCGCCTGCCGATCGCCATGGCGCCCATCGGCATCGTGGCGATGCTGTCGCAGGCGCGCGGCGAATACTGGCTGGCTGGAGCCGTCTCGGCGACATACGCGCTGGCCAACGCCTTCGTCGCGCCGCAAATATCGAGACTGGTGGACCGCCTGGGCCAGACACGAATCGTCGTGCCCACCACTATCATCGCGGTGCTGGCTTTCGCCGTCCTCATAGCGGCGGCCAACCAGGACTGGCCGGTGTGGACGCTGTTCGTGTCGGCACTCCTGGCCGCCGCCATGCCAAGCATACCTGCGATGGTGCGGGCGCGCTGGACAGAGATTTTCCGAGGACGACCGCAGATGAACACCGCATTCGCCTTCGAGTCCGTGGCCGATGAACTGGTCTATATCGCCGGGGCATCGTTATCGGTCGGCCTGAGTGCCGCCCTATTCCCGGAAGCCGGCGTTCTGGTGAGCACATTATTTCTCGCATTCGGATCAGCGGCCTTCATCCTGCAACGCTCGACCGAGCCCCAGGTGCGGCCGGTCGACCATAACTCAAGCGGCTCGGCGATCCGCCTGCGGCCGGTTCAGATCATCACGCTTGCCCTGATCTTCGTCGGCGCAACCTTCGCGACGACGGAAGTGACCACCGTGGCGATCACCAAGGAGCTTGGCCAACCCGGCGCCGCCAGCCTTGTCATCGGCGTTTATGCGCTGGGATCGTTCGTGCTCGGCATCATCGTCGGCGCGCTCAGCCTGAAGGCGCCGCTGCAACGCCAGCTCGCCATCGCAGTCGCCCTCGTCGCGCTCGGCACGCTGTTGCCGCTCGCCGCCGACACCGTGCCGCTGCTGGCGCTGACCGTGTTCATCAGCGGTGTGGCGATCTCGCCGACCTTCATCACGGCCTTCGGCCTGATCGAGCGGCATGTGCCGGAAGCGATGCTGACCGAAGGCATCACCTGGGTCATGACCGGCATCGGCATCGGCATGGCGCTGGGCTCGTTCGCGGCCGGCGCGGTGGTGGATGCGTTCGGTGCACCGAACGGGTTCTGGGTGTCGGTGGCTTCAGGCACGATCGCGCTGGCCACGGTGCTGCTTGGCCAACGCAGCCTTGCCACGACTGAGTGCGAGATGGACATATGTGAAGCGGCCGCGATTGCCGCGGAATAATCAGATAGCGCCCGGTTTCGAGCCGGGCGCTAGCTGCCTAGAGGATCTCGGTCTTGGCGATGTGGATGCCAAAACCTTCGAGGCCGACATAGTGGCGTTCGCGCGAGGCGATCAGGTTGATCGAGGAGATGCCGAGATCCTTGAGGATCTGCGCGCCGAGCCCGATCTCGCGCCACTCGTTTTCGCGGCGGCGAGCCTCTTCGTGATCCTCGCGGTCGCCGCTGGCCGGCCGTTTGCGTTCCTGATGCGCAACGCCGACGGAGCCTTCTCTGAGATAGACGATGACGCCGCGCCTGCGCTCACCCATCGCCTTCATGATGGCGTCGAGCCGGTGGCTGGTGCCGAAGACATCGGTCACCACATCCTCGGAATGCAGACGCACCGGGACCTCCTCGCCGTCGCGGATGTCGCCGAAGACTATCGCGACGTGATGCATGGAGTCCCACGGCAGCGTGTAGGTGAAGACCTGTGCCTTGCCGCCGAGCGTGTCGATTTCCGAGCACGCGACGCGTTCGACCAGAGTTTCCTTGCGCTGCCGGTAGGCAATGAGGTCGGCGACCGAAACCTGCTTCAGCCCATGCTCCTGGGCGAAAGCCTGCACCTGCGGGCCGCGCTTGACGGTGCCGTCATCATTGACCAGCTCGGAAATGACGCCGACCGGCGGCAGGCCGGCGAGCTTGCACAGATCGACCGCTGCTTCGGTATGACCGGAGCGCATCAGCACGCCGCCTTCGCGCGCAATCAAAGGGAAGATGTGGCCGGGCCGGACGAAATCCGAGCCGCCGACATTGCCGTTGGCAAGATTGCGAACGGTCAAAGTGCGATCTTCGGCCGAGATGCCCGTGGTGGTGCCATGCTTGAAATCGACGCTGACGGTGAAAGCCGTGGTGTGGGCGGAATCGTTGTCGGCGACCATCGGCGCAAGGTTAAGCCGCTTGGCTTCTTCGCGCGGCATCGGCGTGCAGACGATGCCGGACGTGTGGCGAACGATGAACGCCATTTTTTCGGGCGTGCAGTGGACGGCGGCGACGATCAGGTCGCCCTCGTTCTCGCGCCCGTCATCATCCATGACGACGACGATCTCGCCGCGTTCGAAAGCACGCAGGGCTTCGACGATTTTTTTCTGGTCGTAAGGCATGGGTACTCGCTTCGCTCGCAGGGGAATAAGGGAGTAGGGCAGTACGGGAGTAGGGAAAAGCAAAAAGATTTGGCCGGCCGGACTAAGAGCGCAACATATTGCCCTATTCCCCTATTCCCCTATTCCCCTCCCCGTCTGTCCCCGATGCCGCAGATAGTGGTCGGCGATCGCACAGGCAACCATTGCTTCGCCGATCGGCACGGCGCGGATGCCGACGCATGGATCGTGGCGGCCCTTGGTCATGATCTCGACGTCCTTGCCGTCCTTGTCGATCGACTTTCGCGGCGTCAGGATCGACGAGGTCGGCTTGACGGCGAAACGGGCGACGATCGCCTGGCCGGTCGAGATGCCGCCGAGGATGCCGCCGGCATTGTTGGACAGGAACACCGGCTTGCCGTCATTGCCGATGCGCATCTCGTCGGCATTCTGTTCACCGGTGATGCGGGCGGCCTCGAAGCCGTTGCCGATCTCGACGCCCTTGACGGCGTTGATCGACATCAAGCCGGAGGCGATGTCTTGGTCAAGCTTGGCATAGATCGGCGCGCCGAGGCCTGGCGGAACGCCGTCGGCGACGATTTCGATCACCGCACCGACCGAGGAGCCCGCCTTGCGGATGCCGTCGAGATATCTGGTGAAGACAGGAACGGACGCCGGATCGGGGGTGAAGAACGGATTTTCGGCATCGCCGATGAAATTCCAGTTCCAGTTGGCGCGGTCGATGGATTTTTCGCCCATCGACACCAGCGCGCCGCGCACCACCACGCCCGGAACCACCTTGCGCGCCAAGGCACCGGCCGCCACCCTGGCTGCCGTCTCGCGGGCCGAGGAGCGGCCGCCGCCGCGATAATCGCGCACGCCGTATTTCACGTCATAAGTGTAGTCGGCATGGCCCGGCCGGTATTGGCGGGCGATCTCGCCATAATCCTTTGAACGCTGGTCGACATTCTCGATCAGCATCGACACCGGCGTGCCGGTGGTGATCATCGTCTCGCCGTCCTCGTCGAAAATGAAGCCAGACAGCACCTTCACTTCATCTGGTTCGCGACGCTGCGTCACGAAACGTGATTGCCCCGGCCGGCGCTTGTCGAGTTCGACCTGGATATCGTCGCGCGTAAAGCGGATGCCAGGCGGGCAGCCGTCGACCACGCAGCCGAGGGCGGCGCCATGGCTTTCCCCCCAGGTGGTGACGCGGAAAAGGTGGCCGAACGTGTTGTGAGACATGGAAAGTGCCCTGCCCGGCAGCGGAGCCGGCTGAAGCCTGCCTTCTATTGGCGTTTTTCGCAGTGGTCAAACTGTCATCCCAGCCGTTTAAGTTTTGACACATTCGGCTGGTTTCTGCTTTCTTCGATCCGCCGTTGAGTATCCGCCGCCGCCGTGCCGGTGCAATGATAAAGAGGAACGATTATGCGTACCCTGATTGGCGCCGTTGCCGCCACGCTGCTGCTTTCCACCGCCGCTTTCGCCGGCCAGACCGAAGGCCTGATCAAGAAGATCGACAAGGACACGGCGACGCTGACGCTGGATGACGGCAAGTCCTACAAGCTGAACGCCGAGACCTATGTCGACGCGCTGAAGCCGGGCATGGACATCGTCATCGCCTACGATGTAACCAATGGTGAAAACATCGTCACCGACATGGAACTGCCGGACAGCTCTGCCAACTAGAGCTTCCAGTAAAAATCGGGCGGTGGCTCGCCCTCAGAGGTGGGCTTACAGCCATTCCAGGCTCTTGCCTTCAAGCTTGAGCAGACGATCCTGCGGTATCTCCAGGTTCGCCGCCTCGGCCTCGGCAATGCCCAGCACAAAGCGAAACAGGGTCCGCATGACGCCGCCATGAGTCACGCAGATCGACTGGCGGTCGATCGCGTCGAAGCATGGCCTCACCCGTTCGAGCAGCATCTGATAGCTCTCGGCGCCTTCGCCGGGGGGCTGAAAGTTCCACTTGTCCAGAGCCCGCGTCATGCTCGCTCCGGGATACCGTGTCTCGAGTTCGGGAAAGGTAAATCCCTGCCAGTCGCCGAAATTGACCTCGACGAGGCGCGGATCGGTTCGATAGGCACCCGGATCGAGCTTCATCGCAGCGCGAATACGCTGCATCGTTTCGCGCGTCCGTTTCATCGGACTGGCGAGGAAATCGAATTCCCAGGGATTTGGGACCAACGCGGCTAGCCGAAGCCCGTTTCCGGTCGCCTGCTCGCGGCCAAGAGCGTTGAGATCGGTGTCGGCCTGCCCCTGAAGCCGCATTTCGGCGTTCCACGCGGTCTGGCCGTGGCGCGCGATATAAACCAGCGGGTACATCAGGTCTTCCGGTGCGGGATCGGGACGGACGACGGTTGGCCGGGTGTTAGTCCTTGACCGTCGAAATATCAGGCGCGTCGACCGCCTTCATGCCGACGACGTGGTAGCCCGAATCGACGTGATGCACTTCACCGGTGACGCCGCGCGACAGGTCGGACAGGAAATAGACGCCGGAATCGCCGACTTCCTCCTGCGTCACCGTCTGCTTCAGCGGCGAATTGTACTCGTTCCACTTCAGGATGTAGCGGAAATCGCCGATGCCAGAGGCCGCAAGCGTCTTGATCGGGCCGGCCGAAATGGCGTTGACGCGGATCTTCTTGGCGCCGAGGTCGACCGCCAGGTAGCGCACGCTGGCCTCGAGCGCCGCCTTGGCGACACCCATGACGTTGTAGTGCGGCATGACCTTTTCGGCACCGTAGTAGGTCAGCGTCAGCAACGAGCCGCCATTGGTCATCAGCGCCTCGGCGCGCTTCGCAATGGTGGTGAAGGAATAGACCGAAATGTCCATGGTGCGCAGGAAATTGTCGCGCGTCGTCTCGACATAACGGCCGGTCAGCTCGTCCTTGTCGGAGAAGGCGATGGCATGGACGAGGAAATCAAGCTTGCCCCAATGTTTGGCGACATTGGCGAAAACCTCGTCCAGGCTCGCCGGATCGGTGACGTCGCAATGGCCGGCGACAAAGGCACCCAGTTCCGCCGCCAGTGGCTCGACGCGCTTCTTGAACGCCTCGCCCTGATAGGTCAGCGCGATCTCGGCGCCATGGTCGACGCACGACTTGGCGATGCCATAGGCAATCGACCTGTTGTTGGCGACGCCAAGAATGAGGCCGCGCTTGCCGGCCATTAGGCCCTGTCCACCCGCCATGTCAGCGCTCTCCGCAAGATTTCAGCTTTGTGGGTTGCCCTATCGCACAGGCACAGAGCCCCTTCAAGCGCTCAAACCGGACAGTTCAGGGACAAAAGCCGCCGATCAGCCTTTTTGGCTGCGCAACAGCGCTTCGAGCGCGCTATCACCGCCTTCCGGCAGCATGATACGCACGTGGGCATAGAGATCGCCGTGACCGCCGGCCTTTTCCGGCAGGCCCCTGCCCTTCAGCCGCAGGACCTTGTCGGAGCTCGACCAGGCAGGAATGTTGACCGCAAGCCTGCCGGTCGGCGTCTCGACCGGCACCTTGGCGCCGAGCACCGCATCCGCCAGCGCCACCGGCAGATCGGCGTGCAGGTCGCGGCCCTCGATGCGGTAGCGTGGATGGCGGCGCAGATGGATCTTGACCAGCGCGTCGCCTGGCTGGCCCGGCCCCTGCTCGCCTTGGCCTTTGAGGCGGATGGTCTGGCCATCCTCGACATAGGCCGGCAGCTTGACCGCCACCTTGCGGCCGTCGGGGAACATCGCCGTCACCTTTTCGGCGGTCGCCGCTTCCTCGATGGTGACGTCGAGCGTCACGTTCAGATCGGCTGCTGTCGCCTGCTGGCGGCGATCGCCCGTTCCGGGACCGCGCGCGCCCGAAAAAGTGTCGCCAAAAATCTGGCTGAAGATGTCGCTGTTGCCGTCGAACGGATCGCCACCCGGTCGGCCAGAGCGGAATTCGAACCGCGAACCGCCCGGACCTTGCTGCCGGCGGAAGCCGCCGAAGGGATCGCCGCCACCGGCAGCGCCCTCAAAGCCTTGGAATCGCGGCTTGCCGTCGGCGTCGATTTCGCCGCGATCGAAAGCGGCGCGATTCTTTTCGTCGCCGACGATCTCATAGGCCTGGTTGGCCGCGGCAAAACGGTCCTTCGCCTTGGGATCATTCGGGTTCTGATCCGGATGATGCTTCTTGGCGAGTTTCCGGTACGCCGACTTTATGTCCTTGGCCGATGCGTTCCTGGCAACGCCCAGCACCTCATAGGGGTCGCGCATGCTTACTGCCCTGGAGTAGAGTTGAGTCTCTGGTTGCCTCCTATATGCGCTCGCATAGGAAGAAATTCCAGTGCTGGAGCAGCATATCAGACGCGGAAAATCAGAGTGCCTTGAAGTCCTGCATGCGCCAGCCACCGGCGCTGGCCAGGCACAGTTCGCCTTCGAACATGGCAACGCCGTCAAAGCTTTCGCGCGAGGCCTTGAAGCGGCGGCAGGTCTGGCCGTTGTCCTTCAATTCCGCCAGATCGGTGATGGAACCGCGCGAGCCGGTATCGGCATTGGCCCATGGGACGGCCTGCCCGCCGAGCTGCTCAATGTCGGCCGAGGAGACTGCATTGCCGATCGTCGTCTGGTCGGAGTCGCGATCCAAATTGGCCGGCGCGGCCGAGGCCGACGTGCTGCTGGTCAGAATCGAGCGGTCGACTTCGGCTTTTTCCAGGCTGAAGCCGCCGGCGCCACACGCGGCAAGCGGCAAGGCGACCGCCACGATCGCGGCTTTCGCGCTGGCCGAAGCGATAACGCTCCATTGCCTGCTGTCAAAAGCTTGCGCGATACGCGACAATCGGCAGCCTCCCCCTTGCTTCGTTAAGAATCTTGGTTTTGTAAGAATCTTGGCTTCGTGACAATTTGAGAAAAACTATGAGTGACACTGAGTTAACAAGCGGTGACTTTACCGAGGCTGCCGAGCCGTTTCGCCTCTTTGCCGCATGGCTGGACGACGCAACGAAAAGCGAGCCGAACGACCCCAACGGCGTGGCTCTGGCGACCGTCGATGCCGACGGCATGCCGGATGTGCGTATGGTGTTGCTCAAGGGATTCGATGAAGGCGGGTTTGTCTTCTACACGAATTTCGAGAGCGCCAAGGGCCAGGAGATTCTTGGCAGCATGAAGGCGGCGATGTGTTTCCATTGGAAGTCGCTGCGCCGCCAGGTGCGCATTCGCGGACCGGTGGAGATCGTCAGCGACGCCGAAGCCGACGCCTATTACGCGACGCGGCCGCGCGGCAGCCGCATCGGCGCCTGGGCCTCGAAACAGTCGCGACCGCTGGAAAGCCGCTTTGCGCTGGAAAAGGCGGTGGCAGAATACACGGCACGCTACCCGGTCGGCGAGATCCCGCGGCCAAAGCACTGGTCCGGCTTCCGAATCGTGCCCAGCACCATTGAGTTCTGGCACGACAGGCCGTTCCGGCTGCACGACCGGCTCGTTTTTACGCGCAGTGCGAAGGACGGCTGGGACAAGACACGGCTTTATCCCTGAGGCTCAGGCCTTCTTTCTCGTCATGAACGCGGTGAGCGCAGCGCGGGCCTCATCGGACTTCAGCCGCTCGCGAAAATGCTCGCTTTCCTCGCCGATGCGGGCGACGAGGTCGTCTCGCGAGCCACGCATCAGGTCGCGCGCGATCTTCAGCGCCTGCGGCGGCTTGGCCGCGATCTGCCCGGCCGCCGCCAGCACCGAGGCCTCCAGCGCTGCTTCCTCGACCACCTCGTAGATCAGGCCGGCGGCCTTCGCCCGTTCAGCCGAAAAGCCTTCGCCGAGGCCGAGCAGCGCGAAGGCACCCTGCTGCCCGAGGATGCGCGGTGCCAGCAGGCTCGATCCCGCCTCAGGCACCAGGCCAAGGTCGACGAAAGGCGTCCTGAACACGGTGCGTGGCGTGGCGAAGGTCAGGTCGCAATGCAAATTGAGCGTGGTGCCGATGCCGACCGCGATGCCATCGACGCCGGAGACCATGGGTTTTTCGACCTTGGCCAGGGCCATCAGGAAATCCCAGACTTCGGTGCCGCCGTCGCCGCCGGTGGCGACGACCATGAAGTCGGCAAGGTCGTTGCCGGAGGAGAAAGCGCCGGGCACGCCGAGAAAGACGTGGGCGCGGATCGCCGGGTCGGCGTCGCCTTCGGCCAGGGTTTTTGACATTTTCGCATACATGGCGCGCGTCAGCGCATTCTTTTTGTCCGGCCGGTTCATGCGGATAATCTGGATGGCGCCCTGGCGCTCGACGAGGATATGGTCTGTCACGGTGTTTTCCTTGTGAAACGTCAGGCGGAGACGAGCGTCTTGCCGGCAGCGGCGAGGCTTTCGGCGCCATCGATGACGCGCGCCCTCAAGGCGCTGACCTCGCCGAGCAGGTTTTCGGCAAAGAAACGGCAAAGCGCTATGCGGTTGTGATCGGCAAGAGCACCGCGCGCCAGATAGGCGCCGCCGGCGGCAAGCGAGATCAGCCTGAGATAGGGCGTGGCGCCTGCCAGCGCCTCTTCCGACCGGCCATCGGCCGTCAGTTTTTGCAGGAAGCGGGTCGCTTCGCTGAGATCGCCAAGTGCCGCGTCGAGAGCGTCGGCGGTGCGGCCGAAACCCTGCATGTTCGAGGTCCGCACCGCTGCGGCCATACCAGCCAGTTCGGCGATGTAACCATGCACATGGTCGCCACCGCCGAGCGGCAGCTTGCGCATCACCAGATCGATCGCCTGGATACCGTTGGTGCCCTCGTAGATCGGCGCGATGCGCGCGTCACGATAGAAGGCGGCCGCTCCCGTCTCCTCGATGAAACCCATGCCGCCATGAACCTGGAGGCCGAGTGAGGCAACTTCGACGCCGATATCGGTCGAGAACGCCTTTGCCAGGGGCGTCAGCAGATTGGCACGGTCGCGCCAGTGTGCCGCCTCGTCACCGGCGGAGACTCGGGCCATGTCGATGGCGTGGGCACAGGAATAGCTGATGGCGCGTGCGGTTTGGGTCAGCGCCTTCATGGTCAGCAGGTTACGCTGGACATCGGGGTGATGGACGATAGGCGCCATACCCGTGCCAGTGTAGCTCGTGGCCTTGCCCTGCCGGCGCTCATTGGCATAGGCGATCGCCTTCTGTGTTGCGGCTTCCGCGACCGCTACCCCCTGCATGCCGACACAAAGCCGCGCATTGTTCATCATGGTGAACATGCAGGCTAGCCCCTTGTTCTCCTCGCCGATCAGCCAGCCGACGGCGCCGGGTTCGGCACCTTCGAAGCCGTCGCCATAGATCATGGTGCAGGTCGGTGAGGCATGGATGCCGAGTTTATGCTCAAGTCCGGAACAGAAGACGTCGTTGCGCGCGCCAAGCGCGCCATCGTCGCCGACCAGGAATTTCGGCACCAGGAACAACGATATGCCGCGCGTGCCGGCCGGCGCGTCGGGCAGCCGCGCCAGCACCAGATGGATGATGTTGTCGGTGAAATCGTGCTCGCCATAGGTGATGAAGATTTTTTGGCCGAAGATGCGGTAGCTGCCGTCACCCGCCGGCTCGGCGCGGGCGCGCAAGGCGGCGAGGTCCGAACCGGCTTGCGGCTCGGTCAGGTTCATCGTGCCCATCCAGTCGCCGGAGACGAGCTTTTCGAGATATTTGGCCTTGAGGTCGTCGGAGGCGTGTTTGTCGAGCGCCTCGACCGCGCCCATGGTCAGCGTCGGGCCGATGCCGAAGGCCATGGCGGCGGAGTTCCACATTTCGAGCGCGGCCACGCCGAGCATGGTCGGCAGCGCCTGGCCGCCATATTCCGCAGGCCCGGAGAGCGCGTTCCAGCCGCCATCGATCCAGCGGCGATAGAGTTCCTTCCAGCCGGGCGGCGTGGTGACGGCGGCGCCCTTCAGCACCGCACCCTGCCGATCGCCGATCGTGTAGAGCGGTGCGACCTCTTCGGTGGCGAAACGGCCGGCCTCACCCAGAACGGCATCGACCAGATCCTCGCCGAGATCGCCGAAGGTGCCGGCATCGAGCGCCGATTTCATGCCGGCCACGTGCTTGAGCGTGAAGGCGATATCCTCGACCGGTGCCCTATACATGCCGCTCACTCCTCCTGATGCATCGGCCCGCCCAACCCTAGAGCCGGTGCCGCTGCAAAACCACCCGCCGTATCAGCGGTCTCCCACCTTTCCTCAAAAACGGCAACTAAGGCCCGCGATGCCGGGACTACCAAAACATCGCCGCCCTCGCTAATGGCTCGCCCCTACACTTTCCCCACAGCGCGTCAGCTCGAGCCGGGCGAATGATCGGCGCCTGCCTGATCTCCCCGCGCTACGTCACACAGCGTCAGCACATGGGATCGAGTCGATAGTCGCGACACGAGATCGCTCCAAGGACAAACACGCGCCCATCGCGCTATTGTTCGGCGTTCGCGATGCCCATGCCCGAATGCTTCCTGACGTCGGGCGTGTGGCTCGATCCGACGGCGCCGTTGGCGGGCCGTGCCGCCGTTTCGTGGCGCGAGATCGGTGGCCATGGCGGAGCATCCGCGCCGTACTTGGAGGCGATGCGCCATGATCTGCATCACTGCCTTTATCAATGAGCCGAACGTCCAAGCCATGCGATGAACACAGCGAGAACATGGCTCGCGATCAGGGGGGACTACTTGTGGGTGATCCAATCCAACAAAACTTCGATCTGCTCGCACCGACATGCATTGAAAGCGCCAGAACCTATAAGACTAGCCCTATTTACGATAGCAATTGCTGGTTTCGATCAATGTTGCTTCGCGCACCGCAAAACCTTAAAGACCGATGCGGCAAGGGCTTGTATCGGTTCCTATGATTCGAAAGGGAGTACGGCTCTTATTCCATGGCGCCGTTATCTCGGCGGATAGGTGAGATCGTGACAAAGTCAAAATGGACTGCAACGCGATCATGAGCCCAAAATCTGGCAATGAAATTCGCTCGATATGCATTGTCCAAACAAAATTCCTGGGTGATGTCACGCTGACATCTGCTTTGGTCCGCAATCTACGCCTCGCCTATCCCGACGCTTCGATAACAATGATATGCGCGCCTGGCCTTAAGCAATTCATTGTCGCGCAACAGATTGCCGACGTGGCGGTTGGCTTTGAAACCGGGGGCAGAGGAAGGACTCCGCTTAAGCGATTGACCGACTATTATGCCCTTATTTCTGCTCTGCGGCGTCAAAAATTCGATCTCAGCATCGATCTTACCGATACAAAAACCTCACGGATCATGCACCGTTTGACCGGCGCCCCACTTCGGGTTGGCTTCGATCCTCCCGAGCGTCCGTTTAAGTTCTGGGAAATTCAGATGGCAAACGTCCTCGCGCCGCCGTTCGGCCATGGTGGCTCCCATTATCTCTACAGATACCTGTCTCCATTGGGCGCCCTCGGGTTAGCGATTCAAAACCCAACCCCTCGGCTGCAGCCCACCAAGATTGCCCAAGAGGAGTGTGCCAGGCTTCTTTTCGAAAACGCCTTGGCGAAGAAATCATACGTGGCTGTGCATGCGGGCGCGAGGTCCGAGGGGCGTCGTTGGCCGCCGCAACATTTTGCCGCCGTCATTGATGAGATCTACGCCAAAACCGGGCTGCGGTCTCTGATCATCGGTGGGCCTGACGAAAGGCCCGTTGCGCAAAGCATAATTGAAGCGGCAACATCGCCGGTGGCCACTGTCGTCGGAAAGGCCTCGCTTGAAGTCCTTGTCGCGTTGTTGACAGAAGCGGCAATTTTCCTTGGCAATGACAGCGGCCCGATGCACGTTGCAGCCTCTGTTGAAACTCCGGCGGTGGGATTGTTCGGTCTGCAGTCTCCTGATCTATGGGGCCCGTTTGGTATCCCCAACAAAACGCTCCGGCCGCCCATGCCTTGTCCATGTATCGCTCCAGGTGTTTGTAAAGAATACAACCCCGGTGGGGTCTATTGTGTTCAGCGGCTTCAGGTTGCTGAAGTCGCAGAAGCGACACTCGATTTCATTGAGACAAGCGGCTCTCGACCGACCCAACTACGATGCGCGTAATTACCTAGCATTGATCCGCGACGTCATCGAACTGACGTGCCCCTCGATGCCGTTCGATCACCCACGCGATGCGAGATCGTTTCTTCGGCCGTCTCGTAGCTCACGTCCGTCTCGTCGCCAAGATACTCGTGCAAGCTCGACCTGAACCCATGAACGGTCACGTCGCCGGGCGTCAGATGCAGGATGCCGGTCCTGACAGTGCTTGGCTTCGCGCCTCGCGAGCCGCTAGGAAGATGTACGCCGCATCCCGATACGGAGGCAAGCTGCTCCCGGAGGATGGTCATGGCGCGCACATTTTTTGTAAGCCTCAAATTTGTCACGCGGATTTTGCAATCGGGGCGGCGCGTATTAAGTTCAAGCCATGCCGGATCGACCGGCGTGAGATCAGAACCAGCAACCGGAATCGCCCATGCTTGCCAGACCCGACGCTTACCGCTGCATCGAATGCGGCCTGCCCTATCGAGCGGAGGGGTTCTGTTACCATGGGGGCAGACTGGACCACGGTGCCGCCTACTGGTCGGATCGCGGCATATTGTGCTCCCCGCAATGCTCTCTGGCCCATCACCGCAAACGCGCCGCCGAAGGCACGCTGCGGCAAGAGCCCGCGCCCGATCCGTTTGGATTCTAGCCGCTGATGCGACGCCAGCTTTTCTGAAGCCGGCCTCCCGGAAGCAAATCCTTAACCATGACGGTTCAGGATTTGCCTTTGATCAACGGGGACTCCCTGTTTTGAAAAGGACGGCGTGCCTTCTTCGCCGCACAGCGCTTCTCGCCTTGGCGGCGACGATGGCGCTGTCCATGGCGGCAAAGGCCTCGGATTTTTCCGAGCCGTGGAAGAACGCCGACCGCGCTTTGGTCGTCGATGCCTACGAATACAATTCCATCGATTGGGCCCAGCTCGCCACCGACAAGCGGGTCGTCGGCTTCATCAACAAAGCCTCCGACGGCATGCCGCCGGCCTATTTCTGCTTGGGCAACGACATCGAGGTGAAGCTTTGCAAGGCGCTGTGGAAACGTCATGCGGTGACGCGCGAACTGTTCCAGACGCGCAGGGTGGTGGCCAAGGCACTCGGCCTGAAATGGGGCGCCTATCACCTTGCCCGCCCCGGCAATCCGGTCGAGCAGGCCAACAATTTCCTCGATTTCGCCGGGCCTGCGCCGGACGATCTCATGGCTCTCGACATTGAGGGCAATGATCCCTCGCAATGGATGTCGCTTGACGACGCCGAGGAGTTCGTACGCCAGGTGCATCGCCGCATCGGCCGTTTCCCGGTGCTGTACACCAACGGCAAGACCGCCCAGTACATTGCCGACAACAGCTACCGATACCGGCTCCTGTCGCGGTTGCCGCTCTGGTATGCGCGTTATACCAACGACATCGACGTGCATTTCCCGATGGGCAACTGGCAAGGCTACGCGCTGTGGCAGTTTTCCGCGCAAGCCAATTGCGGCCGATTCCGCTGCCCCTACAGGGTTGCCGGCACGCCTAACGACATAGACGTCAATGTCGCGCCGACAGACGCCGCCACGCTGCGCGCGCAATGGCCGTTCGGTGGGCTTATCGACGTGCCGCCGGACTATCTCGCCTCGATACCGCTACCGGTCTCACGCGAGGCCGGCCTCGCCGGCAATGTCACCATCACCTATGCGTCTGTGGCCGCGCCGCCGACTTTCGAGGACATGGTTGCAGCGTTGGGCACACGCTGGTCCCGTTTCCGCGACGGCTTCCGCATGCCAGTCGTGAAGACGGTGCCCCGGAGACCGAGTTTCGGCATTGTCCAATATGTCGCCTGGAAGCGGACCGAGCGGCGTTCGCCCGCACAACTCGACGCTGCCTTTGCCTTGTCCGATCCGCTCAGCACCGCTTCCACCGAACTCGATCGCGGCCAGCGGTGAGCCAACGCGGAACTTCAGGTTCCCTGTTCGCGCGCCACGGCCTGCCAGCCGATATCGCGGCGGCAGAACCCGTCCGGCCAATCGATGCGGTCAAGCGCGGCATAGGCTCGTTTCTGTGCCTCGCCGACCGTGGCGCCTGATGCCGTCACGTTGAGGACGCGGCCGCCATTGGCAACCAGCGCGCCGCCATTGATGGCGGTACCGGCGTGGAAGATCTCGACACCGTCGCTCGCCGCGTCTTCGACGCCGCGGATGACCGAGCCTTTTTCCGGCGTGCCGGGATAGCCTCTCGCCGCCATCACCACGGTGAGTGCCGCCTCGTCGCGCCAGCGCACCGAAGTATGCGCAAGCTGGCCGTCGGTCGCCGCGTTGAGCAGGACCAGCAGATCGTCCTTCAGCCGCATCATCAGCACCTGGCATTCCGGGTCGCCGAAACGGGTGTTGTATTCGATCAGCCTCGGTCCCTTGTCGGTGATCATCAGCCCGGCAAACAGCACGCCGGAGAACGGCGCGCCAAGTTCGGCCATGCCGCGCATGGTCGGCTCGATGATCTCGCGCATGGTGCGTTCGACCAGTTCCGGCGTCATCACCGGGGCCGGCGAATAGGCGCCCATGCCGCCGGTGTTCGGACCGGTGTCGCCGTCGCCGACGCGCTTGTGGTCCTGCGCGGTGCCGAAGGGCAGCGCGGTGGTGCCGTCACACAGGCAGAAGAAACTCGCCTCCTCGCCGGTCATGAATTCCTCGACCACTACTTCCGCGCCGGCGGCGCCGAAGGAACCATCGAAGCAGGCATCGAGTGCTGCCTGTGCTTCACTGGGCGTCATGGCGACGGTGACGCCCTTGCCGGCAGCGAGCCCGTCGGCCTTGATGACGATCGGCGCTCCGGTCTTTTCGACATAGGCCTTGGCCGAGGCCAGATCGCTGAAGCGGCCATAGGCGGCGGTCGGGATGTCGTAGCGGGCACAGAGGTCCTTGGTGAATCCCTTCGAACCTTCCAGCTGTGCGGCAGCCTTGGAGGGACCGAAGACGCGGATATTTTCGGCGCGCAGATCGTCGGCAATGCCGGCGACCAGCGGCCCCTCCGGACCGATCACCACGAGGTCGATTTTTTTCTCCCGGCAGAACGCGGCCACGGCGGCGTGGTCGGCTAAATCCAGCTTCACCAGCTCAGCCTCGCTGCCGATGCCCGGGTTGCCGGGAGCCGCATAGAGCTTTGTCAGCAGCGGTGATGCGGCAATCTTCCAGGCGAGCGCATGTTCGCGGCCGCCGGAGCCCAGAAGAAGAACGTTCATGGCCACCTCTTGATGCCGAAATTCTGCTCTGGCGGCCATCTGATGGCGTTTTCTGCGCTTCCGTTGCTCACGGACCAAATGTCCGCTCCGCTACGGTTCTCGAAACCACCACCATATGACTCGCCAGAGCGAATTTCGAAACAGTCTCTTGGAGCACCCGCTATTGCTCTCCGGGCGACGGGTCAAGGCATCAGGGTGTTTTGATCGGAATTGCGCACGGGAACGTTACCCCAGCCAGAATATGGGCCTCGAATACCGGCGCTCATATTCTGGCTGCCGCCTCAGCCCTGGTAGACCACCGGAAACCAATCCTCGCGCAATCTCTGTCCCGGCTGCATGCCATGGCCATGATAGGGCGGCGAGGTGCGGCCCGGCCGCTCGACATAGCGCGCATCGTCACCGACCCAGCGCAGCGACAGCGCCCGGCGCCGCGCCGCGGTCATATTGCCACGGGCGCCGTGCGCGGTCCTGAAGTCGAACAGGATGGCGTCGCCCGGCTCCATTTCCCATTCGAGCACCTTCATCGACGGATCCTTGTCGGGATCGGGCACCGGCAGATAGTCGCCCTCGCCGGCATAAAAGTTGCTATCGTCGAGCCAGCGCACCGGCAGGATCATCTTGTCCCATTTGTGCGAGCCGGCGATCAGACGCAGCGTCGCTTCCTTCACCGGGTCGATGGGTATCCAGAAGCTCACCGTCTGCCGGCCATCGACGAAATAGTAGGGGATATCCTGATGCCAGGGCGTCGGCTTCTGCGTGCCGGGCTCCTTGACCAGCACATGATCGTGGAAGAACTGCGCGGTGCGCGACTGCATCACCGCAGCCGCCAGTTCGGCGGCTGGCGAACCCCGCACCAGACTGACGAATTCGGGGATGCGCTCCCAGTTGCAGTAGTCGTCGAAGAAACTGCCGCGGCCGTTGGCGATGTCGGATGCGGTGGCGCTGCGGTTCTGCATGTTGCGTTCGATGCCGGCGGCAATCGTGTCGACCCAGCCCTTGAAGGCGCCGCGAATGCAGACAGCGCCGTCACGCTGATAGTCGGCAATCGTGGACGCGCCGATCATGGTGGCGTCGAGGATGGCAGTCTGGGAAGCCATGGCGTTCTCCTCTTGGAATGAAGCCATTATCGCAATATCAATTCATTCAGTAAAATAATAACTTTCCATCCGACATATAGAGTACTCCTATGAGTGTAACCCTCACGCAGCTGCGCTACCTGGTTGCCGTGGCGCGTCACGGCAGCGTCACCGGCGCGGCAAAGATGCTGAACGTCTCTCAGCCGTCGATTTCGGTGGCGATCGACGCGGTCGAAAAGAATTTCGGCCAGAAGCTGTTCGTCCGCCAGCGCGGAAGCGGCGTGTCGCCGACATCGTTCGGCCGCGCCGTCGTGGCCAAGGCAAGGCAGGTTCTCACCGAAACGGACGAACTCGTCGGCCTGGGTTCAAGCAAATCGGCTGTCGCGGGTGAGTTGGTGCTGGGATGCTTCGAGGATCTGGCGCCTTTCTTCGCGCCGGCTTTGATCCGCGCCTTCTCCGAACGCTATCCGGCCGTCAAAATCGTCGTTCGCGACGAGACGTTCGAGACCCTGGGACGACGGCTGGGTGATGCGGCCATCGATCTCGGCCTGACTTATGACCTCAGCCTGCCGACGCATTTCGCCCGCATCCTGTTGCGCGAACTTCGCCCGCATGCGCTGTTGCCGGCAGGCCATGCCCTGGCGGACCGGCCAACGGTCAGCCTTGCCGATTTGGCCGCCTATCCGCTGATCACGACGGACCAGCCGCACAGCTGGCAGCACATGCTCGACCTGTTCCGCAGCCGCGGCCTTTCGCCGGTGGCCGATACGACGACAAGCTCGTTCGAACTGCAGCGGAGCATGGTCGCCAACGGATTCGGAGTCGCGGTCAGTTACACCCGCCCGCACGGCGACCGCAGCTATGACGGCCTGCCGCTCATCTGCAAGCCGCTGTCCGATCCGCTGCCCATGCAGCGGATCCTGCTCACCTATGACACGCATCAGCGTGTGTCGAATGCAGCGCTGGCCTTCGTCGAGGTGGCCAGGGACTGGTTCGCCACCCGCGACATCTTTGCCTCGTGAAAGGCTGACGTGCACCACTCTCCCGCTTGCCGCTTGACGGTTTCTGCCGCTGCTGCCACTCCATGGACATGGAAAACATCCAGTCGAAAGCGGCCCAGGGCCGTGTCGCCGATGCGCCGAACGGCCATTGGGTCTACCGCGTGCTGCCGCGCTCGATATGGCCCTATGCGCAGCTTGCCCGATGGGACAGGCCGATAGGCTGGCAGCTGCTGCTGTGGCCGTGCTGGTGGTCGGCGGCCTTGGCGGCAAGCGCCTATCCGCGTCCCGGCGACCCGCTGCTCTCACTGCTGCCGGCACCAGTGTATCTCGTGCTTTTCCTGGTCGGGGCCATCGCCATGCGTGGCTCCGGCTGCACCTACAACGACCTCGTCGACGAGGACATCGACAGCCAGGTGGAGCGCACGCGCTCGCGACCGCTGCCGTCGGGCAAGGCGACCCGCCGGCGGGCATGGCTGTTTCTCGTCCTGCAGGCCCTGGTCGGCCTCGTCGTGCTCATCCAGTTCAACAGCTTCGCCGTCCTGCTCGGCATCTGTTCGCTGGCGGTCATAGCCATCTATCCATTCATGAAGCGGATAACCGACTGGCCCCAACTGGTGCTTGGCCTTGCCTTTTCCTGGGGCGCGCTGATGGGATGGGCGGTCGAGTTCGGCGATCTCGATGGGCCTGCCATCATGCTCTATATCGGCTCGATCCTGTGGGTGATCGGCTACGACACGATCTATGCGCATCAGGACAAGGAAGATGACGCCATCGTCGGCGTGCGCTCGACGGCACGCTTGTTCGGCGACAACACCAAGTCGTGGCTGGCAGGGCTTTATGGTGGCGCGCTGATCTGTTTTGCGATCGCCTTCGCGTCGGCGCAGGCGCCGGTGGTGGCGCTGGCCGGGCTGATTGCCGCCGGCGCCCATATGGCGCGGCAGATCGCGGTTCTGGATATCGACAATCCGGACCAATGCCTGCGACTGTTCAGGTCGAACAACCAGGTCGGCTGGCTGATCTTTCTCGGCCTGATCGGCGGCGCTGTGTGGGTGGCGCTGAAGCCGCTGGTTTAGCGGCTTCCCGTTTCAGCATTCCCAGCGGGATCATGCTCAGTCCCTCGAAATAATCTCCTGGCCGTCGATGACTAGCCTGAGACCGAGGGCGCCCGCTCTGCGGCGAGCGAGGAAACGCGGGCGGCGCGTGTTCGAAATCCGCCCCTTGCGCCGATCCTGCGGCGGCAGCGTCTTGATGGCGGCGCCGAGCGATTCTTCCAGGGTGCGGGCAACGCCGTCCGATTCGATCAGCAGCATCGGCAGACGGTAAGCGTCGGCCCAGGCGCGCCAGTCGGCTGCGACATCGTCGAGATCGTCGGCCACAAGCAGCGGCACCGACAGCATCGGGTCGTTGTGCAGGAGTTCCAGGGTCACCGTGACATTGCCGTCCGGGTCTTCCATGGCGCGGGCGGCAACGCCGCGGAACGCATTGGCGGGCAGAACGATGATTGCGGGCAGGCCGCTCATCTCGAGCAGGCGGCGGATCACGGCGCCGCGCTGGTCGATGGTGAAGGTTACATCGCCGTAGTCGTCGCGAGTCGCGTAGCTCACCACTTGCGGCAGGCGGAATGGGTCGAGACGCATGTTGCGTCCCGCCCAGACTGGCTTCAGTCCGGTGTTCATAGAGTGGCCTTCCTGTCTGTCTCCTGAGAGCCGGTGTCCGGTTCTCTCCGGGCCGGTTTTTCCAGCCTCGTTTGTATGGAGACAGTAGCGCGGGCTCCTTACCGCCCCGCTTAAGAAAGTCGGTTAAATTTTGCTGATCTCAGGGATGGTTATCGGAATCCCACCAGCCACAAGATGTCGAAAGGATCAGATAACCTTACCCGGATTCATGATGCCGGCCGGGTCGAAAGCGGCCTTAACCCTTCGCATCAGATCGATCGCCATCGGCGGCGCGGTGGCGATCAGTTCGTCGCGTTTCAACTGGCCGATGCCGTGCTCGGCCGAGATCGAACCGTGCAGGCTGCGCACCACATCGTGCACCGCCTTGTTCATGGGATGATAGAGAGCGAGGAACGCCTCATCGTCGCCGTCGACGGGCCGCGAAATGTTGTAGTGGAGATTGCCGTCGCCCATATGGCCGAAGCAGACCACGCGGGCACCTGCACTTACCGACGCCACGGCGCCGGCAGCCTCCGCGATGAAACGCGGGATCGAGGCAATAGGCACCGAAATGTCGTGCTTGATCGAGGCGCCCTCCGGTTTCTGCGCCTCGGGCAGCAGCTCGCGGAAATTCCAGAAGGCATCGCCCTGCGCGAGACTCGCGGCAATGACGGCGTCGCCGACGAATTCCTGTTCGAGGCCGGACGAGAGCACATCCTCGATCAACGCTCTCGAATCCTCCGACGAACGGCCTGATGAAATCTGCATCAGCACGTACCACGGCCAGTCCTCGATCAGCGGCCGCACCACGCCCTGGGCATGCGCCAGCGTGAAATCATATGGCCGCCTGCCGATCAGTTCGAAAGCGGTGAGTGCTGCCCCGGCACGATCCATGGCCAGGCTGAACAGCGAAAATGCTGCCTCTGGCGACGACAGGCCGGCGAAGGCGACTTCGCGCCCCTTCGGCTTCGGGAACAGCTTGAGCACGGCGGCGGTGATGACGCCGAGCGTGCCTTCGGCACCGACGAACAGGTTTTTCAGATCGTAGCCGGTGTTGTCCTTCTTCAGCTTGCGCAGGTCGTCGAACACCTCGCCGGTCGGCAGCACCACCTCGACACCGAGACAGAGTTCGCGCGCATTGCCATAGGCAAGCACTCCGGTGCCGCCGGCATTGGAGGAAAGATTGCCGCCGATCTGGCAGGAGCCTTGCGCGGCCAGCGACAGTGGAAACAGCCGGTCGGCGGCGTCGGCCGCCTCCTGCAGCGTCTGCAGGATGACACCGGCCTCGACCGTCACCGTGTTGGACAAGACATCGATTTCACGGATGCGGTTCAGCCGCGACAGCGACAGGACGATTTCGCGCCCGGACCTGTCCGGCACCTGGGCGCCGACCAGGCCGGTGTTGCCGCTTTGCGGCACGATCGGCGTGCCTGTCTCGGTCGCCAGCCGCATGATCCGGCTGACTTCGTCGACGCTGCCCGGCCGCAGCACCAACGATGTCGCGCCGTGCCAGAGCCCGCGCCGTTCAACGAGGTAAGGCGCGATATCCTGCTCTTCACGCAGCGCATATTTGTCGCCGACGATCGCCGTGAAGCGATCGATGAGAGCGGGATCGAGTGTCTCTGTGATTTCGGTCATGGGGAAAAACTATGTTGCGGGTTGTGGGATGTCACGAGGGGCGGCGGCACGCGACAGCCGATCGTTGATCGCTTCGCCGAGCCCGTCGAAGGGAACCGGCTCGACGGCGATGGTCCGCGCGCCGCTGCGGTCAAGCTCCTGCATATAGGCGAACAGATTGCTCGCCGCTTCGCGCAGGTCACCGGTTTCGGACAAATTGAGGAAGGCTTCGGCGCGGCGCCAGCCTTGCGCCCTCTGGCTGCCGAAGCCGAGCAAAGCCTCGCCCTCGCCGACCGTGCCGGCATGGAGCCGCATCGCAGCACCTGGCGCATAGTGCGAGGCAAGCATGCCCGGCGCCTCGATACCGGCGGTGCCGCCGCGCAACAGCTCCATGCCGATAGCCGCCTCAATCTCCTCGGCGGCGATGCCGCCGGGCCTCAGCAGCCGCAATCTGTTTCCTTCGGCCTTGATGATGGTCGATTCCAGCCCGATCGGGGTCGCGCCTCCATCGACGACCAGCTTGATCCGCGCGCCGAGATCGGCCGCCACCGCTTGCGCGGTCGTCGCGCTGATCCTGCCGGATGAATTGGCGCTGGGCGCGGCAAGCGGGCGGCCGAGCCTGGCGATCAGGTCGCCGCCAAAGCCCCTCGGCATGCGCAAGGCAATCGTATCGAGCCCGGCGGTGACCAGCGGATGGATGCCGTTGCCGGGCCGTTGCGGCAGCACCAGCGTCAGCGGACCTGGCCAGAATGCCAGCGCCAGTTTCCTGGACAGCGGATCGAACAGCGCGAGGCGTTCTGCCATCGCCATGTCTGCGACATGAGCGATCAGCGGGTTGAAGCGCGGCCGCCCCTTGGCCTCGAAAATGCGCGCGACACCGATGCCGTTGGTGGCGTCGCCGGCCAGCCCGTAGACGGTTTCCGTCGGGATGGCGACGACATCGCCTTCCATGAGCAGCGCCAGCGCCCGCTCCAGCGCCTCGCCCGAGGCAAGTATTTCAGCCACTCTCGTCACCTCACAGCTGCGGGGTGCGTAGTACGATGGCGGCCGTTGGGCAAGTCGCTGTTGGGTAAACGATTGTTGGGCGAGCAGGAGCATTGGCGATTTATCAATCCCTAAAATGCTATGTTTCCGCGAAAGCCGGCATCAATTCCGGCCTGCTATCGAACAGCTTCTGGGCAAAGGGGAGCGAAATCAGTGTCTGCGCGTATCCTGCTGGGTATCATTCTTGCTGTTGCGGCCGGCGAAGCCCAGGCGTCATCCCTGGTTTTTCCAGGCGCGCCATCCTCCACACCATCGATCGTCAGGATCGGCGCCCTCAACCAGCCTAGAACCGCCGATGCAGTCAATGCCAGCGATGGGCGGTCGGTGGTGGCAAAAGGGGAAGCGCAGCCCGACGTCACCGATGAAAAGGTGGCGGCGATCCCGGACAAGCCCGCGACCGGGCACGACTTCCAGCCAGGCCCGATGGTCATTCGTGGCGGCGTTACCGGTCCCGACTTCCCGGCACCCGCGCCAACCGCTGCACCAGCGACAGGTACTGCGCCGGCCGCTGGCACGGCGCCGGCGGCAGACACCGCGCCGGCAACGGCCACCGCCTCCGCAGCCCCCTCAGGGAACGCCGAGAACCAACCCACCCCGCCGAGCGCTCCGGCGCCGGCAGCAGGGCAGCGCATGCCTCCCAACGGCTACACCAAATAGCCTTGGCTCAAAGGCAGCCGACATCGATGGCGAGACTTGACGGTGGTCTGGCGCCCGGCGCACCATTGTCAGGCAACCCCGTTCTAGGCATTTCTGGCAGACGGGATTTCATCAGGGGTAAAGGGGGGACCATGAGAAAAGCTGGAATCGTAACCGGGGCAGGCCTTCTGCTGGCGTCACTGCTTGGCGTCGTCGCGGCTCACGCCGACGACATGCTGGGATCCTATGTCGCGCGCATTTCCGATCGCGACCATCAGGCGAGTGACGGCTATGCGCTGGACAATGCCGCGCAGATGGTGCGGCAGGACCGCGCCAACTGGCACAAATTCCACCGCCGTGACAGCGACGACGAGGGTGATGGCTGGTTCAGGACCAACGGCCAGCGCGCCGACCTGCAACGCATGCTGGAACGCGGCGGCGCGATGAGTTCCTCGACCAAGCGCGCCATCGTCAATGGCGAACCGCTGATCCAGGTCGATGTCTACGAAAACAGCGTGCGCGTCAGCATTCTCGAGAACTGACCGGGCCGTCGCCCGGGGCGGCTGACAGTCGGCTTCGGGGACGACTGACAGGAAAAGGCGGCGCCTCAGCACCGCCTTGCCATCGATGGAACCGGCGGCTGAAAAAATCAGGCCGCTTTTTCCTTGTCATCGACTTCTTCGGACTCGTCGCCTTCAGCCTTCACGCTATCCTCGGCGTCGTCTTCGTCCTCGTCGTCTTCATCTTCGTCGTCATCCGAGAGCGTGGCAGTTTCGGTGGACTCTTCGCCATCTTCATCGTCGCCGTCTTCGTCGTCATCAGACAGGTCAGCGGCTTCGACCGCTGCGGCGGCGGCATGATCGAGGATGGTTTCGGAAGCGGATTCAAGCGCCTCGGCGGAAGCCGGGGTTTCTTCTGTCACTTCGATGTCGTGATCGGAATTCATAGAAGCCTCCGTGGGGTTGGGGAACATGTCCCTTTTGCCACGGAGAGATCATCGCCATATGACTGTAAGCCGGCTCGAACGGCCGGCGGCAAAGAATATTTTCTTCGCCTTAACCTGCGATCTTCGAGAAATCCGCGACCTGGCCGGTGGCCGCGCGGATGCGGGCGAGCAGCGCCAGGCGGTTGGCACGCACCGCCTGATCCTCATCGTTTACAAGAACATGCTCAAAGAATGAATCAACCGGTTCGCGCAACACGCTAAGCGCCAGCAAGGCGGCGGAAAAGTTATCGTTTTGAATCGCTTCGCCGGCTTGCTTCTCAGCCTGATTCACCGCCGCAAACAGCGATTTCTCGGCATCCTCGCGCAAGAGTGCCGACTCAACGGTTTCGGCGACCACCGTTTTCTTCTTCTCCTCGGCGGCCAGAATGTTGGCCGCACGCTTGGTGCCGGCGAGCAGGTTCTTGCCATCCTCGGTGTCGAGGAAGGAGCCCAGCGCCTCGACCCGGCGCACGATCTGCAGCAGGTCGTCATTGGACGATTGGCCAATCTCCCCCCTTGTGGGGGAGATGCCCGGCAGGGCAGAGGGGGGTACTTGGCGCTGAGAGGACGGCGGGACAGCGCCCCCCTCTGTCGGCTTCGCCGACATCTCCCCCTCTAGGGGGGAGATCGGGCGCGAACCTGTCGCCAGCACCGCATCGATCAGGTCGTGCCGAGCGCCTTGATCGCGGAGGTAGACCTTTAGGCGATCGTGGAAGAAGGCCAGGAGGTCGCGATCCCCAGACTTTCCGTCGCCGGCGTGCGCCCGTGCACTCACATAGTCGCCACCCAACTTGACCTGCTCTTCAGCGTGCCGGCGGTCGATCTGGTCTTCAATGATTCTTCGATGTTTAGCTACGATCGAAAGAAGGCTTACCGGCGTCTCGTTATCCAGCACCAGCCTCACCACCCCAAGAGCAGCTCTGCGCAGTGCGTAGGGATCCTTCGACCCGGTCGGCTTTTCATCGATCGCCCAAAAGCCGACCAGCGTATCGAGCTTGTCGGCGAGCGCGACAGCGACCGACACTGGATCGCTCGGTACGCGATCGGACGGGCCCTGCGGCTTGTAGTGTTCCTCCGCTGCAGCGGCGACCGATGCATGCTCGCCCTGAAGCAGCGCATATTTGCGACCCATAGCGCCTTGCAGTTCTGGGAACTCGCCAACGACTTCGGTGGTGAGATCGGCCTTGGCCAAGACGGCAGCGCGCCGCGCCAGTGCCGGATCGGCGCCGATGATCGGCGCCAGTTCCTCGGCAAGCCGCGCAATCCGCTCCACCCGTTCGCCTTGCGTGCCGAGCTTGGCGTGGAAAGTCACGCCGAGATGGTCGAGGCGGGCCATGCGCTGGTCGAGCGGCTTCTTGAGATCAAGCCCGAATTTTTCCGCCGATGCCTCGAGCTCACGCAGGTCAGGCAAGTCGCCCTGGTCGGTCGTCCAGAAATAGAGCGCATCGGACAGGCGGGCGCGCACCACCTTGCCATTGCCGTGGGCGATCTCCTTGCCGCCATCCCTCGCTTCGATATTGGCGGTGAGGATGAAGCGATTGGAAAGCGCGTCGTCGAAACCCTGCGGCCGCGTCACAAAGCATTTCTGGTTGGCGCGAATGGTCAGCCGGATCACTTCGGCTGGAATGGCGAGGAATGCCTCCTCGAACTCGCCCATCAGCACGACCGGCCATTCGACCAGCCCGGACACTTCCTCCAGCAGCCCTTCGTCCTCAACCAGATCAAGCCCGTTGGCGAAGGCGAGATTGCGGGCATCGGCAAGGATGATCTCCTTGCGCCGGTCGGCATCGAGCACGACCTTGGCCGCTTCCAGCTTGGAGACATAGTCGTCGAAGCGGCGCACCGTGATGGCATCCGGCGCATGGAAGCGGTGGCCATAGGTGATGTTGCCGGAGCGGATGCCGTCGATCTCGAAATCGACCACGACAGGCTCCTCTGTTTCCGGGCCGAAGGTGCACAGGATCGATTGCAGCGGCCGTACCCAGCGCAGTGAACCGGGCTTGGCCGAGGCCGGCCCCCAGCGCATCGATTTCGGCCACGGAAAATTGCGGATGATGCCCGGCACCAGTTCGGCGATGATCTCCTCCGCCGCCCTGCCCGGCTTCGAAATGTGGGCGACATAAAAATCGCCTTTCTTCGGATCGGAATGGACATGCGCCTCGGCGATCGAGGAAAGTCCGGCCTTGCGCAGGAAACCCTGGACCGCCTGTTCAGGCGCCGATGTCGAAGGCCCCTTGATCTCTTCGCTTATATCCTTCGAGCGCGCGGTCAGGCCCCTGATGTCGAGGGTCTGCCGCCGCGGCGTCCAGTACTCGCGCGCCGCCTCATAGGTCAGTCCCGCCTCGACCAAACCGTCGGTCAGCATCTTCCTGAGATCACCCGCCGCCTTGCGCTGCATGCGCGCAGGGATTTCCTCGGAGCGAAGTTCTAGAAGCAGGTCAGGCATCGGGGTCAGCTCATGCGGGAGAGTGGTCCGGGCGGGGCATAGCAACTCGGCTGGCTGCTGTCACCCTTTACACAAATTTTGACCGCCCTGTCGGGACGAGACCACGCCACCCGTCCTTGGATCAAAGATTTCCATGAACCGAACGCAGCGCTGAAGCGACCCACGCTCAGGCAGGGAACATTTGGCTCAACGATCATGAAAACGGCATCCAGACTTCTGCAGATCCTCGCACTCGGCGCCTGCTTCACCGCGCAGGCTCACGGTGCCTTCTCGATGCCAGGCGTTCGACAGGCATTGCGCACGATCGACGGTGCCAGCAGCCAGAACATACTGCCGATCAAAGCTTCCTTCGAGATGATGAAGCGGGCCTGAGACTCAGGCCGCCAAGCCACCCGCCTGCGTCTTCAAAAATGCCTCACCGCAAGCCTTGGCCAGATTGCGCACCCGCAGGATATAGCTCTGCCGCTCGGTGACCGAAATCACGCCGCGTGCGTCGAGCAGGTTGAAGACATGGCTGGCCTTGATGCACTGGTCGTAGGCCGGGAAAACCATGCGGTGCATCGGCAGATTGTCGTTCGATGCCGGCGCGCCGGCGTCGAGCAGCGCCTTGCACTCGGCCTCGGCGTCCTCGAAGTGGCGCAGAAGCATCGCCGTGTTGGCGTATTCGAAATTGTGGCGCGAATATTCCTGCTCGGCCTGCAGGAAGACATCGCCATAGGTGACCTTGTCGGCGCCTTCGCGGCCGTTGAAATTGAGGTCGTAGACATTGTCGACGCCCTGCACATACATGGCCAGCCGCTCCAGCCCGTAAGTTAGTTCGCCGGCCACAGGCGCGCATTCGATGCCGCAGACCTGCTGGAAATAGGTGAACTGCGAGACTTCCATGCCGTCGCACCAGCATTCCCAGCCGAGACCCCAGGCGCCCAGCGTCGGGCTTTCCCAATCATCCTCGACGAAGCGGATGTCGTGCAGCAGCGGATCGACGCCGATCGCCGCCAGCGAGCCGAGATAGAGCTCCTGCAAATTGGGCGGGTTCGGCTTCAGGATCACCTGGTACTGGTAATAATGCTGCAGCCGGTTCGGGTTCTCGCCATAGCGGCCATCCTTGGGACGACGCGAGGGTTGGACATAGGCAGCGTTCCAGCGTTTTGGGCCGAGCGCGCGCAGCGTCGTTGCCGGATGAAACGTGCCGGCGCCGACTTCCATGTCGTAGGGCTGCAGGATGACGCAGCCATAGGCCGCCCAATAGTTGTGCAAGGTCAGGATCAGCCCCTGGAACGAGCGGCTGGGATGCATATGGGCGGGGATTTCAATTGTCACGGGTGGCCTCGACAGCACAGGCTAGCTTGCCGGCACGTCCTAGAGACCCAGCAGCAAAGCGTCAAGCAAGGCACGCCGATGCCGTCACCCCGACATTATGGACAATGTTGAAAGCTTTGCAGGGGCTGGCCCATTGCCCATCTCTCGGGCCTACGCTCTGTTTGCCTGTGCAGCAACGACAACAGGTTTCAGCCATGCCCAGCCCGATCGTCATCCGCCCTGTCGCGCGACAGGATTTCGAGCAATGGCTGCCGCTGTGGGATGGCTACAATGCATTTTATGGCCGCTCGGGCGAAACGGCCCTGCCGGGTGAGATTACCCAGATGACATGGTCTCGTTTCTTCGATGCCTATGAGCCGGTCCACGCGCTGGTGGCCGAAGGCGAGGGACAGCTTCTCGGCCTCGTGCACTATCTCTTCCATCGCAGCACCACGGCGATCGCACCGAATTGCTATCTGCAGGACCTTTTCACCACGCAGGCATCGCGTGGCAAAGGCATCGGACGGGCGCTGATCGAGGGCGTCTACGAGCGCGCCCAGGCGGCCGGCTCGGGCCGCGTGTACTGGCTGACGCATGAGACCAATCACACGGCGATGAAGCTTTACGACAAGGTCGCCGAACACTCCGGCTTCGTCGTCTATCGCAAGCTCTTCTGAGGCAGCCAGCCTAATACGGTTCAAACGAAAACGGGACTCCGAAAGAGCCCCGCTTGCGTTGAATTCAAATGGCTGACTTCATCCCTTCGGGGCGGGCACCGGCTCCGGCTTGACCTTCGGGGTCTCCTGCGCCGTGTTGGATTCGATCGGCGGCAGGCCCTTCATCAGCTTCTGCTGCAAGTTGGCCAGCACATCGGGATCCGGCTTCAGGTCGCGAGCCTGGTTCCACTGGAAGGTGGCTTCCAGCTTGCGGCCGACGCGCCAGTAGGCGTCGCCGAGGTGATCGTTGAGAACCGGATCTTCCGGCTTCAGCGACACGGCGCGTTCCATTTCGCGCACCGCGTCATCGAACCTGCCGAGGCGGAAATAGGCCCAACCCAGCGAATCGACGATGTAACCGTCGCTCGGCCTGAGGTCGACGGCCTTTTGAATCATCGCCAGGCCTTCCTTGAGGTTCATGTTCATGTCGACCCAGGAATAGCCGAGATAGTTCAGCACTTGCGGCTGGTCGGGGAACAGTTCCAGCGCCTTGCGGAAGTTCGGCTCGGCCTTGGGCCATTCCTTCAGGCGCTCATAAGCGATGCCGCGCTGGTAGAAGATGTTCCAGTTGGCCGCGGTCGGCGCCTTCAGCACCTCGACGGCCTTATCGTAGAGAGTGGCGGCCGAACGGAAATCGTCCTTCGAGGAATAGACGCCACCGAGCGCCAGATAGGCGCGCATGTCATTGGGATGGGCGTCGACCAAGGCTTTCAGATGGGTGATCGCTTCTTCGTGACGGTCGAGATCGGCAAGATTGAGGCCGAGTTGCAGGTCCGAAAGCTCCTTCAGCGGCGAAGCGGCGGGAATCCGGCGATAGAGCGCGATGGCACCTTCGCCGTCCTTCAATTGCTCGGACACGGCGGCGAGTTGCACAAGGGCAGCGTCGCTATCTGGCTTCAAAGCAAGCGCATATTGCAGATAGAGGCGGACGAAGGGCTCGCCGCCACCACGGTTGAGCGCGGTGGCGAGGTCGAGCAGGATTTCGGAGGCGCCATCGGATGGACCGGCAACCAGCGGCGCAATCTTGTCGCCTTTTGCAATTCGGTCGCGCAAGGCGACGATTTCCAGCTTGCCCGGCGAAAACGCCTCGGCCTGGTCGAGCACCGACAGCGCCTTGGTCTTGTCGCCCTTGCGGACCAGGAACGAGGCGTAGGCCTGGGCATTGCGCATCCAGGTTTCGGGAGCGGCACCGCCGGCGGCGGTATCCTGCATGGTCGCGGCATAGATCGCCTCGGCCTTTTCGGGCATGCCGGATGCATCAGCGATCAGGGCGCGGTGGAACGACTTGAACAGGCCGAACCAATCCGGCCCCTGCAGCTTGTCGATGGACGCCATCGCATCGGCAGGCTCGCCGGCGCCTTGCTGCGCCCAGCCGGACATCACCCCGGAGATCAACCGGTCGAGATCGGATTCCAGCGACAGCTTGAGCCAGTACTGCGCCTTGGTGAAATCCTTCTTGTGGAAGGAATCGACGGCGAGCGCCAAGCGCGAGAAACGCTCGACGTCAGGCACTTCCTTGAGCTTGTCGGCATAGACCAGGGACTCGTCGAAGCGCCCTTGCGCGATCAGCGACAGCATCAGGCTCTGCTGCAGGCCGGTGTCGCTCGGGTCAAAGGCCAATGCTTGCTTGTAGTAGGCGATGGCGCTGTCGAGGTCGTTATCGCCTTCGGCGATCCGGGCTGCCAGATAGGCGCCCGAAAATGACGTGATCTTGACCGGTTCGCTGGTCTGCTTGGCATAGGCCGGCAAAGCCGAGATCGTCATGCCTGTCACAATTGCCAGCCTTGTCAGCCAGCGCGCACATCCTTGCCGCATCGTATCCCTTTCAGCCAGGCGCCATCTCCGCATCAGCGGGATCGGCGTAGACTCGATCTTTCCAGGCAAAGCATGGCCTTTTTGGGGTCGCGCTTCAATCCGCCTCGAATTCACAATCCGGGCACCCGATTAACAAATCATGGCGACAGGGGGCAGTTTTCCGATTTTGAATTTCGGCCATGGCCCTGCGCAGCGCCGAATATATCACAGCTTCGACCCTTGAGCTCGGCGCCAATATCAACCCTTGGCTGGCGAGGCGGGCCGCTGCACCAGCGTGTCGCTATATCCACCGGCCGCTATCGTGCTGCACAGTTCGTTCCATTCGCAGCCGCCGCAGGCCTTGCGTACAAGGCCAGCCGAAAACGCCTGCCGCATCCGGGCTAAGGTCCCCGTGTCGAGATCGAGGTGGGTGCCGACACGGATTGGCCGCGCCAGCAATTCCTCTACATCCAGCGCGGCGAGCCGGTCCCGCTCGACGACACTCTCGTTGAGACAATGCGGTTCCGGCTCGTCGAGCAAGGGAGCGCAGACATCGTCGGGGCCGGAAACGAGGAGGATGCCCTCGCCCCGGCTCAGGCGCTCCGCGACGCGATCATAATTGGCGATGAAGGCGGGGCTGTATCCCTTGCCCACATAGGTGAGCAGGCAAAGGAGGTGATGGGCGCGCAGCCTGATCGTCACGGATTGGCCGGCTTCGCCTTGCCGCCGGGAAGGGCCATGAGGGTCGCGGCACCCAGCGCTGACTTGAGCAAGCCGCCGACGATGAACGGCAGGAAGCCGAAGGTAACGGCCTGTTCGGCTCCAATCATGACGGCAAGCCATGCTGTGCCAAGCACAAGGCAGGCAAGGTTGCCAAGCAGCATGGCGACGAAGGCAAGCATCACCCTTTTGCCGTTCCAGCCGCGTTCGGCCAGCCAGCCGACCAGTGCGCCGACAAGCGGGAAGGCGAAGAGATAGCCACCCGTCGGCCCGACGAAATGCGCCGCACCCGCTGCCCCTCCGGACAGAACCGGAAAGCCGACCGCACCCTCGACCAGCCAGGCGGCGATGGTGAGCGCGCCAAGCCGCCAGCCATAGAGGGCGCCGATCAGTGTCACCGCAAAGGTCTGCATGTTTACCGGGACCGGCACCATCGGCACCTCGATATAGGACGCCAGCGCCAGGAACAGCGTGCCAAGCACGACGGCTCCAACCTGCCAGGCAAGAGAACGATCCTGGAGCTGGAGCGGACTGAACGACGGCTTGCCGGGTGAGAATGCGACGTCTGTCATTGGGATTCCTTCGATCGATTGCAAATTATAGATAATTTCTGTTTTCGATCTATTATCGAATCCACACTTCCCTGGGGATTGCAAGCCCTGGCTTTGGCGGAGGCCGTCTAACCTACTATGGCGAAGGCTTCGCGCGTCGTTCCGGAAGCCGTCCTGACCGGCTTGCGGCCAATCCATTGGACGTGCCGCCCCAGTGTGACGGCCGCGGATTCGGTGTTTCCCTGCCGCAAGGCGGTGAGGATCGCGCGATGGTCCTGATCGGTGCGCGTCTCCCACTCCGACCGCCATGCCGCGAACAGGAAACGGGCGCTTGCCGCGTGCAGGTCGTCGATGGTCGCGAGCAGGCGCGGCATGCCGCATGGCGACAGGATCAAGCGGTGGAAGGCGCGGTTGGCCTCTTCCCACGACCTGACATCGCGGGACTTGTCGCCGGCCTTGGTCGCCTCCTCGGCGAGATCGAGAATGGCCGATGTCAGATGCGGCGCGGCGTGGCGCAGCGCCAGCACTTCGAGTGCTGCCCGCATTTCGGCGACCTCCTTGACCTCGCCCAGATCGAAAGACGCGACACGCACGCCGCGGCGCGGCTCGCCGATGGCCAGTCCCTGCGCCTCGAGACGGCGGAAGGCCTCGCGCACCGGAACATGGCTGGTTTGGAATTCCTCGGCGATATGATCCTGCCGAAGCCTGGCCCCTGGCTCGATCGCACCGGAAATGATCCGGTCCGCCAGAACCTTGCTGATGCGCACCGCGATGGTGTCGTCCGTGCCCTTTGCCATGTTTATAGATAATTTGCGGCAGGGCAGCTTGTCGAGCCAATTGCAGTCGAAATCGCGAGGCGCCAGAAGCAAGACTCAAGGCTGTGAGACGAAACCGTCGAGTGCAGGCATCGCCACGGTGATCAGGTCATGCAGCCGCTTCTTCGGCACCCCGTCGCGCGCCTGCACAGAGAGGCCAAACAACAGCGTGGTGTAGTAGTCGCCAAGCGCTTCCGGATCAGTATCCGGCTTGAGGTCGCCGTCGCGAACGCCCTTTCTCAGGCGCTCGACAATCAATGCATTGCGCGCCAGTCGGCGCTCGGCCAGCCAGTGCAGCACGTTATCGTTTTCCGTGGCGCAGTTGGTGGCGGCCGAGACGACCATGCAGCCTTTCGGCAAGTCCGGCCTTGTGTAGATTTCGATTGCATCGCGCAGCAACCGCTCGACAAACCGCCTTGCGGTCGGCTCCTCGGCAAGCGCGCTGGTGGCGAAGCTTCCTTCGCTGGTTTCGTAGAGAACAACGGCTTCGCGAAACAGATCCTCCTTCGAGCCAAAGGCGGCATAGATGCGCGCCGATGCCAGACCAAGCATGGACACGAGGTCGGCCATCGAGGTGCCCTCGTAGCCGCGCATCCAGAAGGCATCGCGCGCTTTCTGCAGAGCCTGGGCTCTGTCGAACTCCCTTGGCCGTCCCGCCATCGCCGTCTCCATTTCTTTATCGATCAACAAATAATCCGCTTGACTCCGGATTGCAAACCCAATTCTTTGTCGATCGATAAAGAATCAAAAGGAGATTGGCATGAGTTCACTCGATCAAGGGGTGCCGTTCGGCGCCACTGCGACACAGGGAGGGGTTGGCGCGAAGCGCGGCGCCACGCTGGCATTGCTCGCCTTCGCCCAGCTTATCATCGCTCTCGACATCAACATCGTCTTCGTGGCGCTGCCCGAAATCGGGGCTGGGCTGGGCTTTTCCGGCCAGACCTTGCAATGGGTGGTGAGCGCCTACACCGTGTTTACCGGCGGTTTTCTGCTGTTCGGCGGCCGCGCCGCCGACCTTATCGGTCAGCGCCGCATTTTCATCTTCGCTCTCTGGCTCTATGCGCTTTCGTCGCTGGTCGGCGGCCTCGCCTGGTCGCCGGAAATCATCATCGCTGCCCGCGCTGTACAAGGCATCGGCGGCGCTTTCCTGTTCCCGGCGACGCTCTCGCTGATCAATCGCCTGTTTGCCGAAGGACCGGAACGCAACAGGGCGCTGGCGGTGTGGGGCGGTGCCGGCGCGAGCGGCCTCACCCTTGGCTCACTGGCCGGTGGATTCCTGACAGGCGCCTTCGGCTGGTCGTCGGTCTTCTACGTCAATGTGCTGCTGGCTGGCATAGCCATCATCGCCGCATTTGCCATCATTCCACGCGATCCCAAGCGGCACCAGCGCCGCAACTTCGATCTGCCTGGCGCGCTGACCGTCACTGCGGGCGCCACATTGCTGGTCTTCACGCTGGTCCAGGGACCTGAATATGGCTGGGGTTCGCCAGCGATCGTCGCCAGCGCCGCGCTGGCAGCGATCTTCATCATCGCCTTCGCGCTGATTGAGGCGAAGAGCGCTGACCCGCTGATGCCGCTGCGGCTGTTCCGCAATCGCAGCCTCGTCGCCTGCATGACGATCACCTTCCTGTTCATGGGAACGTTCGGGGCCCTGCCCTATTTCCTCACCGTCCTGTTGCAGACCGTGCATGGCTTCACCGCGCTGGAAACCGGCCTCGCCTTCCTGGTGCCGTCGATCGCCATCGCCGCCGGCACGCAGCTCGGTGAACGCCTGGCAACGCGCTTTTCAACCCGCTCGACCCTGGTCGGCGGCATGGTCATAGGGGCGGCCGGCACGGCGCTGATGGTCCTTGGAGCATCAGCCAACAGCTTCTATCTGGCTCTCGTTCCAGGGCTGATCATCTCCGGTGTCGGACAGGGCATCGTCTGGACCGCCATGTGGATCGCGGCCGCGTCGGGCGTGGCTCACGACGAACAGGGCGTCGCCTCGGGGATGGCCTGCACGACGCTCAACATCGGCAACGCGATCGGCATGGCGACGTTGATCGCGATCGCCAACAGCCATGTCGGCGGATTGAGCGGCGATGCACTGAAGGCCGCGATAGCCGACGGCATACAGATCGCCTTCTGGCTGGCGGCGGCGGGCATCGTTGTCAGCCTGCTTGCCGCAATCGCTTTGCCGGGAAAGGCGAAGTAGCCGGCAACCGGGTGACGCCGCTCAGTTCACCCGGCTGATGCAGAAATCGATGACGTCGATCAGCGCCGATTTCTGCGGCGTCGCTTCCAGCGGCGCCAGCGCGTCGCGGGCGATCTCGCCGAAATGGCGGGCGCGTCCGATCGTGTCGGCAATGGCGCCATGGCGAGTCATCAGGCCGATCGCCTTTTCCAGACCGGCGTCATCGGTGACATTGTCCTCGATGGCACGCTTCCAGAAAGTGCGCTCGGCCTTCGTGCCCCGCCGATAGGCGAGAATGACCGGCAAGGTCACCTTGCCTTCGCGGAAATCGTCGCCGACATTCTTGCCGAGATCCTTGCTGGTGCCGCCATAGTCCAGCGCGTCATCGATCAGCTGGAAGGCAAGGCCGAGATTCATGCCGTAGGAGCGCAGCGCCGCACGATCGTTGCGGGTCGCCTGGGCAATGACGGGGCCGACCTCGGCAGCAGCCGAAAACAGTGCGGCGGTCTTGGCCTTGATGACGGCGAAATGCTCGTCCTCGGTGGTTTCGAGGTTCTTGGCGGCGGCAAGCTGCATAACCTCGCCCTCGGCGATGATGGAGGCAGCACTCGACAGGATATCGAGCGCTTCGAGCGAGCCGACATCGACCATCATGCGGAAAGCCTGGCCGAGCAGGAAGTCGCCGACCAGCACGCTTGCCTGGTTGCCCCAGATCATGCGGGCGGTCTTCTTGCCGCGCCGCATGCCGCTCTCGTCGACGACATCGTCGTGGAGAAGCGTCGCCGTGTGCATGAATTCGACGGAGGTGGCGAGCTTGACGTGGCCCTCGCCGGCATAGCCGAACATCTGCGCGGCGGCCAGCGTCAGCATCGGCCGCAGCCGTTTGCCGCCGGACGAGATCAAATGGTTGGCGACCTCCGGGATCATCTCGACGTCGGAGCCGGCCTTGGACAGGATCAATTCATTGACGCGCCCCATATCCGCCACTGTCAGATCGATCAGATCCTTGATGGAGGCGGGCTCCCGCTTCCCGTTTTCGATGTTGAGAACGACACCCACAACAATCACTCCCGTCTTGGTATAGAGCGTGCGACGGCACCCTTAGTCCCTGCATGGACTCTAGGGCGGCGGACATGGCCACGGCAAGTGGCGAATTGGCGCGGCGTCGATGACGGAATGTCAACGACCCGAGAGGGAACGGGGACCCGAGAGGGAACGGGGCTCTGCCTCGGAATCCCCTCCCCGTTTACATCAATAGCGCAAACTGCGAGTTTCATACGATGATAGAACTTGTCCGCACCAACGATGCCGTGATCATCTCCTTTGTTGAATCGCTGATGCGCGACGCCGGCATCGCCTGCTTTGTCGCCGATCAGAATATGAGCATTCTAGAAGGGTCGATCGGCCTTTTGCAGAAACGCGTCATGGTCGATGCCGACCAGGCCGACGCGGCACGGCGCATCCTCAGGGATGCCGGCATCGCCAACGAAATCCGCGGAAAATAATGTCCGCCGCGCCCGCCGCCCTTGTCCCGGATACGCCGGCCCATACGGTCGACGCTTTCCATCGCGGCCGGTTCTGGCTCGTCCAGCCCAAGCAGGGCGGCCATCGCGCCGGCATGGATGCGATGATGCTGGCGGCCTCCGTGCCATCGACCTTTGGCGGGCGCCTGGCCGATTTCGGCGCCGGAGCCGGAGCTGCCGGACTGGCGGTGCTGTCACGCTGCCCGGCGGCAGAGGCGGTGCTTGTCGAACGCGCGCCGGAAATGGCGGCCTTCGCGGCGGCGACGCTTGCCCATCCCGGCAATGCCCATCTCAGCGATCGCGCATCCGTGCTGGGCGCCGATGTCACCGTATCGGGCCGGGCGCGGGCAGCCGCCGGCCTCGCCGACAACGACTTCGACTTCGTCATCATGAACCCGCCGTTCAATGCTCCCCGGGACCGCGCCACATCGGATCGCCTGCGAAAGGAAGCCCATGTCATGGAGGACGGGCTGTTCGAGAGCTGGATCAGAAGTGCGGCGGCGGTGGTGAGGCCGCGCGGCGGGCTCGCCGTAATCGCCCGGCCCGAACAGCTCGGCGCCATTCTCGATGCGATCGCCGGCCGCTTCGGCGATGCCGAGATGCTCGCCGTCCACCCTCGTCCCGATGCGGCGGCGATCCGCATCGTCGTGCGGGCAGCGCTCGGGGCACGGGGAAAGCTTGCCATACGCCCGCCCCTGATGCTGCACGCGCAATCAGGCAACGGCCCCGACGAGCGCAGCGAAATGATCACCAACGGCCTCGCCTCGCTGTTCGGAGATTGAGCTATTCTGCCCGGCCACATTGCCGTTGGCCGGGAAATCCCTACATGCCTGCAACCTATCGACCGGAGACCGCGCCCTCGTGAAACGACTCATCAACCGCCTGTTGCCGAAATCCTGGCGCTCCACCGTCGTCACCATTCCGGTCATCCGGCTGCACGGCACCATCATGGCAGGCGGTGGCCAGTTTCGGCCGAGCCTGTCGCTGGCTTCCACCGCCGGCCTCATCGAGAAGGCGTTTTCCTACGACGCGCCGGCGGTCGCCATCTCGATCAATTCGCCGGGCGGCTCGCCGGTGCAGTCTAGGCTGATCTTCAAGCGCATCCGTGACCTGGCCACGGAAAAGAACAAAAAGGTACTGGTCTTCGTCGAGGATGTCGCGGCGTCGGGCGGCTACATGATCGCGGTCGCCGGTGACGAGATCTTTGCCGATCCGTCCTCCATCGTCGGGTCGATCGGCGTCGTCTCGGCTTCGTTTGGCTTCCCGGAACTGATGAAGAAGATCGGCATCGAGCGACGTGTCCACACCGCTGGCCAGAACAAGGCGGTGCTCGATCCGTTCAAGCCCGAGAAAAAGGAAGATGTCGAGCGGCTGAAGGCGCTGCAGCTCGAGGTGCACGCAACCTTCATCGACCTCGTCAAGGAGCGGCGCGGCACGAAACTGAAGGACGATCCGGACCTGTTCACCGGCCTGTTCTGGACCGGCATCAAGGGCCTCGAACTCGGGCTGGTCGATGCGCTCGGCGACATGCGCACTGTGCTCAAGACCCGTTTCGGGGCGAAAACCCAACTCAGGCTGATCACGACACCGCGCGGTTTCCTTAGCCGCTTCGGCCTGTTCGGCTCAAGCAAGGGCTTTTCAGCGCCCGATATCGCAGCCGCTGCGGCCAGCGGCGTGATCGATGCGGCGGAAGAGCGCGCATTGTGGTCTCGCTTCGGGCTTTGAAAACCCGGCAAAACCGTCTAGCATGAGAGCTTGAGTTTCATGCATGTCGTGTTCCCAAAAGCGGGTCGACATGCATCAACCGACCCGACCGGCCGCCTTCGCCGGCCCAGCGTGGGAGGAGTTTTGGCATGCCGCAGATCATTTTCTTCGCCGTCGTTGGCGTTGCCGCCTATTTCGGCTACCGCACCTTCATTAGGGAAGCCGAGCGCGTGACCGCCAAGGTGCGGCGCACAGAAAAGCAAACGGCCAACGGCGCGATCGGCACTTTGGTCAAGGATCCGAAGACCGGCGAATACCGGCTGGCCAAGGACTGAGCATCATCCCGCAGACGATTGTGGACACCGACATCGGGTCGCGTAGCTGGCACGCACACGCCAAAATCAATCTTGCGCTGCATGTCACCGGCAGGCGCCCTGACGGCTATCATCTGATCGAGAGCCTGGCGGTGTTCACACGGTTTGGCGACAGGGTCGAAATCGCGCCCGCCGACGGCGATGAGTTTACCGTATCCGGCCGTTACGCCCCGGCCGTTCCTCTCGACGCCAGCAATCTGGTGCTCAAGGCGCGCGATGCCCTGCGGCAGACAGCCGGGCACGAGAGAACACCGCCGGTCGCTATTCGGCTGGAAAAGAACCTGCCGGTTGCCTCCGGCGTCGGCGGCGGTTCGAGCGACGCGGCGACCGTGCTGCGCGGACTGGTGGAGACATGGGCGCTGGACATCGATGGCAGCGAGCTGGCGCGGATCGGCCTTTCGCTTGGCGCCGATGTGCCGATGTGCCTGGCGGCAAAGCCGCTGGTGGCGCGTGGCATCGGCGATGAACTGTCGATGGTGCCGGATTTTTCGGCGCTTGGCTTGGTGTTGGTCAATCCAGGCACCCCGGTGTCGACGGCGGATGTCTTTGCAGCGCTTTCCCGGCGCGACAATGAGGCCTTGCCGCCGCTGCCGCGCAGCATCGATTTTCACAGCCTGCGCAACTGGCTGGAGATCACCCGCAACGATCTCGAGCCCGCGGCGCTGGAGGTGCAACCCGCAATCGGCAGGGCGCTTTCCTGGCTGAACAAGGCCGGATCGGGGTTCTCGCGGATGTCGGGATCCGGCGCGACATGTTTCGGCCTGTTCGAAACCGGCAATGTCGCCAAGCGCGCCGCCGCCGAAATCCGCGGCCGCCAGCCCGACTGGTTCGTTGCCGCGACGCGCAGCATCGCATCGGAGGGCGCAGATGGCCAGAATTGACGAGAGCCGCTCCTTCATTCCCGTGCGCATCGCGGTGCTGACCGTTTCGGATACGCGCAGCCTCGCCGACGACAAATCCGGCCAGACGCTGGCCGACCGCATCACCGAGGCCGGCCATCTGCTGGCGGCCCGCAATATCGTCACCGACGACCGCGAGAAAATCCGCGACACGGTTCTGGCGTGGTCACAGGACAAGAATATCGATGTCGTCATCACCACCGGCGGCACCGGCTTCACAGGCCGTGACGTGACGCCGGACGCGCTGGAGCCGATCTTCGAAAAGCGCATGGATGGCTTTTCGGAAGTGTTCCACCGGATTTCCTACGACAAGATCGGCACCTCGACGATCCAGAGCCGGGCGACCGGCGGCGTCGTCAACGCCACCTTCGTCTTCGTGCTGCCGGGTTCGCCAGGCGCCTGCAAGGACGCGTGGGACGGCATCCTGAAGGCGCAGCTCGACTACCGGCACATGCCGTGCAACTTCGTCGAGATCATGCCGCGCCTGGACGAGCATTTACGGCGCGGCAAATCCGCTTCGTAAAAGCCAGGCAAAGCGTCGGTTCCACGCCGCTTTTGCAGGCAGAACAGCACCGGTGCCTTCGAAACCCCATTCCAACCCGGACCTCGGAAAAGTACCTTGTCTGAAGGCGATCATCGCCATTCACGACAAGGCAGCTACGATGACCGTGCACACCGGTGGATGCCATTGCGGCAACATACGCCTTGGATTTTCAACCGAGCTCGACCCACCGCTAACCGAAGTTCGCGCTTGCCAATGCTCGTTCTGTGTCAGACATGGTTCGCGCGCCGTTGCCGATCCGAAGGGCAGACTGGTCATCTCGGTCAAGGACGAGACGCAATTGCGGAGATATCAGTTCGGGCTGAGGACGGCCGACTATCTGATCTGCCGGGAGTGCGGTGTCTACGTCGCCGCAATCACCGGAGATGACGATGCAAGGGCGATCGTCATCATCAACGCCCTGGACGACCGCGAGCGGTTCAACCAGGAGCCGGTCCGTGTCGACTTCGATACGGAAAACAGGGCGCAGCGCCAAGCCAGACGCCGCACACACTGGACACCTGTCGAGATGAGCTTCGGATAGGCAGCTCTCAGCGGATGACCGGCTCGCCATGAAACCGTCGGCGCGACGGCGGCGATACGCCGAAGCCGACTTCCATCATCAGTCGCGGCGTGCGTGCCGGCACGGTGCCCATATGAAAGCCAAAGGGGTCCTCGACGAAGCCGAGACCGGCCTCGCCGGTCAGCGTAACCGGGCTCTGCTCGCCATAGACATCCAGAACCTGTTGCGCGGGATGGCCGACCAGAAGGGTAAGCTGATGCTTGAGGCTGCGGCGCTTGTGGCTGCCCCTGACATAGACATGCGGACCGGTGTCGGCGTCGACCGGCTTGAGGTAGAAGAAGAATTTCAGCATGCGCCAGTCGTCGAGGTCAAAATGATACTTGCCGAGCGAGGCGAGGTTCTTGTCAGCATCCGAAGCGGCACCTGTGGGAAAACTCCACCAGACCCGCGTCGTGATCAGTTTCGCCTGGCCGCCGAGATAGTGCGCGGCAATATCCAGAAGCAGCGGATCGCGCTGGATGGCAAGCGCCGCCGGGCAGTCGAGGATGCGCTCGAAAAAATGCCCGCTAAGCAGCGAGCGGCCAAGGCGTTTCTCGGCCTCGGCATGTTCCCCCGGCATGAATTCGAGACGGCGGTCGAAATTGCCGAAGCAAGGCGTGCGCCCGGCGAAGTCGGCGATCTCTTCATGGATACCAGGCGGCAGGACCAGGCCTGAGAACAGCCCGTCGGAGCGCAACGCATCGACGACCGTTCCCCGTTCGACACCGGCAAACATCGTATCCCCGGCATTGGCGACCGGGCGGGCGCGCTTTGCGCCGAGCCAATGCATGCGGCGTCCGGGCATGGTGCGCGCCAACACGAACATCGGCAGCCAGGCAGGGTTCTCACGCAGGTCCGTCAGATAGGTTGGAATACGCACGGCGATGCGCCGCAGCAGGCTGCCGTTGCGCGCAATGGCCTCGAGACTGGCCGCGCCGGATGTGTCGGGGGTTGAAAGCTTCATTGGGTCCTCGGCTATGAGAGCACCACCGATGCCGCATCGGTGCTCGCCTCTCGGCATGACCAAACCCAATTCCCGCTTGAACGGAAGATAACCCCGCGTCAAATTTTGTGCAATGCACAATGACCTGAGCAACTGCAAAAAATCACGTCGAGGAGCGGCGCTCCTGCTTGGCCGGCGCCATCCAAATCTCAGCGTCGAGCCGCTTCGTCGCGAGGCCGCGGGCGATGGCCTCGGCACTGCTGGCGCTTTTTGCCGCGGCAGCTGCCTGACGCTTGCTGATCAGCAAGCCGTCGGCCAAGGCGCGGTTTCCCGAAAAGACCCGGGCCAGGAATGGCGTGCGACTGGCTCGCGTGCGCGAAAACCGTGCCGCCATGGTTTGCCTGGCCGTATGGGCGACAACTTCATCGATCCAGCCCTCCACCAGCCGCGCGCCCGGCTCCAGGAGCAGCAACCAATCCCCCTTGGCCTGGCGGATGCCGGCAGCGACACCGCCCGTCACGTACTGACAGCCGGCATGCTCGGCCACATGATGCGTCTGATCGGTAGAGCCTGTGTCGCAGACGATGACTTCACGCACCACGCCTTCGACCGCGCCGCCAATCAGCGAGGCGAGCGTGCGGGCTAGGTCCTCCTCGTCATTGCGGGTTTCGATGAGAACACTGAGCATCCTTAGCCGAATAGCGGAAAGCGCCGGACAGCGCCAGTTTTTGCATCGCACCATAGAAAGTTCTTGCTTTGTTCTCTTCAACGAAATAGGAATAATTTCATGAGCAGAGCGATTCGACACAACAAGGACAGTCCCTGGGAGCGGGCGAAAATGGAACAGATCGTGCGCGCCGACATTGCAGCTTTCGGAGCAGGAAGAGCCGAGATGGCCAATGCGATGGTCGAGCAGAGCGGCATGCGTGTCCGTCCGGACCGCAACCGCGGCAGATCAGCTGGCATCAATCCGTCCGGCCGGTTCGAGCCGGTCAGCCGGCACGTGTTCGACGATGGCTGGAATTCGCTGGAGGAACTGCCGCCCTTCAAGACCGAAGTGCAGGTCGAGAAGCCGCGCACAATCATCACCCGCAACGAATCGCCCGACATTTCCTTCGACCGTTCCATCAACCCCTATCGCGGCTGCGAGCATGGCTGCGTCTATTGCTTTGCCCGCCCGACGCACGCGTTCATGGGCCTGTCGCCGGGTCTGGATTTCGAATCGAAGTTGTTCGCCAAGCCTGATGCGGCGCGCTTGCTTGACAAGGAGCTTTCGAAAGACAGCTACCAGCCGCGCACCATCGCCATCGGCACCAACACCGACCCCTACCAGCCCATCGAGAAGCAATACCGGATCATGCGCGAAATCCTCGAAGTGCTGGAAGCGCGCGGCCATCCAGTCGGCATCGTGACAAAGTCCGCTCTGGTGACGCGCGATATCGATATCCTGTCACGCATGGCCGAACGCGGGCTCGCCAAGGTGGCGCTGTCGGTGACGACGCTCGACCGTATGCTGGCGCGCACCATGGAGCCGCGCGCGTCGACACCGACCAAGCGGCTGGAAGCGATCCGGCAGCTTTCCGATGCCGGCATTCCGGCGTCGGTCATGGTGGCTCCAATCATTCCGGGCCTGACCGATCCGGAGATGGAACGCATCCTCGATTCCGCACGTGCGGCCGGCGCGCGCGAAGCGGGCTACGTGATCCTGCGCCTGCCGCTGGAGGTCAGCCCGATCTTCAAGGACTGGCTGCTGCGCCATTATCCCGACCGATACCGCCATGTGATGTCGCTGGTCCGATCGATGCGTGACGGCAAGGACTACGATTCGGAATGGGGCAAACGCATGAAGGGCGCCGGTCCCTATGCCTGGCAGATCGGCCGGCGCTTCGAGATCACAGCCAAGCGGCTCGGCCTCAATGCCGAACGGCGCACGCTGCGGACCGACCAGTTCGTTGCCGCCGGGAAAGACCAGGTGCAGCTGACGCTGCTTTGAGAGACAATTCGTCGCGGTGGTTTGATCCGTCGCGGCACCAGAATCCCGTCCGGCCTGCCCCGGCCTGCAGACGGTGCCCTCCCGGTCCGGCGCCCCACCCGACCCGGAGGGACTTGCGGAGAATCAGAGCCGATGCGAACCTCGCCGCAACATGGCTCGCGCGCGTTCTGATTCTCCGCCTCTCTTTGAGATCATCGAGAAGCCTGACTTCTCCTTCGAGACGAAGGCGATGGCGGAGGGCCTGTGGCCGGTCGCCGGGATGGACGAGGCCGGCCGTGGCCCCCTGGCCGGGCCGGTGGTCGCTGCGGCGGTGGTGCTCGATCCCGCCAACATTCCGGACGGCCTCGACGATTCCAAACGCCTCAGCCATTTGCAGCGTGAGGCCTTGTTCCTGCGAATTCTCGGCTCTGCGCAGGCGGTCTCAATGGCCTCCATCAGCGCCGAGGGCATCGACGGCAGCAACATCCTCAAGGCAAGCCTGGAAGCCATGCGCCGCGCCCTGGTCGGGCTGTCGGTCCGACCGAAACTCGCCCTTGCCGACGGACGCGACGTGCCACCGGGGCTGCCTTGTGAAGGGCGCGCGCTGATCAAGGGCGACCAGCGTTCGCAATCGATCGCTGCCGCCTCGATCGTCGCCAAGGTAATGCGGGACCGCATGATGTGCGGATGCGGCAACCACCACGACCGCTACGGGTTCGAAGTCCATATGGGCTACGCCACGCTTCGCCATCGCACCGCGATCGAAGCGCATGGCCCGGTGGCGCGGCTGCATCGCGTATCGTTTTCGCCGTTCAGGCTGGGTGGCGCTGAAGTGGTTGAAGAAGAGAGCTTTGCTGGGCTGGATTGAACAACGGCGGCGGCGACAAGCCAATCTCCCCCTTGTGGGGAGATTGACCGCTTCGGCGTCTCACGCACTCTCCAAGCAAAAAAGCCGCCAGGTTGCCCGGGCGGCTTTAATTGTATGAGGGCCGTGAGGGCTCAGTTCAGCTTCGACTTCACGTCCGCGAGCGATGCCTTGAACAGATCGGCACCGGCCTTGGCGTCGATCTTGCCGGCAAGCAGCGCGCGCGCTGCCTCGACGGCGATATCGACGGCGCTGGCGCGGACTTCGCTGATGGCGTCACGCTCGGCCTGGCCGATCTTCTGTTCGGCAAGCGCGGTGCGCCTGACAACATAGTCCTCGGTTTTCTTGTGCGCCTCGGCGGCAAGCATATCGGCTTCGCGCTTGGCGGCGGCGACGATGTCGGCGGCCTCCTGCTCGGCTTCCTTGCGCTTGCGCTGATACTGGCCAAGCAGTTGCTGGGCCTCCTCGCGCAGTCGGCGTGCTTCGTCCAGTTCATTGCTGATCCTGGCGGCGCGGGCGTCGAGCGCCTTGGCGATCAGGCGAGGCACCTTGATGTAGACGGCAATGCCCAGGAAGATGACCAGGGCAACCGTGGCCCAGAGCGTCGCGAGAGATGTGTAATCCATGATGCGCTCCTCACCGGGCCACGGATTTGACCGCGGCCGCGATCTCGGCCTTGCTGGCCTTGCCGCCAACCAGGGCTTCGACGATCGCCGAAGCGGTATCCTCGGCGATGCTGCCGACTTCCTTCATGGCATTGGCCTTGATGGAAGAAATGCGGGCTTCGGCTTCGCCAAGCTTGGCGTCGAGCGCGGCCTCGACCTTCTTGCGCGCGGTGTCGGCCTCGGCCTTGGCCGCGTCGTTGGCCTGCTGGCCGATCGCGTTGGCCTTGGTCTTGGCTTCCGCCAGTTCCTGCTCGTAGGCAGCAACGGCGGCGTCGGCCTCGCCCTTCAACTTGGCCGCCTGATCAAGGTCCTGCGTGATGCGATCGTTGCGGACATCGATGATGCCGCCGACGCGCGGCATCACCACCCGCTTCAGGAAGAGATAGAACAGCCCGAAGGTGATCGCCAGCCACAGAAGCTGCGACGGGAACGTCGCCGGATCGAATGGCGGAAACGTGCCATGCGCTTCAGCAGGCACGCTGGTGCCGGAATGCGTTTCGCCTTCCGTCGCAGCGTGGCTGGTATCGGCTGATGGCGCGGACTCTTGCGCAAAGGCAGATGTCACGAACATGGACTATCCCCGAAATTCAGGCCCGCCGCTTGCGCGGCCGGCCTGTCCAATCTTCCCGAGTGCTCAGCCGAACAGGGCCAGAAGCGCGATGAGAAGCGAGAAGATGCCCAGAGCTTCGGTCACGGCGAAGCCGAAGATCAGGCGGCCGAACTGGCCATCGGCAGCCGACGGGTTGCGCAGAGCGCCCGCCAGGTAGCTGCCGAAGATGTTGCCGAGGCCAATGCCCGCGCCACCCATGCCCAGGCAAGCGATGCCGGCGCCGATGTACTTTGCTGCTTCTGCGTCCATTTGTTCAACTCCTTTGGATCTAAAATTCCGTTGCGATTCCATCCGGCGCCAATGTTGGAAATTCCTGGGCCGGAAACTTTTGGACCTAATGCCCGGGGTGCAGGGCGTCGTTGAGATACATGCAGGTCAACACGGCAAAGACGTAGGCCTGCAGGAAGGCGACCAGCAGTTCCAGTGCCGTCAGCGCCACCGCCATCGCCAGAGGCAGGATAGAGCCGGCGACGCCGACCGCGCCGAGCGCGCTCAGGCTGACCACGAAGCCGGAGAACACCTTCAGCGTGATGTGGCCGGCGAGCATGTTGGCGAACAGACGAACCGAGAGGCTGACCGGGCGCGACACGAAGGAGATCACTTCGATCAGCACCACCAGTGGCAGCAGGAAGACCGGCACGCCATGCGGCACGAACAGTTTCAGGAAGCCAAAACCATGCTTCATGAAGCCGTAGACGACCACGGTTGCGATCACCAGCACGGCAAGGCCGAAGGTGACGATGATGTGGCTGGTGACGGTGAAGAAATACGGGAACAGGCCAAGCAGATTGGCGACGAGCACGAACATGAACAGCGAGAACACGAGAGGGAAGAACTTCATGCCTTGCGTGCCGGCGGCATCGCGCAACATGTTGCCGACGAACTCGTAGGCCATCTCGGAGACCGACTGAAGCCGCCCGGGAACCAGGCTGCGGCTCGACGTCGTGAGAAACAGGAATCCAGCCGCGACGATCACGGTTGCGACCATGAACAGCGCCGAATTGGTGAAAGACAGGTCATAGCCGCCGATGTCGATCGGAATCAGCTTGTTGATATGGAACTGGTGGATCGGATCGACCTTGTCAGCTGCCACGTTCAAACCCCGTCAATGCCGCGTACGGCCTCGTTACCATTACCGCACATGAAGCGCGGTCATTTCTTGTCGTCTTGGTCACGGCGCGATTTATCGCCCTGTCCAAATTCTGCCACAACGCCGGCGGAACGCATCACATTGAGCACTCCGGCGCCAAAACCAAGCAGCAGAAACACGATCAGACCCCATGGCGATGTCCCCGCCAGACGGTCGATGATCCAGCCGATGCCGGCACCCACCACCACCCCGGCGATAAACTCGCTGGAGAGTTTGAGCGCCTGACCATAACCGGCCACACTGCCCGCTTTCGCGTCGTCTTTCCCCTCGAGCCGGCCCGGCCGCCTTGTCGCAAGCGAAGCTTCAAGGTCACGGCGGCGGCGCTCAAGATCGTCGTCGCGGATATCGGGTTCATGCTGATTGCCGCGGCCGGTTTTTCCGGTTCCGTCTGGCCCATTCTTGTCGGCCATCGCAACCCCCCTGCCCGGTCAGACCGTCACCGTCCGTCCGCTTCTAAAGTCGCCGGCAACATAGTTAGAGGGTTTGCGCCCGTCAAGCCACGGGCGGAAGTTCATTGCCATGTATTTTAGGCAATAAAATCAATCAATTAGAAAGGTGCGACATCGTGCCCGCCATGATGACGAGGATGCATGGCGCGAATCCCCTGCGCAATGGCTCTTCGATAGGCTGCGCGCCACATCAAAGATCAGCGGCTGCTCTGCACTCAGCTCCAGCCGCCGCCATAGGTCCGATAGAAGATATGCAGGCCGATCTTGGTCATCTTCTGCATTGTGCGCGCCCAGCCGGGATGGACATATTGGGCATAGTAGTGGGTCGACGATCCGACCTCCGGGATGAAGATCTTGCCGGCAGTGACGGCCATGGCGATCTCCTGGGCGGTCTTGTAGGCGGCTGGGCTATCGATGCGCTTCTTCCTGCCGTCGCAGGCGAAGGAGAACTGGCAGCGGTTGAACCAGCTGTCGTTCTGGTAGACGACGCCGCAGATCGAATTCGGATAGGTCGGATTGCGGACGCGGTTGAGGATGACCTGGGCGACAGCGGCCTGGCCGCGCACGGATTCGCTCCTCGCCTCGAAATAGATGCCGTTGGCAAGGCATGCCTGCTCCTTTTGGGAGAAGACACTGGCGGGCAGCGGGTTCTGGATCCACGAATGATCGCCCTTGGCCATCGGCGGAATGAAGCGGCCCTCATTGGGCTGCTCGTCCTGAAGCAGGGCTTCGAAGGGCGATGCCTTGGCATAATCAGGCTCGGACTGCGCGTAGGCGGTGGCCAGCACGTCCGGATGGTCGTTGTTGACCAGCGCTGCCAGCATGGCCGGCACGCCGGGATCCGGCTTCTTGTCCTCGCGCGCATGGAATGCCGCGGCGATCTGGATTTCCTTGCCTTTGATCTGCGGCTTGGCGAAAGCCATTTTCAGGCCGCTGTCCATGCTGGGCCGCAGCAAGGAGGAGGTGCGCTCGAAGATCGAGCCGGCGTTGAAGTTCTTCGGCGGTGCGACGGGAGACATCTGGACGATGCGCCCTTTCTTCTCGGCGCGCACGACGCGGTCCTCATCGGGCGTGCCGCTGACTTTGCCGCCCTTGCCGCGAAACGACACGTTGCCGACACCGGCCAGGTGGACACCCGATCCGGAGATGGAGCCGGTGACATCAGAATCGGCAAAGGGCATCTCGGCCGCATGGGTCGAGCCGGCGACGGATTTCTCGACATAGGAATTCCAGCGCGTGCTCGATGCTTCGAGGCCGGAAACCAGGCTCGTCATGTCCTGATAGGCGGCGACCGTCGGAAAGCCGATCCAGATGCCGAAACCGATGACGAGCGGAGCCAGAAAGCCACGTTTTCTCTCACCGGCGGCGGCAACCAGCCGCTTCAACACACGTCGATGCACGGAACACTCTCCAGGAACGCGACTGACCCCACTGGAGAGCAAAATGATGCATTAACCTTGATGGGACGTTAACGGCTTCGATCGGGTTTTCCCGGTCGGCCCGAGGTCGTGGTTGCGAAGTCAGGCGATTTTGCGGCCGACTATTCAGGCCGGACGCAGGAAGATCGGCCGGGCGATCAGCGCGCAGATGGCGGCCGCCAGCCAGACGCCGGACCAGGACCAGAGGTGCAAGAGCCCCGGAATGGCCACCGGCACCAGAAAGAAGCCGACAAAAACAAAGGTGTTGGCAAGGCTGAGCGCGGTCCCGACATGGCTGGCCCCGGCAAGGGTGGCAAGCTCGGTGTAGGCGACGCCGTGCCAGGCGGAGACGGAGATGCCTGCGACAATAAGCACGACTGGAAGGACCGCCAAGCAGATGAGCTGGCCGCCCGGAACGGTTGGGCCGAACAGGACCAGCAGCCAAAGCATGGCGAAGGCAAGGGCGCTGAACGCGCTGCACAAGCGAAGAAATTGGCGGCGGTTGCCGTGACAGTCGGTGAAGCGGCCGCTCCAGATGCGCATGACCATGGCGCCGATCTGAACGGCGGCGAGGCTCGCGCTGATCGCCGCCGTTCCCAATCCAACGAAATCGTGCAGGAACACGGAGGCGAAGGTGAGCACGGCCACCTGCGGAAAGCAGAGCAGGCCGATGGCGGTCGCGATACGCCAAACATCGCGATTGCGCAGCGGCGCCGGTCCGGCCACAGAAGCCGCAGCGAGATGATCCTTGCCCGCCGTCGGCGGCTCGTGCAGCCAGCGCCAGGCGAACAGGGCAGACAGAGCGGATGCACCCGCCAGCACCCCGAACACCGCGCCAAAGCCGAAAGCCAGAGCAAGCGAGGGCAGTATGAGGGCCCCAAGGCCGCCGCCGAGCGGCACCGCCGTCTGCCTGATGCTCATTGCAAAGCCGCGCTCGTTTTCCCGGAACCAGCCCATGATGGCGCGGCCGCTCGAACCGTTGACGCTGCCGCCGAGCAGTCCGGTGATGAGCAGGCTCGCGGCGAGCAGCGTGACATCGGGAGTACCGGCCTTTGTCGGCACAACCAGCATCGCCATGACCAGGAGCCACACCGCCGTCGCGCCGAGCCCGATCAGGAGCACGCGGCGGTCGCCCCAGCGATCGGTGAGCAGGCCCCAGGGCAGTTCGCTGAGCGCGACCCCCAGCCCGAGAAGGCCGAGCGCCAGGCCGAGCTCGGCATTGCCCAGGTGATAGCCCTGGCGAAGAACGACCGCCGTCGCCGGGATGCCGGAGAACGTAGCCGAGAAGGCGGCATTGGCGGCGACGCCGATGCCCAGAACCTTCCAGCGATGGCCGGGCTTGAATACCCTTTCGGCGGAACCGGCTGCCGTATCTTCCAGGAGTTCTGACGGCTGCCGGTCGGCGCAATTGACAATGGCGGACATGACTTCATTTCCCGTGCTGGCCAGTGGTCCCGCCTTGACGATCTGTCCCTACCGCCATAATTTCATCCTGAAAATCAGGAAGTTTTTGACATACAATCCTGAAAATCGGGACTTCACACATGCGACGCGTAACTTTCGACCTCGACGTCCTGCGCAGTTTCGTCACCGGTATGGAACTGGGTAGCTTTGCCAAGGCCGCTGACCGGCTTGGCCGGTCGACGTCGGCGGTCAGCGCGCAATTGAAGAAACTGGAAGAACAGGCAGCGACGCCGATCTTCCGCAAATCAGGACGCGGCCTCGCTTTGACCGAGGCCGGCGAGACTATGCTCGGCTATGCGCGCCGGCTGATCGAATTGAATGACGAGGCGGCATCCGCCATCCATGATGTCGAGTTGGAAGGCTGGGTACGGCTCGGCTTGCAGGAAGATTTCGGCGAGGCGGTGCTGCCGGACGTGCTCGGCCGATTTGCCCGGGCGCACCCCAAGGTCAAGATCGAAGCCAGGATCGCACGCAGCCACGACCTTGCCGAAAGGGTCATGTCAGGCAGTCTCGACATCGCGCTCGCCTGGCACTGCGGCGAAACGCTGCCCTACAGCCAGCATGTCGCCGATGTGCCGATGCGTTGGATCGGGCCGGCAAAGCGCATCGAGACCAGCCTGCGCCACGGTGAGCCACTGCCGCTGGTGGCGCTCGAGGCGCCATGCCTTTTGCGTACGGTTGCAACTGAAACGCTCGACCGTGCCGGCCTGTCGTGGCGGATGGCCTTTTCCAGCCCAAGCCTTGGCGGCATCTGGGCCGCGGTTGCTGCGGGGCTGGGGCTGACGATCCGCACCGACATCGGCCTGCCGGCCAGCGTCAGCGCAATGACGCCGGAGATCGCCGGATTGCCCGCCCTGCCCAAGATGGCGTTGTTCCTGCATCGCAAGGACGCCGAGGCGGAGCCGGTGGCGGCCCGCCTCGGCGATATCCTGCTGGACGCCGCACGGCAAGCGCTGCCCGAAAATGCGCGGGTCAGCGACAACGGCCTGCGCAACGTGGCGTGATCATGAAGCGCCAGGTGGGCGCCGACGATCAGCTGCGTTTCTTGTTTGACCTGCCGGCGAACGGGTTGTCCGACGTGCGCAGCGCAATGCGGATCGGCACGCCGGGCATGTCGAAGGCTTCGCGCAGGCTGTTGGAGAGGTAGCGGACATAGGATTGCGGCATCGCGTCGGGCCGCGAGCACTGGACGACGAAGCCCGGCGGACGGGTCTTGGCCTGGGTGACGTACTTGACCTTCAGCCGGCGCCCGGCAACAGCAGGCGGCGGATGGTGCGCCAGGATGCCCTCCAGCCAGCGGTTAAGCTTGCCGGTCGAGACGCGGCTGTTCCACACCTTGTGGGTCTTGATGACGGCATCCATCAGCTTGTCGAGGCCGCGCCCGGTCTCGGCCGAGACGGGTACGGCCTGCATGCCGCGCGCCTGGGGAAGAAGCCGTTCCGTCTTCTCGCGCAGTTCGGCCAGAAGCTCCTGGGGATGGTCGATCAGATCCCATTTGTTGAAGGCGATCACCGGCGCCCGGCCTTCCCTGATGATCAGGTCGGCGATCTGCAGATCCTGCTTCTCGAAGGGGATGGTGGCGTCGAGCACGATGATGACGATCTCGGCAAACCGGATGGCGCGCAGGCCGTCCTGCACCGACATCACTTCCAGCTTTTCGTGGATCCTGGCCTTGCGGCGCATGCCGGCCGTGTCGAACAGTTTCAGGCGGCGGCCATGCCAATCCCAATCGACCGAGATCGAATCACGGGTGATGCCGGCTTCCGGTCCGGTGAGCAGCCGCTCTTCGCCGATCAGCGCGTTGATCAGCGTCGACTTGCCGGCATTGGGACGGCCGACGACGGCGATGCGCATCGGTTTGGTGTCGTCATAGGCGTGCTCGGCATCCGGATCGGCGATATCCTCGCCGATCAGCACCTCGCCGGCAGCGACGTCTTCGTCTTCGCCATCTTCTTCTTCGCCGAAGGCGCGCGCTTCGCCGAGCGCGCCGATCACGGCGTCGCGCAAATCGGGCATGCCCTGGCCATGCTCGGCCGAAACCGGGATCGGCTCGCCAAGGCCGAGCTCCCAGGCTTCCAGCATGCCGCCCTGGGCGCCCTTCGCCTCGGCCTTGTTGGCGACCAGCACGACCGGCTTGCCGGACTTGCGCACGATCTCGGCGAAGGTCCTGTCGTCAGGCAACAGGCCGGACTTGGCGTCGATGGTGAAGAAGATCAGGTCGGCTTCGCGGATGGCGATCTCGGTCTGCGCACGCATGCGGCCGGGCAAGGTCGAGGCGCCAGCGTCCTCGAAGCCGGCGGTGTCGATGACATCGAAATGCAGGTCGTAGAGCTTGGCGGCATGGACGCGACGGTCGCGGGTGACGCCCGGCGTGTCGTCGACGAGCGCCAGCTTCCTTCCCACCAGCCGATTGAAAAGAGTCGATTTGCCGACGTTAGGTCTGCCGATGATGGCGACTTTGAAGGTCACGACGCACTGCCCGACCCGCGGATCAGCTCGGACATCAATGTTGCGCGCTCGCGGGTGTTGCGCGGGGCGCCGTCATCGGCGGCGATCTGGTCGAACAGTTTCAGCGCATCCTGCGTCTTGCCTTCCTTCCAGGCGGAAAGGCCGAGTGCCTCGCGCGCCGTGTGGCGCAGCGTGTTGGTGTCGGATGTGAGCGCTTCGACACGGCTGGAGACGTCGGCAAAGGAGCCGTGGTCGACAAGCAATAGGGCTGCCCGCAGGCGCGCCATGTCGCGAATGCCCTGGGGAATGGCCGTATCGGCGGCGACTTCGTCGAAATCCTTGACGGCGGCGGGGACGTCACCCTTGTTCGCCTTGACGGTCGCGCCGCGCATGCGGGCGAGCAATGGATAAGCGCCGTAGCCATCCTTCTCCAACTGATCGAGCGCGGTCAGCGCCTCGTCGTTCTTGCCGTCATTGGCGAGCTTCAGCGCCTGCGAGAACGCATCGCCCGAGCGGTTGGCGCGCGTCTCGTCCCAATAGCGGTAGCCGACGAAGGCGGCGGTGCCGAGCACCACGAGGATCGCAACGACAATCAGAGCGGGGCCAAAACGGTCCCACAGCGCCTGCGCCTGTTCGCGACGGATCTCGTCGTTGACTTCACGGATGAAACTGTCGTCGGACATCAAATCAAACCATTCCTGCCCCGTCGGGCCTTTGTCAGCCCGCGTTTTAGCGAAATTTTGCCGGCATGGAAGGGGTTCAACCGGAAAATCGCCTATTGTCCGGGGCAAACGGATGTTTGCCCCGGACAAGCAGCCGAAAAGGCTCATCGCACCCACGCCACATTTAGGCGATAGCCGGCTTGCAGACGTTCCCCGAGTGAAGATCAGATTGCCTATGCTTCGTCCGTTCCGCGTTGTTGCGTTTTCGCTTGCCGCGCTCACCACTGGTGGCGGGGCTTTGGCCGATCCGCCGGTGCCGGCAAAGCCGAAACAGGTCGTCATCATCTCATTCGACAGCGCCCGCGATATTTCGCAATGGAAACGCAGCCGGGCATTGGCTGAGCGCACCGGCGCGCATTTCACCTATTTTCTGTCCTGCGTCTTCCTGCTGTCGACGGAGACGCGCAAGGAGTACACCGCACCCGGCAAAAGCGCCGGCAAATCCAACATCGGCTTTGCCGCCTCCAAGCAGGAAGTCACCGAGCGGCTCGAACAGATCGGCCTTGCCGCGCATGAAGGCCACGACATCGCCAGCCATGGCTGCGGCCATTTCGACGGCAAGGACTGGAGCAAGGCGGACTGGCTGAAAGAGTTCAGTTCGTTCGAGCACATTCTCGAAAACGCCTATGCGATCAACGGCATTGCACCCGAACCACAGGGCTGGCGCGATTTCGCGCGGCATGCGGTGGTCGGCTTTCGCGCGCCGTACCTGTCGACCAGCAAGGCGCTTTACGAAGCGCTGCCGGCGGCCGGATATCAATTCGATGCCAGCGGCGTCTCGCAAGGCCCTGCCCGACCGACGGCCAGCAACGGCATCATGCACTTTTCCCTGCCTCAGATTCCCGAAGGACCGAAGTCGCGGCCGGTGATTGCCATGGACTACAATCTCTATGTCAGGCATTCCGGCGGCTTCGAGCGGCCAAGCCAAGCGGGCGAGTTCGCCAACCGGACCTATGCTGCCTTCCGCGCCGCCTTCGACAGGCAGTATGCGGGAAAACGCATTCCGCTGGAACTCGGCTTCCACTTCGCGCTGATGAATGACGGCGCCTACTGGAACGCGCTGGAGCGCTTTGCCGGCGACGTCTGCGTCAAGGCGGATGTCGAATGCATCAGTTTTCGCGACTATGTTTCGCGCCAGGATGCTGGCCAAAGGCAGGTCTCGGTCGGCGGCTGAGCCGCCAACCCGGTTCGATTTCCAACCTCGGTCTTTAGGCCGGATCCTCGGCGCCCTGCCTTGCCAGATAGCGCTGGTCGATTTCAGGCAGCGGCTCGCCTTGGAGCGTCGCCTCGAAGGCGCGCAGGCGCTTGTGGACCGATTGCAACTCGACGATGGTCGACCAGGAGGTGAGCAGAAATTGCAGCGAACCGGTCACCTTGCCGAACGCGTTCGAAATCTGATTCAGCGCGCCGAACGTTATCTTGTGCGCCACCAGCGAGGGACCGAGGATCAGCAGCGAGAAAATGTTGTCGGCCTGCAGGTAGGTGTAACGGACGACGTTGAAATAGATGTAGTGAAAATAGAGCCTGAAATAATTGTGACGAACATTCTCGAACAGCTCGGCGGTGGTGGCCGGCTGGGCCCGGTCCGCATGATCCTCGCCGTAGACGAGTTCCTTGCGGTAGGCGGCTTCGACACGCTGGTTGCGGAACTGCAGCCCTGGAAGCTTCAGACCGGCAACCATGACCGAGATCGTCCCGAACAGACACCAGGCAAGGGCCGCGACAACCAATGGCTGCGGGATCGCGCCGATAATCGGCAACTCGGTGATATGGGCCTGCAACTGGATCATGACCGGCAGGAATGCGATCAACGTCATGATCGACTGGACGAAGCTGGAGCCGAGATCTTCCATGATCTGCGAGAACCGCATCGTGTCTTCCTGGATACGCTGCGAGGCACCCTCGATATGGCGCAGCCTGCCCCAGTTCTCGACGAAGTAGTTGTTCATCGCCGTGCGCCAACGGAAGATCCAGTGACTGACGATGAAGGCATTGACCACCTGCACATTCATGCCGACCAGCGCCAGCCACGAAAAATCGGCCAATCCGATATAAAATTCGCTGTTGGTAGACTTTCCAGTCCCCGACATCAGGCCCTGCACATAGTCGAAGAAAGGCCCATACCAGGCGTTGACGGCGACACTGACCTGCACATTGAAATAGATGAAGAACAGAATGACCGCGGTCATCAGGATCGACCAGCGCTGCCATGGATGCGGCGAATACCAACTCCAGAATGCATAGAAGACGAGCACGCAGAACGCGAAATAGAGATAGAACCAGAGGAACGGCTTCGATACGAGGATGGCGATGCCGATGAGGGGCGGCGCGCCGGCCGCGGCGGGCGGCAATCCGAAAACCGCACCCAATTGTTCACCACCGAAGAACCAGAACAGGATCGCCGCAAGGCTCCAGATGGCGGCCGAAGTGAAAAAGAGCTTCGGCTGCGGGAAAAAGGATACGAACACTGTGGCGAATTCCTCGATCTAGGCGCAAATCAGCTGACGACAGCGGGCATAAAGTCACACATTAGTGGGAAAGAAAATGCCCGTGCCCGATGCCCGGCACAGCAAGCCCACAATCATGGCGATTTTGGCGCAGCCGACCAGGTGATGGCGCCCGAGACGACCAGCATGGTTGCGGCGGTGATCGTGGCGAGGAAGAAATCGCCGGACATTTGCGCCAGAAATCCGGCTGCGACCGGACCGATGATCTGGCCAAGGCCGAACGCAGCCGTCATCAGGGCAAAGATTCGCCGCGGCGCCTCTGGCGCCTGCTGCCGGGCGGCTTGCAGGCCAAAGGCGGTAATGGCAATGAAGGTGCCGCCGAGCAGCACGCCGGCAAGCAGCGGCCCGGTGGCTCCGCCGATGGCGACGCTGGCGGTGACGCCGGCAACTTCGATGAAGCACGCCAGCGCATAGGCGGCATAGAGGCCGGTCCGGGCCGCGATCTTCTGCCAGAGCCAGACGGAGGGAAAGCCCGCAAGACCGGCGACCATCCACACCATGGCCTCGAAGATGCGGCTGCCGCCGCCTTGCCGAACGATGGCGACCAGGAATGTCGCCGTCACCACATAGCCAAAGCCGAACAGGCCGTAGGCGATGATGACCTTGACCAACGACCGGTCCATCCGCAGTGCCGGCTCGCGGGTGACTTCGCCGTTGCCGAGCGGACCCTCATTGACCAACAGAGCGACGAGGACGAAACCACAGGCCGAAATCGTCGCCGACCACAGCCAGCCTGCCGCCCAGCCCGAATGCTCGGCGACCAGCACCGCCATCATCGCCGCCGATGCCGCTATGCCGAGCCCGACGCCGCCGAAATGCCAGGCCTGCAGGTCGTTGCGACCGGCAGCCGCGATATGGCTGAACACGATGCTGGCCATGAACACCATGACGAAGGCGCTGGCCAGACCGGCCAGAAAGCGGATGGCGAGAAAGGCCGCCATCGCTTCGGTCAGCCCCATCAGCGCGGCAAGGACCGCACTGGCGCCAAGCCCCGCCAGCATCAGCAGGCGCTCGCGCCCATGCGCCCAGCCGCCCGCCGCTGCCAACGCGCCGACGAGGTAGCCGAGATAATTGGCCGAGGCGATCCAGCCGGCATCGGCAGGCGACAGATGCAGTTCCTGCATCATCCCGGGCAGGATCGGCGTGTAGACGAAACGGCCGATGCCCATGGCAATCGCCATGGCAATCATGCCGGCGAGAGCGAAACGCAGCGCTGTCGAGGTGGCTGATGTCATTGCACTGCACAATAAGTGCAGGGATCGCTGAAACAATCGCCATCCGTTGGGCCAGTGCGTGCGCGGGACCGTGGTGCTCGCCTCGATTTCCTCAAGCCGGAACGCTTGGCGCCTGCTCAGCAGCGACCGCCGGCGCGCAATGAACCCCTCTCGTGCACTGTCCGCCGTGCCGTCAACCTGAACGGCACATCGCCCAGTTCGCGCTCCGACATGGTGTTCAGCACCGGATGCGAAAGCGGATCGATCAGCCATCTCTGCGTTTCGCTGTCCTGGCGCGGCTCATGCGAAGTACTCGCAGCGAAAAAGACCTTCAGCGATGACGACAATATCCTCAGCATTCCGGCTCCACAGGTCTGTCTCTCCCGAGAAAATCTGCCGTTTCGACATGCCTTTCAATTGAGATTTCAGCCGGATCAGTTTAGAAAAACTCAATGGCCATGCTCAACCGCGTCCATCTCAACGGCCTCCGCGCCGTCGAAACCGTTGCCCGTCTCGGATCGCTGGCGGCGGCGGCCGGTGAGCTCAACGTTTCCGTCAGCGCCGTCAGCCAGCAGATCAGCCGTACCGAAAAACAGCTCGGCCAAGCGCTGTTCGAGCGAACGGCGAGCGGTCTGGTGCTAACCGAATTCGGCTCCGTCTTCGCGGCCCGCCTTGGAGCAGGGTTCCGCGAGCTTGCCCAGGCCGTGGCGCTGGCCGACGAGGCGACGCAATGCACATTGGTGGTTTCGGTGGCGCCGGCCTTTGCCTCGAAGTGGCTGTTGCCCAGGCTATCTCGCCACTTCGACCGGCATCCCAACGTGCTGCTGCGCATCGACGCTTCGGTGCGGCTGGCCAATCTCGATCACTCGGACATCGACATCGCCATCCGGCTTGGCGACGGCAAATGGCCTGGCGGGCGGGCGGAACTGCTCTTGGCGCAGGAAGTCTTCCCGGTCTGCGCGCCGGCGATCGCCCAAAAACTGAAGTCGATCGAGGACCTTGCCCAGACCTGCGCGATCACCGACGAGCGAGCAATGATCAACTGGGAAAGCTGGTTCGAGACGGCCGGTGTCCCACCTGTCACCTTCCTCAAGGGTGCGCGTTTTACCGACCCGATGCTGTGCCTGGAATCGGCGATTGCCGGCCATGGCGTGATGCTGGGCTGGCAATTGCTTGCCGCGGATGCGCTGGCCGACGGGCGGCTGGTGGCGCCTTTCGGAATCCGCGCCCAGAGCGGGCTCGGCTATTGGCTGGTGACCTCCTCCGTCAAGGCGGAAAGCCGCAAGGTCCGGGATTTCAAGCTCTGGATCAGGGAAGAGATCGAGGCAACCATGGCGCGGTTCGGTTCCGCAAACCCAGAACCCGTCGGCGCGATCGCGGTGGAAAGGACGGAGGCACCGAGCTATGTAGAGTCGGACATCAAACTACGACAGGCAGGATCATGACCACACATTCGCGCGGCGTTTCCGCATCGATCGACCCGGTGAAGCTCGACAGGCTGGCGGAAGTCGCCATCAAGGTCGGACTGCAATTGCAGCCAGGGCAGGATCTGGTGCTGACTTCGTCGATCGCGGCACTGCCGTTGACCAGGCGGATCGTCGAGCATGCCTACAAGGCCGGCGCCGGGCTGGTGACGCCGATCTTCAACGATGACGAGATGACGCTGGCCCGCTACCGCTTCGGTGCCGATGCGAGCTTCGACCGCGCCGCCGGCTGGCTTTATGAGGGCATGGCGAAAGCCTTTGCCAACAATGCGGCGCGGCTTGCCGTGCGCGGCGAGGATCCGTCGCTGTTGTCGGCACAGGACCCGGCGAAAGTGGCGCGCGCCAACAAGGCGAATTCGATGGCCTACCAGCCGGCGCTGGAAAAGATCACCGGCTTCGACATCAACTGGAACATCGTCGCCTATCCGGACCTCGCCTGGGCCAAACAGGTCTTCCCCGGCGATGCCGACGATGTTGCGGTCGTGAAGCTTGCCGATGCCATCTTCGCCGCGTCGCGGGTCGATGTGGAGGACCCGATCGGCAACTGGAAAGCGCACAACGCAGCACTTCGCCGCCGCACCGAATGGCTCAACGACCATAATTTCCATGCGCTGCACTTTACCGGACCCGGCACCGACCTGACCGTTGGACTGGCGGACGGCCATGAATGGATGGGCGGCGCCTCGACCGCCAAGAACGGCATCACCTGCAACCCCAACATCCCGACCGAGGAGGTCTTCACCACGCCGCACGCAAGGCGGGTCGAGGGTCATGTTTCCTCGACCAAGCCGCTGTCCTACCAGGGCACGCTGATCGACGACATCTCGGTGCGTTTCGAAGAAGGCAGGATCGTCGAAGCCAAGGCCTCGAAGGGCGAGGACGTGCTGAAGAAGGTACTCGACACAGACGAGGGCGCGCGCCGCCTCGGCGAGGTGGCGCTGGTGCCGCATTCCTCGCCGATCTCGGCGAGCGGGCTGTTGTTCTTCAACACGCTGTTCGATGAGAACGCCGCCTGCCACATCGCGCTCGGCCAGTGCTATTCGAAGTGCTTCGTCGACGGCGCCTCGCTCAGCCAGGACGAGATCGCGGCGCGCGGCGGCAACAAGAGTTTAATCCACATCGACTGGATGATCGGCTCGGACAAGATCGACATCGATGGCGTTCACAAGGACGGCGCCCGCGTGCCCGTCATGCGCAAGGGCGAGTGGGCCTGACCCGCTTACGGAGGGTCCGATGGCCTTCGACCTAGCGGTCAAGCGTATCTACGAGCCACCCGCGCCCGATGACGGGCAACGGGTTCTGGTCGACCGAATCTGGCCACGCGGCGTCAGCAAGGAGGACGCCGCGCTGGCGCTGTGGCTGAAGGACATCGCGCCGAGCGACGATCTGCGCAAATGGTTCGGCCATGAGGCGGCGCGCTGGGCTGAGTTTCAGAAGCAGTACCGAGTTGAGTTGGACGGGAATGAAGATGCGGTGGGTGAATTGCGCGGCCTGCTTCGCCACGGCAAGGTGACACTGCTCTACGGCGCGCATGATGAGAAGCACAACAATGCGGTGGCGCTGGCGGCATTTCTCAGAAAGACGGATTGAAGGGCGCCCACAATCTGTAAGGTCGGCGATTGGCCAATCTCCCCCCTTGCGGGGGAGATGCCCGGCAGGGCAGAGGGGGGTGCTGTCCCGCCGACCTGTCAGCCAATCACCGGCCAAATTCTGAGACGAACAGTCAAAGGGTGGCGATCCTTCACACCCCCCTCTGGCCTGCCGGCCATCCCCCGCAAGGGGGGAGATTGGCAGCGTCGCCTTCTCGCTACGCTACTTCACCGCCGCCTGATAAACATCAGCCTTGAACCCCACCAGAATCCGATCACCGACCTCCAGCACCGGCCGCTTGATCACGGTGGGCTTGGCCAGCATCAACGCCTTGGCCTTCTTTTCATCCAGGCCCTGCTTGTCCTTTTCCGCCAGTTCGCGAAACGTCGTACTCGCCTTGTTGAGCAGCTTTTCCCAGCCGACCTTGCCAACCCAGCCGTCAAGACGCTTGGCGTCCAGCCCCTCTGCCCTGAAATCGTGAAAACGGTAGGAAACATCATGGCCCTCCAGCCAGACGCGCGCCTTCTTGACGGTGTCGCAGGTGGTGAAGCCGTAGATGATGATCGTCAAAACAGCGGCCCTTCCGATTTCGAATCTGACCGCAGATTAAGGACGCTCTGCGCGCTTTGCCAGCGGTCGCACCGGTGTCCCAGTGTTTTTGGGCTTGTCAACACTAAGGAATTTTCCTAAGTATTTTCGAGCCGCTTTCGACGACACCCGGGATGACCAATGACAAGCCTTCAGACCACAACTCCGAGCCGTCCACCGATCGACGGCATCTTTCGCGCACTGTCCGATCCGACGCGGCGACGCGTGGTGGAGCGGCTGAACCGCAGCCCTGCCTCGGTCAGCGAGCTTGCCCAACCGTTCGACATGGCCCTGCCCTCCTTCATCGAACATCTCAAAATCCTCGAAGGTTGCGGGCTGGTGCGCTCGCAAAAGACCGGCCGGGTCAGGACCTATCAACTGGCACCCGAGCCGCTGAAGCTTGCCGAAAACTGGCTGGCCGAACAGCGCACGCTGTGGGAGCGCCGCCTCGACCAGTTCGACGCCTATGTGATGACCCTCCAGGAGACAGAAAAATGATCTATCCCCTCAAGCCGGATCCCAGGCTGGACCTCGTGCTGGAGCGCGTCATCGATGCGCCGCGCGAATTGCTGTGGCGCGCCTTGACGACGCCTGAGCATGTCAAGCAATGGTTCACGCCTAGGCCTTGGATGATCACCGACTGCGAGATCGACCTCAGGCCGGGCGGTCTGTTCCGGACGCGCATGCAGTCGCCCGACGGCAATGAGGTCAACGACCGCCATTGCTGCTATCTCGAAATCGTGCCGAACGAGCGGCTGGTGTGGACGGATGCATTGTTGCCGGGTTACCGGCCGTCAGGGGAACCCTTCATCACCGCTGTCATTTCCTTGCAGCCGGACGGCAAGGGCACGCGCTACACCGCCACCGCCATCCATGGCGACGAGGCGACCCGCAACAACCATGAAGAGATGGGTTTCTTCGACGGCTGGGGCACGGTGGCCGATCAGCTTGCGCAGTACGTGAAGACCATTTGAGCCTCTCACATGGCGGCCTGGGACATCGTCCCGGCCGCCATGCTTATTTTTCAACCTTCAGCGACGAGACCGAGCTCCCGCAAGCCGATGGTATTTCACGGCCTCAATAATAGAAGCGCTCTTCGGTGATCTTGCCGTTTTTGACCGTGTAGAGGCCAACTTCATCCATGGTGACACGCTCGCCGGTAGCCTTGGGCGTTATGTCGAACTTGAAGCGCACCGCGAACTGGTCTCCGTTGACGTAGGGGCCCTCGACCGAGCCGCCATGCACTTCATTGTTCTCCTGCCACCATTGGCCCTTCTGCCTGAGCGCCTCCTTGCCATGGGAGATGGCCATCGGCCCCGCCATGGCTTCGAGACTGATTATATCATCGGCGTTGTACTTCTCGGCAGCAGCTTCGTTATCGCCCTGCTTGAGCAGCTCGGTGAAATCCTTGGCAATTTCCGCGATGGTCATTTGTATTCCTCCTGTCAGACGCACTGCAAATGGGGAACAGCTTGCTGGCCTCCATCGTCGGAACGTGCGGTAGCTGACAATCCGTGTCAGGACGGATCGCCCAGCTTGCGAACTACGATGCCAACGGCAAAGGCCAACGATCCAGGAAGAGGTATTTTGTCAGGCCGCGCAGGCTGTGAACAAAGATGAAGTCATGGGCAACGAAGCTGATCGGTTCGATGGGCTGCCGAGAGATGAACTTTTGATCGTAGGCAAGTGTCAGATGCGGAACGAAATGATCCGACGCTTTGAGCCCATTCCTGAGCATCTCGACACCAAGCAATTTGTGAAGTTCAAAAACCGGTCCATCATCGGCGAGAAGCACAAATGGGCGATGAGGTGGCCTGCCCCTTGTTGCCGGGCGACCGGGAAAGCTGCCGACGTGGCCAAACGTGACCTCGAAAGCAGGCATGTGGACACGCTGACCCGATCGAGATCCCGCAAAGACGGTCTTGGACCGCAGCCGCTTGTAGTCGCCGGCATGTTGCAGGCTCAGATGGAACCGTTCAGCCGACAGCAGCGATTCACCGACTTCATGTCGATGACAAAGCTGCGTCTGCAGATTGGCGAATGAACCATAGTCCTTCGGCTGCAAGAACAACCCGAAGAAGGCACGATCCGGCCGCTTCGGTTGCCACGGAGGCTCTGGTATGCCGAAATCGAATTCACCTTGCCGATACATACCCATACGCCCGGCGAAGAACGCTCCTGTTTCTCATCTACGGTTAGAACAAAACAGGAACAATCCTTGGAGTCAAGCGTGGATTTGATCGATGAAACTAACCTGGTAGCACCGGGCAGTTGGCACCACGGCGCAGGCTGATATGCGCCACGTCGCCGACCTGGAATTGAAAACCCTCGGCTTGGCGCGGCGCGTCTATGACAACAGGTGCGCCCTGCCCGAGTTCAGCGTGCAGACGCAACGTGCGGCCGTGAAAGACGATGCTGTTGACGCGTGCCGGCGCTGTGCCGGGCGCGGCCTCGGTCATCGCCAGGAGATCTTCCGGCCGCACGCCGACGGTGTGCATGGCGTCCTCGGCGAGAGCTTCGCCGGTTTCAGAAATGGCCTCCAGCGGTAGGGCGCCGGCGGCGAAGCGCAGGCGATCGCCGTCTCGGCCGACGAAGCGCGATTGCAGGAGATTCATGGTGCCGATGAAGCTCGCCACAAACTTCGTGGCGGGCCGGTCATAAAGTGTGGCCGGCGGCGCAATCTGCTCGATGCGGCCCTTGTTCATCACGACGATGCGGTCGGAGATCGACAGCGCTTCGGTCTGGTCGTGGGTGACCATGACGAAGGTGGTGCCGAGCCGCGACTGCAGCCGCTTCAGTTCAACCTGCATCTGTTCACGCAGATGCGCATCGAGCGCCGACAACGGCTCGTCGAGCAGTAGCACGCGTGGTTCGCAGACGATGGCACGCGCCAGTGCGACACGCTGGCGCTGGCCGCCCGACAGTTCGGAGACGCGGGCGCCAAGCTTGTCGGCGAGGCCGACCATGTCAAGGGCTTCGCCGGCGCGCTTTGCCTGTTCGGCTCCAGACAGTTTGCGCAGCGATAGGCCAAAGCCGACATTTTCGGCGACATTCATGTGCGGGAACAGCGCGTAATCCTGGAAAACGGTGTTGACCGGCCTGTCGAACGGCCGAAGTGCCGTGATATCGCGACCATCGAGCAACACCTTGCCGGTCGTCGGGCTTTCGAAGCCGGCGATGACGCGCAGGCTGGTGGTCTTGCCGCAACCCGACGGCCCGAGCAGCGTGATGAACTCGCCGCCGACAATGTCGAGATCGACGGCGTCGAGCCCGACGATGCCGCCAGGAAAAATCTTCGAGACAGCCTGTAGCCGCACAAGTGGATCAGGCGCCATCGCGAACCTCGGATGGCTTCGTGGTGTTGACCCAGAGGATCTGGCAACGCTCGGCGCCTGGATTGCGGAAGGCATGCAAAAGCGTGCTCTTGAACGCAAAACTGTCGCCGGTCTTCAGCACGTAATTTGTCGAATCAACCACCAGTTCGACCTCGCCCGACAGCACGAAGCCGAATTCATGACCGGCATGCGCATAGGCCTCCGCGGTGCCGCCGCCGGCTTCCACCGTCACCAGCATGCCGGTCAGCGTCGCGCCCGGCGGCGACAGCAGCGCCTTGGCAATGCCTTCCGACTTGACCGGGATTTGCCGTCGCTTATCGGCACGCACGCAATAGAGATCGTTGACGGCATCGTTGCCGTCGGCGATCAGCGCCGACGGCTCGATGTCGAGGGCGGCGGCGAGCGGCCAGATCACCTTGACGCGCAGCGAGGACATGCCGCGTTCGATCTGGCTCAACGCACCGATCGACACGCCGGCTTTTGCCGCAAGATCGGCCAGCGACAGGTTGCGCTCCAGCCGCAGCGCCCGCACGCGCCGGCCGACCCGCACATCGGCATCGTCCTTCGGCTTCTCAGCAGCTTCGTCCAGTATGTCCATCAATTCCCGACCTCGTTTGCAGTGTCTCGGGTGACACCGCGTGGCTGACGCCGCGCGGTGCTCTAGGGTTCAGCCGCCTGCCTTGACCTTTTCGAACATCTTGGCGAGGTCGTCATTCTGTTTCATCGGTCCGGTGAAGATGGTGGTCTTCAGCATCACTTCCGGGTCGGATGGCAGCTGCAATTTCTCCAGCTCCTCCTTCGGCACGGTGGCAAAAGCGGAGCTCAGCGAACTGCCATAGCCATAGGCCTCGATCAGGTATTTGCCGGAGTCGGCTTCCAGCCGGCTGTTGATGAAGTCATAGGCGAGGTCGACATTCTTGGCGTCCTTGAGCATGACGAAGCCGCAGGCCCAGGTCAGCATGCCCTCCTTCGGCTTCATGAACTCGACCGGCACGCCCTGCTTCTTCAGCGAGGTGGCCGACGCGTTCCAGGTCATGGCGGCGACCAATTGGCCGCTGGCCAGCGCCTGTTCGACGGAGGTCATGTCGGTGGTGTAATTGGAGAGCAGCGGGCGCTGCTCGCGCAGCTTCTCGGCCACCTTGTCCATTTGCTCCGGCGTCATGTCGAACGGATTAACGCCGGCGAGCAGTGCGGCAACGACCGGCGTGTCGTGCACCGCGTCGATCGTCGCCATGCGACCGGCATACTGCTTGTCCCACAAAAGGTTCCAGCTCGCTTCCGGGTTCTTCACCAGGTCGGTGCGGTAGAGGATCGAGGTGTTGCCCCAGTCCCATGGCACCATCCAGACCTTGCCGTCGCCGGCCTGCAGGTCGGGCAGGTTCTTGAACACCGGGAAGATCGAGTCCCAGTTCTTGATCCGCTTGGTGTCGATCGGCTGCAGCAGGCCTTCCTTGTTCCAGCGCGCCACCTTGTCATAACAGGGATGCGCGATGTCGGGGCGGAAGCCGGCCTTGACCTTGGTGAAGGCGTCATCGTCGTCACCGAAGATCGAGGCCTCGACGCCGTCGGGGTGCGCGGCGAGGAAGCTCTTGTTGAAATCGGGCAGTTCATAGCCCGACCAGGTGAAATATTGCAGCTTGTCGCCGGCGAAAGCGACGGTCGACGACAGCGCCAGCGCGAACGCCGTCAATCCAGCGCAAACAGTCTTTGCAGAGATCGATTTCAGGTCGAATGCCATTGCAGTTCTCCTCTCTTGGTTTGTTTTGGTTGTGACGGATCCGCGGGCTTTGGCGCCGTGGCGGACAAGCCGCGATGGCGCAGGATTTCAGCCGCTGCAGCGATGATGAAGGACACAGCCAGGATCGACGTGCCCAGCGCCATCACCGTCGGCAGCGACTTTGGAAAACGCAGCTGGCTCCAGATGTAGAGCGGCAGCGTCGGCTCGGTGCCGGCCAGGAAGAAGACGACAATGAATTCGTCGAAGGAGATCAGGAAGGCCAGCATGAAGGCCGAAACGATGGCCGGCAGGCTGAGCGGCAGCATGATCCGCCGGAACGTCGTCCAGTCGGAGGCGCCGAGATCGAGCGCCGCCTCGCGAATGGTTTTCGGGATGGCGGCGAAGCGGCTGCGCATGATCACCACGGTCGTCGGCAGCGCCACCAATATGTGACCGAGAACGATGGCGATGCGCGATGGCCCCAGACCAATGAGATTGATGAGGATCAGCAGCGATATGCCGACGATGACGCCGGGGATCAGGATTGGCAGCCGGGCGATGGCGCTGATGGTGGCGGCCAGCGGCGAGCGGCCGTAGAGGTCCATGTAGGATACGGTGATGCCGCACAGCGTCGCACTCGTGGCGGCAATGGCGCCGATGACGAGGCTGTTCAGGAGTGCACCGGTCAGCGCCGAATTGCCGAACAAAGTCGCGTACCATTGCAAGGTGAAGCCTTGCAGCGGAAACGCTGCCTGGATCGAGTTGTTGAAGGAAAACAGCGGGATCAGCAGCACCGGCAGATAGAGAAAGACCAGATAGGCGACGACGTAGACGCCGAGCCAGCGGCCGCCTCCCTGCGTGCGTGCAGCGCTCATGTGCGGCTGCCAAATCTGCGGTCGGCGAAACGCGCGACCAGCACCACGCACAGGATGACCAGCATGACGGCGACGGAGAGTGCGGCGCCAAACGGCCAATCGTTGGCCTTGCCGAATTGCGCCTGGATCAGCGTGCCGATCATGGTGCTGGCCGGGCCGCCGACGAGCGCCGGCGTGACATAGTCACCGACCGTCGGCACGAAGACGACAAGGGCTGCCGCCAGCACGCCCGGCATCGAATTGGGCAGCACGACACGGCGGAAAGAGGTGAAGGGCCGCGCGCCGAGATCGGAAGCGGCCTCGATCAGCGATTTCGGGATGGTGTCCAGCGCCACGTAGATCGGCAGGATGGCAAAAGGCGCGTAGGCGTGCGCCAGCGTGACGACGACGGCGGCCGGCGTGTTGAGAAAGGCCAATGTCGGCTCGGACCAGATGCCGCTTTCGATCAGCGCCGAGTTCAAAACGCCATTGTAGGCGAGCACGATCTTCCAGGCGAAGACGCGCAGGAGATAGCTGGTCCAGAATGGCAGCGTCACCAGAAACAGCAGAAGGCCGCGCCGCCGGCCGGCGTGGAAGGCAAGATAGTAGGCGACGGGATAGGCAGTGACGACGGTCGCCAGCGTGACCAGAGCGGCAATGATCAGCGAACGCAGCGTCACCGTCCAGTACAGCGGATCGGACACCACAGTTGCGAAGTTCGCCAAGCTGAAACCGGCACCGAGCAGCGAACCGTCATTGTTGCGGAAGGCGAGGAAAAGCACGAGGCCGAGGGCAAACAGGATCAGCAGGAAAGTGACCAGAGCGCCCGGGAGCAGCATGGCGACCCGGAAGCCCTGAGAAGACCGGGCCTCTGGCGCTGATGTTGCAACTAGGGTCGACATCGACCTGCCTATCGGAATTTGAAATTGGCTTAGAGTTTTTCATATCCATGAAACTGTCAAGCGGAATCCCAAACGGAAACCCATTGACAGGAATTGCTTTGGTCAGCGCTCCAACGCATCGAGCAGCCGGTACCAGGCGATGGTCGCGGCGACGCCGACTTGGCGGAAGGCGTGAAACGGGATCGGTCGGATCGGCGAGACCGGGAAGGGCAAATGCCTGGCGTCGCCACTTTGGAGATAGCCGGCGATGCGCTCGCCAAGAGCGGTCATCAGGCCGACACCACGACCCTGGCAGCCGACCACGGCGAGCAGGCCCTGCTCCGGCTCGTGGATGTGCGGCAGATGGTCCGGCGTCATCGCCACGCGGCCGAACCAGCGCTTCTCGATGGCGATGCCGGACAGCATGGGATAGAGCCGCCGCAGCGCCCGCTCGAGATGCGCCCAGTCGCTGGCGCTCGTCGGCAGCGCCATGCGACCCCGCCCGCCAAGCACCAGCCGGCCGTCGGCGCTCTTGCGGTAGTAGACGAGGATGCGCCTGGAGTCCGACACCGCCTGCCCTTCCGGCAGGATCGGGGCCGCCTGACCGGACGACAGCGGTGCTGTGGCGATCTGAAAAGAATGCAGCGGCACGATCGTCTGCGCAAGGCCGGGGATCAGACCGTCCGTATGGGCGTTGGTCGCCAGAACGACCGCCTTTGCCTGCAATTCCAGGCCATTTTCGGTCGAAATACGCCAAACGCCGGCGGTCTTGGTGAGCCGCACGACCTTTTCGCGCTCGGCTACCCTCACGCCAGCCGCGGTCGCGACACGGGCGAGTTCAGATGTGTAAGCGAGCGGATCGATAACACCGGCGCGGCGATCGAGCCAGCCGCCGAGATAGCCCTGCGCACCGGTCTTGGCCGCGATCTCCGCTGCGTTCAGCAACTGGACATCCGCGCCCCGTGCGCGCCATTGCCGGTCACGGTTTCCCGCCGCCTTCAGCGCGGCCTCGGTGTGCGCCGCCTGGATCCAGCCATTGCGAACGAACGGCACCGCCAGCTTCTCGTCGCGGATCAGCTCGAACACCGCATCGGCGGTCGACGCCGCAAAATTGACAAGCGCCTCGCCGCGCTCAAGGCCAAAATGCTCCAGCAGCCATTCCGGATCGTATTTCAGGCCGGGAATGACCTGACCGCCATTCAAGCCTGATGCGCCCTGGCCGATCTCGCCGGCGTCCAGCACCTGCACCGACAGGCCAAGCCGGGCGGCATGCAAGGCGGTCGATAAGCCCATGATGCCACCGCCAACAATGGCGAGATCGACACGTTCGCCATTGGGAAGCGATTGAAACGTGGAAGCTGCCTGTGGCTTGAGCCAGATCGGATCGGAGAATGCTGTCGCCAAGGGTCACCTGAATGCGCTGCGATTGGTGAAAATCCTAGTCAGAATTTCACATTTTTGAAAGAGCACTCCGGCTTTCGTCTGTGGACTGCCGCCGAGGCGATCGGAGACCCAGAGTTCCGATCGCCTGCGACGGGATAGACCTTTGACGGGAATCCGGTGAAAGTGCCGCGCCGATCCGGCCGCCCACATTGACGATCACTTCGCCACATTGTCGATCACTCAGAGGACAGAGCGCTATGACGAACCCGACCCACCTGCCCACCGAGGGCCTTTTTGTCGGACGCGCCAGAGGTAGCGATGCCGCATACCCGCTGGTCGTCACGGTGCGCGATGGCACGGTCTTCGACATCACCTCGCGTGCGGCACCAACCATGCGAGACCTTTGCGAGATGGCTGACCCCGCTGGGCATGTCCGCTCGGCCGAGGGCAGACCGATCGGATCGCTCGATGACATCGCCGCCAACAGTTTTGAGACCGGGCGCGATCCAGCAAAACCCTACCTGCTCTCCCCGGTCGACCTGCAGGCGGTCAAGGCATCGGGCGTCACCTTCGTCGTCAGCCTGCTGGAACGGGTGATCGAGGAACAGGCGCGCGGTTCGGCTGAAAAAGCCGACGCCATCCGCGCCGACATCGCAGGACTGATCGGCCACGATCTGTCGAAGCTGAAACCCGGTTCGCCCGAAGCGATGGAGATCAAGGCCAAGCTGATTTCGCGCGGCGCCTGGTCGCAATATCTGGAAGTGGGCATCGGCCCCGACGCCGAGATCTTCACCAAGTGCCAGCCGATGGCCTCGGTGGGCTTCGGCGCCGATGTCGGGCTGCACCCGGTGTCGACCTGGAACAATCCGGAACCCGAGATCGCCATGATCGCCGCCTCCAGCGGCAGGATCGTCGGCGCCACCATCGGCAACGACGTCAATCTGCGCGACGTCGAAGGGCGTTCGGCGCTGCTGCTCGGCAAGGCCAAGGACAACAATGCCTCGGCCTCGCTCGGTCCCTTCATCCGCCTGTTCGACGACAAATTCTCCATCGATGACGTCAAGCGCGCCGTCGTGCGCCTGAAAGTCGAGGGCGAGGACGGGTTCTCGTTGGAGGGCGCAAGCTCGATGGCCGAGATCAGCCGCTCGCCGGAGGAACTGGTCGCCGCGGCCATGGGGCCGCACCACCAGTATCCGGACGGGCTGGCGCTTTATCTCGGCACCATGTTCGTTCCGTCCAAGGATCGAGGCGAGAAGGGCAAGGGGTTTACTCACAAGGTCGGCGACATCGTCACCATCTCGTCGGAGAAATTCGGTGCGCTGGTCAACCGGGTGCGGCTCTCGCCCGACTGCCCGCACTGGACCTATGGCGCCAGCCATCTGATGCGGGAGCTAGCCAGAGCCGATCTGATCTAGCAACTGGTATCGTCGACGCCCTGCCAGGGCGCTACGGACCTGGTCCCGTGGGCGTAGGATGATCGCCGGCGTGACCCTTGTCGACGCAGGCCGCGTTCGCGCGACCCGAAACAATCACACCAATTATCCGACAGTCGGAAAATCACCTCAACTGATGCAATCTGATGGGGCAGCTGATGACGACCCGTCAGGCGCCCACTACACCTGCAAATGGAGGCTTGCCATCCGTCGAAAAAGGGGATGCTCTGACGCATTCAACCGGCGCTGGCAAAAGATGCTGAACAAGGGACGGATTTTGAACTGACCATCTACAACGGGAGGAAATCAAATGCTGACACGGCTAAGACTTGTTCTATACGGCCTGTTGGTGGCGCTGATGGTGATACCAGCAGCGGCACAGGCCAAGACGTTCTACTGGATTTCGCATGGCGGCCCGGCCGATCCGGTCTGGACCTACTTCCTGGCCGGCGCCAAGCAATGGGCCAAGGATACCGGCAACACGGTCAACACCTCGTTCCACAATGGCGACGTCGCCTCACAGCAAGAAGCGGTTCGCGCCGCCCTCTCCGCCAAGGCCGATGGTATCGTCACCACGAGCCCTGATCCGGGCAGCCTGATCGAGATCGTCAAGGAAGCGCGGGCGGCGAAAGTGCCGATCATCAATTTCAACACGCCCGACCCGAAAGCCGACTTCAACGCCTATGTCGGCGGCGACAATGTCACCTTCGGCAAACACTGGGCGCAGTATCTGGTCGACAAAGGCCTGGTGAAGAAGGGCGACTTCGTCTGGATGCCGGTCGAGATCCCCGGCGCCACCTATGGCGTGCAGGAAGAGGAAGGCATCAAGAGTGTCTTCGAGCCGCTCGGCATCGCCTATGAAATCACCGAAGCGACGCTCGACCAGGCTGAAGTGATCAACCGCATGGTCGACTACCTCACTGCCAACAAAGCCAAGGTCAAGGCGATCATCGGCCTGGGCGATCTCGTCACCGGCTCGATCAAGCGGGTGTTCGACCAGGTCGGCATCAAGCCGGGCGAAATCCCGGTTGTCGGCTGGGGCAACTCGCTCGACACCACCCAGGAAGTGCTGAACGGCTATGTCAATGCCGGCCAGTGGCAGGACCCGCAGGCGACCAGCTATGTCGCGCTTTCGCTGGCCAATATGGCCGCCGGCGGCATTCCTCCGGGCTTCAACGTCATCACCGGCGCGCTCTACGAAAAAGACACCGCGCAGATCTACGACGACATCCTGTCCGGCAAGTAACATCCAATCTCAACAGTCGCGGCCGCCCAACGGTCGCGACTGGCTCTCCATTTCGCCGAGCCCTTCGCACGCGATGTGCAACGCTCAGCCTTCCACTCATGTCGCGGATTGCCTGTGGAAAATCATTCGCTCGTCCAACGCCTGATCGCACGGCCGGAATTCGGCCCTTTCGTGCTGCTCGTCGTCGAGATCGCCGTTTTCTGGAGTTTCAACCACGACTTCCTGTCGCCGCAGAATATCTCCAATACGCTGGCCTTCACGGTCGAGCTCGGCCTGATCGCGCTGGCGATGACGCTGTTGATGACGTCGGGCGAGTTCGACCTCTCGGTCGGTTCCCTGTTCGGCTTCTCGCCGGTCTTGATGTGGACCCTGTTCAACAGCGGCCTGACCTCCCTTGAGGTCGGCTTTGTCGCCGCGCTGCTGGTCGCCGCCATCATCGGGCTGGTCAATGGCTGGTTCGTGACGCAGCTCAAGATCCCATCCTTCCTGGTGACGCTCGGCATGCTGCTTGTGGTGCGCGGCACCGCCCTTTTCGTCACCGACGGTTTTCCGCAGCGCACCTGGAGTGCGGAGGGCAGCTGGCTGGCCGAAGCGCTGGTCGGCGATTTCTTCATCGGACCGTTCCGCATCTACATGTCGCTGTTCTGGTTCATCGCCGCGGCGATCGCGCTCGGCTATGTGCTGACGCAAAGCCGCACCGGCAACTGGATCCAGGCGGCCGGCGGCAACCCGAGTGCTGCAAGGGCGCGCGGCGTCAATGTCAGCGGCGTCAAGATCGGCCTGTTCGTGCTGTCGTCGGTCATGGCTTCGCTTGCCGGCGTCATCTCGTCGCTGCGCACCTCGGCGGCCAACCCCAACAGCGGCACCGGCTATGAACTGGAAGTCATCGCCATGGTGGTGATCGGCGGTACCGCGCTGACCGGCGGGCGCGGCACGATCATCGGCACCGTGCTCGGCATCCTGATCCTGCGCGTGATGCGCAACGGCATCGTGCTGATCGGCGTGCCCGGTCTTGCCTACAACATCTTCATCGGCGCCATCATCCTTGGCATGATGGCGCTGCATTCATGGCTGGAACGCCGGCATCAGGCAGGGACTTGAACCATGGCCGAGCCACTGATCCGCATGACGAACATCCGCAAGTCCTACGGCCGCGTGCAGGCGCTGGAGGATGCCAATTTCCACGTCAATGAACGGGAGATCGTCGGCTTGCTCGGCGACAATGGCGCCGGCAAGTCGACGCTGATCAAGGTGCTCTCGGGTGCCGTTCCGCTGACCAGCGGCGACATCTTCATCCGCGGCAACAAGGTGAGCCTGCGCAGCACCAGCGACGCCATCGCCCACGGCATCGAGACCATCTACCAGGACTCGGCGCTGGTCACGCAACTGTCGATCGCCCGCAATCTGTTCCTCGGACGCGAGCCGATCAAGTCGCCGCGCTTTCTCAACCGGATGGACCAGGACGCGATGAACACGGTTGCCCGCGACTTGCTCAAGCAGGTCGGCATCTCGAAGAACATCCCGCCGACGACGCCGATCGGCTCGCTCTCCGGCGGCGAGCGCCAGGCGGTGGCGATCGCGCGCGCCATGCATTTCGACAGCGACCTGATCATTCTCGACGAGCCGACCAACAATCTCGGCGTCGCCGAAACACAGGGTGTGCTGAGCTTCGTGCGCAGCGCCCGCGATTCCGGCCATTCCTGCATTTTCATCGCCCACAACATCCACCATGTCTTCCAGGTGGTCGACCGCATCGTCGTCATGCGCCGGGGCAAGGTGGTTGCTGACGACATAGACCCCAAGAAGACCAGCGTGGCGGAGGTCGAACGGATCATTACCGGCATGTCGGACAAGGAGATCCGCGATGCCATCGCCGATGGCAAGCCATCGCACTGAGAATGGTGATGGGCGGCAATCACCCGTCACCTCAGATCGCATCGCTTGTCTGACGCGCCATCGCATGGCGAACAGGATTGCAGCATGAAAGCCACAGTCTCGGATACCGCACGCAACTGCGGGCTGTGGGTTACGGCATGAAAGCCACTGTCTCCGATATCGCTCGTAGCTGCGGGCTATCGACCGCAACGGTCGACCGGGTGCTCAACAACCGGCCGGGTGCGAGTGCGGCCAACCGCCAGCGCGTCATGGAGGCGGCCAAGCAAGTCGGCTATCTGCCGGTCGCCGATCAGGTGACGCTACCCTCGCGGCCCGCCCACCTTGAATTCCTGCTGCCGATCGGCAGCAATGCCTTCATGCGCGATCTCGCCGGGCACATCGAGGACTACGCCGCGCGCCTGCCGCTTGTTGCCTCGTGCCGGATCCATAACCTCGCCGGTATCTCGCCGAACGCGCTGCAGAGCGCTGTCGAAAACCTTTCGCTCAGGGCCAATGGCGTCGGTGTCATCGCCGTCGATCATCCGCGTACGCGCAACATCCTGCACGACATCGTCGATGCCGGCATGCGCCTGGTGACGCTGGTGTCCGATGTTCCGGCGGCACCGCGCGCGGCCTATGTCGGCACCGACAACCGGGTGGCGGGACGAACGGCGGCGCTGCTGATGGGACGCTTCCTTGGCGGCTGAATCGGTCATCTGGCGATGGTCGTCGGCTCACGTTCCTATCGCGGCCACGAGGAACGCGAAATGGGTTTCCGCTCGGTGCTCAGTGAGGAGTTTCCCAATCTGACCGTCAGCAGCGCCGTCGAGGTCAACGACGAGCCCGATGCCAGCTACACCGAGACCATGAAGGCGCTGCACGACGAGCCGGAGCTGCTCGGCATCTATTGCGTCGGAGCTGGGCATTCGGGCGTTGCAAAGGCGATCCGCGAGGCCAGGCCGAACCGCAAGCCGGTGTTCATCTGCCACGACTTGACCAAGGACACGCGTGGTCATCTCGTCGACGACCTGCTCGATGTCGTCATCGACCAGAATGCCAGGCTGATCGCGGAACAGTCGGTCATTCGCCTGCTCGGCTCGATTGCCTCCTCGGCACCCTATCTGACGCGCAAGTTCATCGAACCGCGCTTGATCTTCAGGGAAAACGTCCCCGTGCAGTAATGCGAAATGGCTTGGCTAAACCGGGTTTCCGGATTTGTACGATAATTGGCACGGCAAATCTGCACAGCAGCTATGCAAGTTTCTTTGTTGCCGAATCGTTGGGCAACTCGTAGGTTCTGGTTGTCGGCCATCTACTCCTCCCAGATGCGATGCCGACGCTGAATGGGGTGCACCTCCTCCCGCGCCACATTCGAAAATCGAGCCCGCTGCCACCTCCTCCCGGCAGCGGGCTTTTTTCGTTTGGCCGGCAGGAATGGCGGTACAGCGACACCAAAGCACGCCCAGTCATCGCAGATGGAATGACGCACGTTGACAGGCCACGGGTCCCGTCAACCGGCGGCGGCGCCCCGGAAAGAAGCGATCAATCCTTCAGCCATGCGCACGAACTGCGTGCTCGGACCTTCCGAACCCACGGTCTGTACACTAACCCGCGCACCCTCGAGCAGAAGCGACAGCGTATCGGCGAGCAGTTCAGCCTGGCCGATGCCCGCGTCCCGACATAGCGTCACAAGGCGCTCGCGCTGGGCTTCTTTGAGTTCCTTGATCACCAGCCTGGCCGGATGGTCCGGCTCGGTCAGTTCAGCGGCGGCGTTGGCCATGTCGCAGCCGCGCCCGTCCGCATTGAGCATGGCAGCCGCCTTACGAACCCAGGCATGCAGCTGGGCAAGCTTGTCACCAGGAAATTCGGCATCGAACGCATCCCACATAGCGCCGGCCTTGGCCGCATTGGCGCGCAGGCATTCGACGATCAGTTCGTCCTTGGATTCGAAGTGACGATAGAGCGTCATCTTGTTCGTGCCGGCAGCTTCGGTGATGGCGTCGACGCCGACGCCCTTGATGCCATGCTTGTGGAACATGTCGCGTGCCGTCTCCAGGATCCGATCCCGGGGACGAGAGCGCTCCACGATGCCGTCTGTCATCATGATCTCCTTTGTTTCCAAAAAACCCTCGGCCACCTCTTGACTAGGGTGTTACCGGTCTGTAACTTCCAGAATGTTACTTACTGGTAACACCTATATCGTCCACCGTCAATAACAAGGCCGTGAACGGCCCTGCCAGACGAGAGGGGCGAGAAACTGCCAATCATGCGGCCTCGGCCGGTGAAGAGATTAAAAACGGTTCGCGAGCATGGGCTGCGAATCGACAGACAAGGAGCCGGCCAATGCCACAGCGCCGCGATCTTACCATAGATGAGGCCGTCCGGGATCCGATGATCCGGCTGGTCATGAAAGCCGATGGCGTCGACCCGCGCGCCTTCGAGACGATGCTGCGCTCGCTTGCCGATGCGCAGCGCAACGAGGTGCCGTTGCTGCATTCGCGGGACGACCTCGGTGACAAGCGCGGTCAAAGACTGTCCAGCGTCGCCAGCGCCTTCGGGCGGGCAAGAGCAGCCGGGGAGGCTTGCGTCTCGTGGTAAACTTTTTCATCCACCGTCCGATCTTCGCCTCGGCGATCGCCATCATCATGGTGCTCGCCGGGTCGATTTGTTATTTCCTGCTGCCCGTCTCGCAGTTTCCCGACATCACGCCACCGCAGGTCGTGGTCAGCGCCCACTATCCAGGCGCCAGCGCACAAGTGGTGGCCGATACGGTGACGACGCCGCTGGAGCAGCAGATCAACGGCGTGCAGGGCATGACCTACATGTCGTCGACGAGCTCCAATGACGGCTCCTCGACCATTACCATCACCTTCGATGTCGGCTATTCGCTGAGCACCGCCGCCGTCGACGTGCAGAACCGCGTCTCGCAGGCGGCTTCGTCGCTGCCGGCGATCGTCAACCAGGGCGGCGTGACGATCAAGAAGCAGAATCCGAACTTCGTCCTCATCGTCAACCTGACCTCGCCCGACAGTTCGGTCGATCCGGTGGCACTGAGCAACCTTGCCTATCTGCAGGTGGTCGATCCGCTGAAGCGGCTGCCCGGCGTCGGCGATGTGCAGATCTTCGGCGAGCGGCGCTATTCGATGCGCGTCTGGCTCGATCCCGACAAGCTCGCCAATCTCGGCATCACCGCCGTCGATGTGCAGAACGCCATCGCCGAGCAGAATGTCCAGGTGGCGGCCGGCAAGATTGGCCAATCGCCGGCCCCGGCCGGCACCGCCTTCGAGATGCAGGTCAACGCCGTCGGCCGGTTGAGCGATCCAAAGGAATTCGGCGACATCGTCGTGCGCGCCAATACCGACACCGGCTCGCTGGTCAGGCTGCGCGACGTCGCCCGCATCGAGCTCGGCGCGCTGCAATATTCGTCGTCGGCCTTCTTCGGCAAGGACCCGACCGTGGTGCTTGCCGTCTACCAGATGCCCGGCTCCAACGCGCTCGATCTGCAGCAGCGCGTCAAGGACAAGATGCAGGAGCTGTCGGGCCGCTTCCCGAAGGGCGTGTCCTATGCGATGCACTACGACACGACGCGCTTCGTCTCGGCATCGATGCATGACGTGCTGATCACGCTCGGCGAAGCGCTGGTGCTGGTCGTCGCCGTGGTGTTCCTCTTCCTGCAAAGCTGGCGCACGACGATCATCCCGACCATCGCCATTCCGGTGTCGCTGGTGGCGACGCTGGTCGTCATGGAGATGCTCGGCTTCTCGCTCAACATGCTCTCCCTGCTCGGCATGGTGCTGGCGATCGGCCTCGTCGTCGACGACGCCATCGTCGTGGTTGAGAATGTCGAACGACAGCTGGAGGCCGGGCTCAAGCCGCTTGCGGCGACCAAGGCCGCAATGCGCGAGGTCACCGGACCGATCATCGCCACCACCGCGGTGCTGATGGCGGTGTTCGTGCCGGTCGCCTTCATTCCCGGCGTCTCCGGCAAGCTCTACAACCAGTTCGCGCTGACCGTGGCGATCTCCGTCGGCATCTCCGCCTTCAACTCATTGACGCTCAGTCCCGCGCTCAGTGCGGCCTTCCTGCGCCATCGCGGCGAGACGCAGTTCGCCCCGTTCCGCTGGTTCAACGCCGGCTTCGACAGGCTATCGCACGCCTACGCCAATGGCGTACGCATTCTCATCCGCTTGCGCTGGATCATGCTCGGCCTGTTCGCGGCCGGCCTGGTCGCCACCTACTTCGTCTGGCAGCGGCTGCCCTCGACCTTCCTTCCGGTCGAGGACCAGGGCTATTTCTTCGTCGTCATCCAGTTGCCCGACGGCGCGTCGCTGGAACGCACCGACGCGGTGGCGCAGAAGGCGCGCGACATCCTGCAGGCGACGCCCGGCGTCGAGATTGTCGGCTCGATCAGCGGCCTGAATTTCCTGACCAGTGCGGCGCAGTCGAATTCGGCGGTCGAATTCGCCATCCTGAAGCCCTGGGAGGAGCGCGGCCCCGACCAGAGCGCATCGAAACTCGTCGCCGACGTGCGCGGCAAGCTGATGCAGATCCCGGAAGCTTTCGCCCTGAGCTTCGATCCGCCGTCTATCCCGGGTATCGGCACCACAGGCGGCTTCGAATTCGTCGTCGAGGATCTGACCGGCCGCGGCAGTTCAGCCCTCAACGATGCGACGCAAGCCGTGATCGCCGAGGCGCGCAAGCAGCCGGAAATCAACCCGCAGCAGCTGTTCTCGCCGTTCTCGACCTCGACGCCGCAGTTCAACTACGACCTCGACCGCAGCAAGGCCAAACTGCTCGGCCTCAACCTGCCCGATGTCTTCAACACGCTGCAGATCTATCTCGGCTCGCTCTACGTCAACGACTTCAACCTGTTCGGCCGCACCTTCCGGGTGACGATCCAGGCCGACAAGGATGCACGTGCTGGCGCCGCCGACATTTCGAGGCTCTATGTGCGCAATGCCTCCGGCGGCATGGTGCCGCTCTCGACGCTGGGCAAACTCGTGCCCTTCGTCGGCCCGGAAACCGTGCCGCACTACAACAACAACGCCTCGGCCTCGATCAATGGCGGTGCGGCACCCGGCTTTTCCTCAGGCCAGGCGGTTGCCGCGATGGAACGGGCCGCTGCCATTGCGCTGCCAAGGGATTTCGGTTTCGAATGGACCGGCATCACCTTCCAGGAGCTCAAGGCAGGATCGATCGCGTCCGTCGTCTTCGGCCTCGCCATCGTCTTCGTCTTCCTGATCCTGGCGATGCAGTATGAGAGCTGGGCGATGCCGTTCATGGTGCTGCTGGCGGTGCCACTGGCCCTGTTCGGCGCCTTCGTGGCCTTGTTGCTGCGTGGCATGCAGATCGACGTCTACTCGCAGATCGGCTTCGTCATGCTGATCGGCCTGGCGGCCAAGAACGCGATCCTGATCGTCGAGTTCGCAAGACGACGGCGCGAGGAAGGTCTCAGCATCGTCGACGCGGCGATGGAAGCGGCACGGCTCAGGCTGCGGCCGATTCTGATGACGGCCTTCGCCTTCATCCTCGGCGTGCTGCCGCTGATGTTCGCGACGGGCGCCGGTGCTGCAAGCCGGCAGTCGATCGGCACCACCGTGTTCGGCGGCATGGTCGCGGCGACCATCCTGTCGCTGGTGTTCGTGCCGGTCTTCTACGCGGTCATCGAACAGCTGCGCGAACGCCGCGGCAATGACGACCCCGCCTCTCAAGACAATGAACCAACGACCAAGCCCGCCTTGCCGCCCCTGGCGGAAGCGGCCGAATAAGATTGGAGACTGATCATGCGTAAATGGAAAATCGCGTTGGGAACGGCTGTCGCGCTGGGAGCGATCTCGGTGGCTAGCGTCCATCTGCTCGACATGGGCAACCTCAGCCTCAATGCCGGCACGGCCGCGGCGACGCCTGCTCCGGCGGCATTCGTCATGCCTGTGCCGGTGGTCAGTGTCGTCAAGAAGACGATCCCGATCTACCTGGACTATGCCGCGCGGACGGAACCGATCCGCAGCATCACCTTGCAGGCCAGGATTCCGGGCTATCTGCAGGAGCAGACCGCAGCCGACGGCGTCGACGTCCGGCAAGGCGACCTTCTCTACAAGATCTCGCCTGACGACTTCCAGGCGGCTCTCGACCAGGCCAAGGCGCAAGTGCAGCGCGACACGGCGACGCTCGACTATGCCCGGTCCAATCTCGGTCGCGGCACCGAGCTCGCCAAGAGCGGCTACCTCGCCAAGGACGGGTTCGACCAGCGCACCAGCACCTTGCGCGAAGCGCAGGCGTCGCTGGCGGTCAACCAGGCGGCGGTCCGCACGGCAGAGCTCAATCTGGGCTATGCCGAAATCCGCGCGCCGTTTGGCGGGCGCCTGGGCCGCAACCAGGCCTCGGTCGGAACGCTGGTCAGCGTTGCCGGTACCGTGCTCAACACGCTGGTGCAGCTCGACCCGATCTACGTCACCTTCAACCCGAGCGAGACGGATCTGGCCGAGATCGAGCAAGCCCGTGCCAACGGCCCGATCGAAGTGGAGGTCCTGCTCCCCGGCCAGACCGAGGCCAGCCAAAAGGGTGAGCTTACCTTCATCGACAATTCGATCGACCGCTCGACCGGCACCATCACCGCGCGCGCGACGATCGGCAATGGCAAGTTCACGCTGCTGCCGGGCCAATATGTTCGTGTCCGGCTGCATGTGAGAGAGCAGGCCGACGCGCTGATGGTGCCGCAGACGGCGCTGGGCTCGAGCCAGCTCGGCAAATATCTCTATGTCGTCGGCAAGGGCAACACCGTCGACCAGCGGCTGGTTTCGCTAGGACCGACGAGCGGCGATCAGGTCGCCATCCTCAGCGGCGTCGCCGAGGGCGACCAGGTGATCACGGGCAATCTGCAGAAGATCGGACCCGGAGCGCCTGTATCGCCGATACCGGAAAAGCCGGCCACCTGAACACCCCCGTCAGGACCCGGCTTCAGCGCGGCGCCCCGCCCTTCCCACAGGTCGCGGGCGCCGCTCGACTGAGCAGTTCCACCAGACCGGCAACATCGGCGCGGTCGGCCTTGGCCGGCGGCATAAACGCACAGTAGGGATGCCCGAGGCGCACCGAGACGGAGGAGAGCGCAATCAGCCGACCGGCCTCCAGATCGGCGCGCGCCATGACCCGCTGGCCAAGGGCGATGCCCAGACCCAGTCTTGCCGAGGCGATCGCCAGGCTGGACAGGCCGACGCGCCGCCCGTGCGACGGGTCGGGCGAGCGACTGCCGCCGGATGCCGCGAACCAGTCCGCCCAGGTCGGGTGCGAGGCATAGTTCGGCCCCCAATTGGTGTGGATGAACTGGCTCTCGTGCAAATCCGCCAGACTGGGATCGCCATTGCCGTGCCGGTGCCAGAATTCCGGTGCACAGACCGGCAGGACATCGTCATGGACGAGACGAACAAGTTTCAGCCCGGGATAGTGATAGTCGCCATAGCTGATGCGCAGATCGATGTTCTGGCGCATCAGGTCGACCGGATCGTCCTCGACCCGAACGTCGATCGCCATCTGCGGAAAGGCATCGAGAAGTACCGCCAGCCTCGGCGCCAGCCACAGTTCGGCCAACGAGAATGGCACACTGACGACCAGACGCGTCCGCACCCCGCCCTCCAGCATGCGCTGGCCTATGGTGGCGATGTCTCCCAAAGCTTTCGCTGTCTGCGGATAGATGGCGTGGCCGGCGTCGGTGAGCGCGATGCGATTGCCGCTACGCACAAACAGCTGCTTGCCGAACCAGCTCTCGAGGTTGCGGATCTGCTGGCTGACCGCCGCCGACGATACGCCGAGTTCAGAGGCGGCCAAAGTGAAGCTGCCGGCACGCGCCGCAACCTCGAAAGCCTTGATCGCATTCAGCGGCGGCAACCGTTCCACATCGAGTCCGTAAGTTTTTCTTGGCCAATCCTAACTATTTTCGACGTTGAGAGAAAGATTTTTTTGCCGTCTCATAAGCTCACAACCTTCGGAGCCATGACGATGAAAGACATCCTCGATCTCAACCGCTATCCGCTCGACCGCGAAGGCAGCGCCGAATGGCAGCGCCTTGTCGAACAATCCGTCGCCGCGCTCGAAGCCGACGGCATGTTCAATCTGGAAGGGTTTTTGCGCCCCGGCGTGGCGGAACAAGCCGTGCGCGAAATCCAGCCGGTGATGGCCGCGCGCTCGCATGCGCACAAGCGCATGCACAACATCTACTTCAAGCCTGACATTCCCGAGCTTGCACCCGACCATCCGGCGCTGCGCAAGGTGGAGACCATCAGTCACACCGTCTGTGCCGACCAGATTCCTGGCAGTGTCGTGCTCGCCATCTACGAATACGAACCGCTACTGCGCTTCCTGGCAGCGACGATGGGCAAGCCCAGATTGCATGTCATGCAGGATCCCCTGGCCCGTACCAACGTCATGGCCTATCGCGCCGGCGAGGCTTTGAACTGGCATTTCGATCGTTCCGAATTCACGACGACGCTGTTGTTGCAGGCAGCGGAGCGTGGCGGCGACCTCGAATACCGCACCGATCTGAGGTCGGACGACAATCCCAACTATGACGGCGTCGCAAGGCTGCTGGAAGGGCGCGACCCCGATTCCAAGATCCTGTGCATGAAACCGGGCACACTCAATGTCTTCCGCGGCAAGAACACCGCGCATCGCGTCACCACCGTCGAAGGCGAGCGAGAGCGCATGATCGCGGTGTTTTCCTACTATGAGAAGCCCGGCGTGATGTTTAGCGCCGAGGAGCGCGTCGGCTTCTACGGCCGCGCCGCCTGAGACCGAAGAGGCAATATGCCAGCGGCCCCAAGAATCCGAAGATGACCTCTTGTTAGATTGTCGACAATCTGCTTGTCTTGCTTTCGATTTTCCTGGGAGCGGCCGAATGGCGAAAGCGGATTTCAGTCCGATTGCGGACACGACGCGACGCGCCGAGATCGTCGCGCTGTTGCGGCGCGCGATCCTGACCGGGCAGCTCGCACCCGGCCAGAAGCTCAACGAGCTGCGGATTTCCGAACAAATGCGGGTCAGCCGCGCGCCGTTGCGCGAGGCAATGCGCGAGCTGGTGCAGGAAGGCATCCTGACCAGCATTCCCTATGCCGGCACCTTTGTCATCGAGGTCACAGCCAAGGACATCGACGATGCCTATTCGTTCAACAAGGTGATGGACGAGCTGGCCATCGAGCGGGCGTGGCCGCTGCGCGACCAGCGCTTCTTCGACGAGCTCGACCGGCGCCACGAAGCCGTGAAGCAGGCGACCCGTGCGTTGGACACGACACGCCAAATCGAAACCGCGCTGCAACTGCATGGCCTGATCTACGAACGGGCCGACAATTCGGTGCTGCTGGAAACCTGGCGACGGCTGACCAGCCGGCTGCAGATGTATTTTGCGCTCCACCAACATGCCCGCAATGAGCCGGTTCCGGCCGAAGACGTTCACGAAACCTATGTGCGGTTGCTGAAGGGCAAGGACATGCGTGCCGCCCAGCGCCATGCCAGGGAGCACATCGATCTCGATTTCGAGGAGTTGCTTGCCTACGCGCGCGGCCTCGAACAACGCCCGTCGAGGGGCGCCTGACCCGTTCCCAACATCACAGACAGCGGACAAGACACGTGCAGATCGAAACCATCAAGGCCTACCATGTCGTGCAGCCCTTCGTGGACGGGCCATACCGCATGTCGAAGGGGCGCGAGGCCAACGCTTTCGACGCGGTGATCGTGTCGATCACCTCCGACAGCGGCCTTACCGGCTGGGGCGAGATGGCGCCGCTCGGCAATTTCTATTCGGCAGCCTTCCCGGCCGGCACCCGCGCCGGCGTGCCCGAAATCGCGCCGCACCTTATCGGCCACGATCCGCGCGGGCTGGCAAGCATCGGGCGGCTGATGGATACGGTGTTCAAGGGCCATTCCTACATCAAGTCGGCGCTCGACATGGCCTGCTGGGATCTGGCGGCACGAGCCGCCGACGTGCCGCTGGTAACGCTGCTGGGCGGCAAGGAGAGCGAGACGGCCGAACTCTACAAGGTCGTCACGCACGGCAGCGTCGACGCCATGGCCGCGCTGGCCAAGCGCATCGTCAAGGATGGTTTCCACCGGCTGCAGGTCAAGGTCGGCGGCAATGTCCATGACGACATCGAACGCGTCGCCGCGGTCGCCGCCTCGGTGCCGAAAGGCACGGTCATCTTCTGCGATGCCAACGCCGGCTGGACCCCCTACCAGGCGCGCCAGTTTGCCGACGCGACGCGCAGCATCGACTACACGTTCGAGCAGCCCTGTACGACGATCGACGAGAACATGTCGGTTCGCCGCATGCTCGACAAGCCAATGGTGCTCGACGAATCCGTCACCTCGCTCGAGGAGATGCTGGAAATCCATCGTCGGGGCGCGGCCGACGGGCTAACGCTGAAGATCTCGCGGCTGGGCGGCGTGACCAAGACCCGTCAGATCCGCGATGTTGCCGTCGATTTGGGCTTCATGATCACGGTCGAGGACACTGGTGGCGCCGAGATCGACACCGCTGCGATGGCACACCTGTCGCTGTCGACGCCCGAGGAGCGCCGGCTGCATGCGATCGCCTTCCATGAGTGGGTGACGGTGCGCACGGCGTCGAACATGCCGCCGGTCACCGGCAGCCGCATGGGCATTCCGGACGGGCCGGGCCTTGGCATCGATGTCGTTCCCGATCTGCTCGGTGCACCTTTCTTCGAAGTCGGCCGCTGAGATGAAAATCCGAAGCATCAAAGCCACGCCGATTAATCTGCGCCTCGAGGCGCCCTACGCCTGGGTGTTCGGCGAGCTCGACGGATTTTCGCCGACCATCGTCGAAGTCGAGACGGAGGATGGCCTGATCGGCCTTGGCGAGGCGCCGACGCCAGCGGCGGCGGCGATCATCAACGATGTCCTGGCGCCACGGCTGGTCGGGTGCGATGCCTTCGACATCGCCGGCGCCGAGCATGTCTGCCTGCCCTTCTGGACCGGCGTGCAGTCGATCAATGACCGCACCCGCATCATGGCTTTCGGCGCCATCGAGATGGCGTTGTGGGACCTGCGCGGCAAGGCGTGGAACCAACCGCTCTACCAGTTGCTTGGCGGCGCCGTGCGCAAGGACATCCCGTTCACCGACTATTTTTCGCTGCGCGGTGATGGACCAAAGGTGAAGGGCGAGACGACGCCGGAAGAAGTCGCCGATTATTGCGTCGAATTGCACGAGACGCACGGAACGACCTTCTTCGAAGGCAAGTTCTCGACCGATGATCCGAAAGTCTCGCTCAGGATGGTCGAGCTGATCCGCAAGAAACTCGGCGACGATGCGATGATCCGTATCGATTCCAACCAGGCCTATTCGCTCAGCACCGCGCGGCGGCTGGCGCGGCCGCTGGAAGACCTCGGCGTGCGCAACTGGGAGGACCCGGTGGCAACCATCGAGGAGATGCGCGAATTGCGGCGCCATTGCTCGATCCCGTTCTCGACCCACAACATCGACATTGCGCGCGCCGTGGAAACCAAGGTTCCGGACGCGTTCGTCGGCAACCCGACGACGCATGGCGGCATAGGCCGGCTGCTGCGCTTCGTGGGCGCCTGCGAGCACGCCGGCATCGATTTCTGGTGCTACAGCGGCGACAGCGGTATCGGCAGTGCCGCCTATCTGCACCTGTGCGCGGCACTCGGCTGGATCAGGGAGCCGAACCAGTCGCTGTTTCGCATGCTGCCCATGGATGTCACCGAGGAAGGGCCGTTTTCGCCGAAGAACAATTTCGTGCGCGTTCCGGAAGGTCCCGGTCTCGGCGTCACCTTGTCGCGCGAAAACCTCGCTGCCTGTCACAGAGACTTTACCGAGAAAGGACCGTGCAACAAGTATCATGACCCGGCAAAGCCCGGAACCTATCGCCGTTTGCCGCTGAACTAGATGACGGCAAGACCGACGGCCAGGCACGAGAAGCCAACCACCGCGACTTCGGCCGGGAAGGTTGGACAAAGACGATGGAAGCAGTGCAGCCAGCAATCCGGCGCGTCCGTGCCACGACTAGATACCGGGCAAAACCGCATGCTAAGATTCCGATCGACAGGCCTCTCTGGCGATCCGAAATGGAGCAATCCACGAAATTTCGTCAACCATAAGAAATAGGGGAAAGGGTAAAAACCCATGAGCAAGAACTACACCATTCTCGACCTGATCCGGCGCAATCGCACGCCGATTGAAAATCACCTGATCGACGGCCTTGTCGACGGTCGTGTCAGCCGCCGCGACTTCGTCCGTCACGGCAGCCTGCTCGGCCTGTCGCTGCCGCTGCTGGGCCGTATCGGCATGGCAGCCGGCCTCAGCGGCATGCCGTCGCTGGCGCGCGCCCAAGGCGCGCCCGGCGCCACCATCCGCGTCGCCAGCAGCGTGCCGGCAGCGACAATCGACCCGGTCACCATCGCTGACGCAGGCGGCCTGCTGGTCATGCAGCAGGTTGCCGAATTCCTTTGCGTCGACGGCCCTGACCTCGTTCTTCAGCCGGCCTTGGCCGAAAGCTGGAAGCCGAACGACAATGGCACCGTTTGGACCTTCAAGCTGCGCAAAGGCGTAAAATTCCACAGCGGCGGCGAGATGAAAGCCGACGATGTCGTGGCCAGCATCGACCGCCTTGCCGATCCGGCCAATTCGTCCAATGCGCTGTCGGTGTTCACCGGCATCCTGCAGAAGGGCGCCTCGAAGAAGGTCGACGACTACACGGTGGAATTCCACCTCGATGCGCCGAACGGCAACTTCCCCTACATGCTGTCGTCCGACAACTATAACGCCGTCATCATCCCGGCGAGCTACAAGGGCGACTATGAAAAGAGCTTCGACGGCACCGGGCCGTTCAGAATAGAGAAATACACGGCAAAGGTCGGTGCGTCCTTCGTCCGCAACGAGGACTATTGGGGGCCGAAGGCGCTGCCGGAACGCACCGAGTTCACCTTCTTCACCGACATGCAGCCGCAGATCCTGGCGCTGCAGGGCGGCCAGGTCGACATCGTCAACCAGATGCCGGTGCTGGCCGGCGTCGCTCTGCTCAACGATCCGAACGTCGACATCATCAGCTTGAAGTCGTCAGCCCATCAGCAACTGCACATGCGCTGCGACGAGGGCCCGTTGAAGGATGCGCGCGTGCGCCGTGCCATTGCGCTCTGCCTCGATCGCGACAAGCTGGCCGCCGGCCTCATGAAGGGACGCTCCGCTCTGGGCAATGACAGCCCATTCGCCGCCGTCTATCCTTCGACCGATACGAGCGTGCCGCAACGCAAGCAGGATATCGCCCAGGCCAAGCAGCTCATGGAAGCAGCCGGCTTTGGCCAGGGCTTCAAGATAACCCTGACCACCGAACGCTACCTAGAAATCCCTGAATACGCCCAGCTCATCCAGAACTGGGTCAAGGAGATCGGTGTTCAACTCGACCTCAATATCCTCGACCAGAGCGGCTATTACGGAGACGCGGTGTTCGGCAAGTCGAACTGGCTGGATTCGGTGATGGGCATCACCGACTATGGTCACCGCGGCGTGCCGAATGTCTATCTCGCGGCACCGCTGAAGAGTGAAGGCACCTGGAACGCGGCACACTTCAAGAACAAGGACTATGATGCGCTGGCGACCAGCTACATCGCGGCCCTTGACCTCGAGGCGCAGAAGGCCGACGCCGGCAAGATCCAGAAGCTGCTGCTCGAGGAAACGCCTGTCATCTTCGGCTATTTCTACGACTATCTGACGGCGACGGCGAAGGGCGTGGCCGGCGTACAGCCGACCGCCATGTCGCAGCTGTTCCTCGATAAGGCATCGAAGGCCTGAGCGGAAAGGAAAAGCCAATCCTCTAACAGCCAGCTCCCGCATGGGGGCTGGCTCCACAAGGAGTCCTAGCCATTCTCTCCTTCCTTGTCCGGCGTGTCTCGCTGTCGCTCGTCACGCTGTTCCTGCTCAGCATCATGGTGTTCCTGGGCGGCCAGGTGCTGCCCGGCAATGTCGGGCGCGCAATATTGGGTCCGTTCGCAGACCAGCGCGCGGTCGACACGCTCAATCACACGCTCGGTGTCGATCGTCCGCTGCTGGCGCAGTATTGGAGCTGGATCTCCAATTTCGTCCAGGGCGACATGGGCACGTCCTACATCTTCCGCTCGCCGGTCGCGCCTTTCGTCATCGATGCGCTCGGCAATTCGATGAAGCTGGCGGCGGTCGCCTTCGTTCTGGTGGTGCCGATCGGCATTCTCGGCGGCGTCATTGCAGCGCTCAACCTCAACCGGCCGCTCGATCGCATCATCAGCCTTGGCGGCCTGTCGGTGACGGTGCTGCCGGAATTCGTCACCGGCATCATCCTGATCCTGATCTTCGGCGTGTGGCTGCGCTGGCTGCCGATCTCGGCCGCATGGCCGCGCGTGCCGGCTTCTTCACGCAGCTCTATTACCTGATCCTGCCCTCGCTGCCGCTGTTCCTGGTGCTGTTCGGCTACATCGCCCGCATGGCACGCTCCGGCATGATCGAGGCGCTCGATTCCGACTACACGCGAACGGCCGTGCTGAAGGGCCTGCCCTGGCGCACGGTGATCTGGCGACATGTGCTGCGCAACGCGCTGCTGCCGACCATCACTGTCATCGCGACGCAGACCGGCTACCTCATCGGCGGCCTTGTCGTCATCGAAACGCTGTTTCGCTATCAGGGAATCGGGTCGCTGATCTTCACCGCCGCGCGCGGCAAGGATTTCCCGATGCTGGAGTCGGGCATCCTCACCATCGGCATTGTCTATGCCGTGGCCACCCTTGTCGCCGACTTCCTCTATTCCGTGCTCAATCCGCGTATCCGTCTGGGGTCAGATCAATGAGCGCCGTCCAAACCAGCTCTCCGACACCAGACGACACGCGCCGGCGCGGCCCGCTGGCGGAGGTCTTTTTCTCGCTGTTGCGCTCCCGAACATTCCTTGTTGGTTTCGCCATCGTGCTGTTCTGGGTTGCCTGTGCGCTGTTCGGCGAGCATTTCGCACCTTATGATCCACTTGCGGACGACATCATCAACGCGCTGGCGCCGCCCTCTTCCGAACACTGGTTCGGCACCGACCAGATCGGCCGCGACGTCTTCTCGCGCGTCATCGTCGGTTCGCGCGACATCCTGACCGTCGCACCGCTGGCAACCTTGCTGGCGACAGTGGCCGGCACGGCGCTCGGCCTCCTTACCGGCTATTTTCGCGGTCTCGTCGACGATGTCGTCAGCCGCATCCTGGAAGCCTTCATGGCGATCCCGGTGGTCATCGTCGCGCTGCTGGCCATCGTTGCGCTCGGCACCTCGAAGACGACCGTCATCGTCGTCATCGGCCTGAGCTTCGCGCCGATCATCGCGCGCACCGTGCGCTCGGCGGTGCTGGCCGAGCGCGAACTCGACTATGTCGCCGCCGCACAGCTTCGGCATGAAAGTGCGCTGCATACGATGTTCGTCGAGATCCTGCCCAACGTCATCCCGCCGATCCTGGTCGAAACCACCGTGCGGCTCGGCTATGCCATTTTCGCCGTCGCCACGCTCTCCTTCATGGGCTTTGGCATCCAGCCGCCCTCGCCCGACTGGGGGCTGTCGATCTCCAACAATTACGGCATGATCGGCGGCGGCTTCTGGTGGACGGTGCTGTTCGATGCGCTCGCCATCGCTTCGCTGGTGATCGGCGTCAATCTGGCGGCCGACGGCGTTCACGGAGCGCTCAATGACTAACTCCGCCAAGGCCGGAAACGCACTCGAACTCACCGATCTTTCGGTTGCCTACCGCGTCGCCGGCCGCAATCGCGCCGTGCTGCGCAACCTCAGCCTCAGCATCGGCCAGGGCGAAGCCTACGGTCTGGTCGGCGAATCCGGTTGCGGCAAGTCGACAGTGGCGCTCACTGTCGTGCGTTATCTTCCTAGAAACGGTTCGATCACCGGCGGCGCCATCTCCCTCGATGGCCAGAATGTGATGAAGCTGGACGCCGAGGCGCTCAGGCGGGCGCGCGCGGAAAGCGTCTCCATGGTCTATCAGGACCCGGGCAAGGCGCTGAACCCATCGATCCGCGTCGGCCGTCAGCTGACCGAGATTTTTGAACTCGGCGGCATCTCGGGACAAGCGGCCACCGACCGGGCGATTGCGATGCTGAACCGCGTGCGCATCTCCGATCCCGTCAGCGTCATGCAGCGCTACCCGCATCAGCTTTCCGGCGGCATGCAGCAACGCGTGGCGATTGCCATGGCGCTGGCTAACGATCCCTCGATGCTGATCCTCGACGAGCCGACGACCGGCCTCGATGCGACGGTGGAAGCCGAAGTGCTCGACCTGATCGCACAGCTCAGGCAGGAACTGTCGGCCTCGATCCTGTTCATCAGCCACAACCTCGCCGTCGTCTCCAACATGTGCGACCGGGTCGGCGTGCTCTATGCCGGCATGCTGGTCGAGGAAGGGCCGACGGAGGTCGTCTTCAACGATCCGCGCCATCCCTACACCGTAGCCTTGCTGCGCTGCCTGCCGCGCGGTGGCCAACGCAAGGATCAGGGCCGGCTCGACACCATTCCGGGTTTCCTGCCCGGCATTGGTGCCGACATCAAGGGCTGCGCCTTCGCCGATCGCTGCGCGCTCGCCGACAACCGCTGCCGCAACGAATTGCCGCCGCTCTACGATCTGGGCGGCCGGCTGTCGCGCTGCTTCCATCACGACAAGGCGCAGGCGCTGCCGCGCGCGACACCGAGCGATGTGGCGCCGGCGCCAAAGGTGGCAGCAGCACCGGTGCTGCGCGTCGCCGGGCTGAACAAGACCTATGCCAGCCACGGCCATGCACTGCGCGCCGTCAAGGACGTCTCGCTTGATCTCAGACCCGGCGAGACGCTCGGGCTGGTCGGCGAGTCCGGCAGCGGCAAGACGACCTTTGCCAGGCTGCTGCTCGGCCTGGTGCCGCCAGACGCAGGCGGCACCATCGAGCTTGAGGGCAAGGCCCTGGCGCCCAGGCTGGAGAACCGCAGCGACGACCAGATCAAGGCGATGCAGATCGTCTTCCAGAATCCGGATTCGGCGCTCAATCGTTCGCATTCGATCCGCCACCTGATCGGCCGCGCGCTGAAGCGGCTGGCGGGTTTGAGCGGCAAGGCACTAGAGGTCCGCCTCAACGACCTCGTCCGCTCGGTGCGGCTCACCGACCGGCATCTTGCCGTCAAGCCGCGCCAGCTCTCCGGCGGCCTGAAGCAGCGCGTCGCCATCGCGCGCGCCTTCGCCGGCGATCCGCGCATCGTCGTCTGCGACGAGCCGACCTCGGCGCTCGACGTGTCGGTGCAGGCGGCCATCCTCAATCTGCTCGCCGACCTGCAGTCGAAGGAAGACGTCAGCTACATCTTCATCTCGCACGACCTTGCCGTGGTTCGTTACCTCTCCGACAAGATCGCCGTGCTCTATCTCGGCCGCATCATGGAACTCGGACCGTCGGAAGACGTCTTTTCCGGGCCGCATCACCCCTATACCGAAGCGCTGCTGTCGGCCGTGCCCAAACTCGACCAGACCGAGACGGCACGCATTCGTCTCGACGGCGAAATCCCCAGCGCCACCAACCCGCCCTCGGGCTGCGTGTTCCACACGCGCTGCCCGCGAAAGATCGGCCCGATCTGCGAACAGCAGGAGCCGCCGCTCAGCGAGGCCCAGCCTGGACATTCGATCCGCTGCCACATCCCCTACGCCGAACTGGCCAGGTTGCAGCGGGCGGTCGCAACCGAGCCGGCATAGCGCTGCGCTTCCGTGGCTTGGCAGTCAGATCTGGCCTGCCATGCTCAGGGAACGATCCCCTTCTGAAAAGCCCTGCCCTTCGGCCCAGTCTCTGGCCAGCGTGCGAAGCCCAGTCAAAGCGACATCCAGGACATCCGAAGACACGGGATTCGAGGGATAGGCGAGGTAGATTGGCCGCTGGAATACCGGTGTGTTGTCGATGCGCCGCATCTCACCGCGCTCGATATGGCCGCTGACGGCGCTGAGCGGCAGATAGGCGGCGGCTTGCTGCGACAGGACATGCTGGAGGCCGATGAAGACCAGCCCGGCCGATATGGCCGGCTTGACCATGCCGGCAAAGGCGCGGTCGTGCTCGATGCGGAATTCCAGTCCCCAGTCCATCAGGATATAGTTTTCGGTCCATGGCTTGGTCTGTGCGGCGTGCTGGACGAGCACGACCTGATCGACGGCCAGCGTCTCGTAGACAATGCCGGGATGCGGTCGCGGAAGATAGAGGATGCAGATGTCGAGCAGGCCTTCTGCCAGCTGGTCGATCGCCAGATCCGGGAAACTGCCTTCAAGCCGCAGCGCCACGTTCGGCCGCCTGGCGCGCATCCACTCGACCCAGGGCGAGGTGATGCGGTCCCAGAGATAGGCCGGCGCGGTCAGCCGCAGCAAGGTTTCGTAGCCATCGGGAACGGCGATATCCTGCCGTGATTGCTCCCAGGTGCGGGTGATGGACGATGCGTGCGGCAGGAATTGCCGGCCGGCCGGCGTCAGCGTGACGCCATCGCGGTCGCGCACGAACAGCCGGCGTCCCAACTGATCCTCCAGTCCCCTGATCCGCGCACTGACCGTGGACTGGGCGAGGTTGAGCCGGCTGGCCGCGACGGTAAAGCTGCCATGGGTGGCGACTTCGAGAAAGCTGCGCAGATTCTCAGTGTCCATACCCACCTCTTGCATCGAAAATTTCGATGACCCCTATCAAAAAATATCGCTTTCCGGCGGCAGTCAACAATGAACTAGATGACTGAATCCCAAGACAAGCGAGGAATCCAGCCATGCCCAAGCATTTCCGGATGATCGACAACGCTCGCAGAACGCTCACTGCAATCGAAAATTCCGCTGTCGACGAATTGCTGGCCGGCAGGATGGGCCGGCGCGACTTCCTGCGCCATGGCAGCGTGCTTGGCCTCTCCCTGCCGTTCCTGGGCAGCCTTGTCGCAGCAGTTGGCTTCGGTACACAGCAGGCACGCGCCGAGGGCAAGCCGGGCGGCACGGTGCGCGCCGGCGTGGCGACGCCGGGCGGCGCCATCGATCCCGTCACCTACTATGACAGCGGCAGCTATCAGCTGGTTTTCCAGACCGCCGAGTTTCTCTGCATCACGCAGCCGGACCTCACCTTGAAGCCGGTGCTGGCGGAAAGCTGGGCGCCGAACGAGGACGGCAGCATCTGGACCTTCAAGCTGCGCAAGGGCGTGAAATTCCACAATGGCGAGGACTTCAAGGCCGACGACGTCGTCGCAACCTTCGATCGGCTGGCCGACCCCAACGGTGCCTCCAACGCGCTGTCGGTGTTCAAGGGGCTGCTGTCGAAGGGCGGCACCCGGAAGGTCGACGACCACACCGTCGCCTTCCATCTCGATGCGCCGAATGGCAGCTTTCCCTATTCGGTGTCGATCGACAACTATAACGCCGTCATCCTGCCGGCGAGCTACAAGGGCGACTACGAAAAGACGTTTGAAGGCACCGGGCCGTTCCGGCTGGAGACCTACACGCCGAAGGTCGGCGCGACCTTCATCCGCAACCCAGACTATTGGGGTGAGAAAGCGCTGCCCGACCGGCTCGAGTTCAAGTTCTACGGTGACGTGCAACCGCGCATCCTGGCGCTGCAGGCGGGCGAGGTCGACATTCTCGATGCTGTTCCGCTCGATGTCAGCCAGGTCGTGCTGAACAGTCCTGATATCACCGTGTTGCGTGTCGCTTCGACCGCGCACCGCCAGCTTCACATGCGCTGCGACACCGGCCCGTTCACCGACAAGCGCGTACGCCAGGCGCTGGCGCTGTGCATCGACCGCTCCAAGCTGGTCGACGGCTTGTGCCGCGGCATGGCGGCGACCGGGAATGACAGCCCGTTCGCGCCGGCCTTCCCTGCGACCGACAAGTCGGTGCCGCAACGCGTCCAGGAGATCGCCAAGGCCAAGCAGTTGCTCGAGGCGGCGGGTCTCGCCGAAGGCTTCGACATCACGCTGACCACGCTGCGCTATTCCGACATTCCGGGCTATGCGCAATTGTTCCAGAATTTCGCCAAGGAAATCGGTGCCCGCATCTCGCTCAACATCGAGGACCAGGACAAATATTACGGCAAGGCGGTGTTCGGCCAGTCGGACTGGCTGGACAGCCCACTCGGCATTACCGATTACGCCCATCGCAGCGTGCCGAACGTCTTCCTGAAGAGCCCGCTGGTCAGCGACGGCCCGTGGAACGCGGCGCATTTCAAGAGCCCGGCCTATGACGGCATGGTCACCAGCTATCTCAAGGCGCTGGATGTCGGCGCGCAGCGCGCTGCCGCCTCCGACATCCAGAAACTGCTGCTCGACGAGACGCCTGTCATCTTCAGCTATTTCCCCCATCTGCTGGTGCCGGTGCGCAAGAATGTCAGCGGCCTGCCGCCGATCGCCGCCGGACTGCTGCTCGATCGCGTATCATTGAATTGATCGCGCGCCAGCGCCCGATGACAAAAGAAAAGAAACGGGAGACTACCATTCGCAAGCCCCATCTGCGCGGCCGTGGGCCGCATTTTCCCTTGCTGGACACCCTCGTGCAGTATGAATTCGAGCCGGGCTACATAGCCTTCACCATGCCGACGCAGAAGCGACTGCGTGTGCAGGTGGGGTCGATGACCGTGGCCGATACGACCAATGCCTTGGTGTTCTACGAATCCGATCACCTGCCGGTCTACTATTTCCCGATCGGCGACGTTCGCGAGGAATTCCTGCTGCCGAGCAAGACCACGACAGAGGATCCGTTCAAGGGCACAGCCACCCACTACTCGCTCAACACCGGCATCACGCTGGTCGAGGACGCGGCCTGGCGCTATCTCGATCCGGTCAAGGGCTGTCCGCCTATATCGGACTACATGTCGTTCACCTGGAGCAAGATGGGCCACTGGTTCGAGGAGGACGAGGAGATCTTCGTCCACGCCCGCGATCCGTTCCGCCGGATCGACTGCCTGCCGTCGTCGCGGCGCGTGCAGGTCATCCTCGACGGCGAACAGGTCGCCGATTCACGCCGCGGCGTGTTCCTGTTCGAGACCGGCCATCCGGTGCGCCACTATCTGCCGATCGCCGACACGCGGCTCGATATGTTCGCGCCCAGCCGCTACATCTCGCGTTGTCCTTACAAGGGCATCTCCAGCTATTATCACGTGACGACGAAGGCCAAACGTCACGAGAACCTCGTCTGGTATTATCCGGAACCGGTGCACGAGGCAGAGCGCATCAAGGGGCTGGTCTGCTTCCACCACGAACTGGTCGACAAGATCCTGGTCGACGGCGTCGAAATCCCGAAGGAAGCCACGGCCGCGTCGAGCGGTTATTTCTGAGCATCGACGCCGCCTGCGCGCGGGCGCTTGATCGAAACACGGCTCAGCCATACCCTCTCCGAGGCAGGGAGGGCACTCGATGGATCTTTTCAAGCTGGATGGCGATGTCGCGCTGGTCACCGGCGCCGGTAGCGGCATCGGCCAGGCAATCGCGATCGGGCTCGCCGAGGCAGGTGCCGACGTCGCCTGTTTCGGCCATACATCGAAGGGTGGGCTGGACGAGACCGCGCACCGAATCGCGGCACTCGGCCGCAAAGCGCTGGTGCTGACCGGTACAGTGACATCGCAGAGCGATCTCGCGGCTGCGATCGATCGCGTTGAGAGCGAACTCGGTGCGCTCACCGTCGCCGTCAACAATGCCGGCATTGCCGGCTCCGAACCCGCCGAGACGATGCCGCTGGAGACATGGCAGAAGGTTCACGACGTCAATGTCGCCGGCGTGTTCCTGTCCTGTCAGGCCGAAGCGCGCAAGATGTTGGTGCGAGGCAAGGGCTCGATCATCAACATCGCCTCGATGTCGGGCACCATCGTCAACCGCGGCCTGACGCAGGCGCACTACAATTCCTCGAAGGCCGCCGTCATCCACATGTCGAAGAGCTTCGCCATGGAGTGGGCCGATCGCGGCCTGCGCGTCAATGTCGTCAGTCCGGGCTACACGCTGACGCCGATGAACAAGCGGCCGGAGGTGGCGGAAGAAGTGAAGATCTTCAAGCGCGACACGCCGATGGGGCGCATGGCGGCGCCGGAGGAAATGGTCGGGCCGACGGTGTTCCTCGCCAGCCGCGCAGCGAGCTTCGTCACCGGCCTCGACCTGATTGTCGATGGCGGCTACGTCTGCTGGTAAGAGCTCAGCTTCGCCTGCAGTCTGAATTTGTACGTCTCGCGAAGCGTTAGTCGTTGCGCGACATGAACCTTGGTATATATAATTTCATCCTATGAAACGGCCTTGGCGAGATGGGGCTTACCAGGCGGGTAGCCGAGATCATAGGACCTTGATGGCTCGCACCTTGCAGGGGCGCCGCAGGACTGGCAATCGATCCGCAGATGACCGCTCCCGCAGCGATCCGTCGGCAGCCATGACGCCGACACTCCAATCCTGTCCCATCATCACCAGAATTGAGCACCATCTTGCCTGCGCTGGCCAAAGCCGGGGCAACAATTTGGCGCCGACGGCCTTGCGCAAAGACCAGCCTTTCCAACACAATCAAGAAAAGCCGCAAGAAGGGAACGAACGATAATTTTCACAGCTTGAAGGAGAACAAGCATGTCACTTCGCAGTGTGATTTCGAACTTAACAATGGGAGCCTTCGCGCTTGCCGCCGCAAGTGCGCTTACATCACCGGCTTACGCAGCCGCGCCGGAATCGAACGACCCGATCAAGATCGCGCTGTTCGACTGGACCAGCGTCAACCTGAACGCCAAGATCCTCGGCGGCATCCTGGAAAAGCTCGGCTACACCGTCGAGTATCCGACCGCCGACTACCTCTCCAGCCTGACCACAGGCCTCACCAATGGCGATCTCGATGTCGGCATGGAATTCTGGGACACGACCGCCGGCGAGGCCATGAAGGCCTCCGATGCGACAGGCCAGACCGAACGGCTGGGCAAGCTCGGCCCGAAGGCCAAGGAAGAATGGTGGTTTCCCGAATACATGAAGGAGAAGTGCCCCGGCCTACCCAATTGGGAAGCGCTGAAGGACCCGAAATGCGCCGAAGCCTTCTCGACGGCCGAGACCGCACCGAAGGGGCGCTATCTCGGCGGCCCGGTGACCTGGGAAGGCTTTGACGACGAGCGCGTCGAGGCACTGAAGCTGCCCTTTACCGTCATCCATGCCGGCACCGACGCGGCGATGTTCGCCGAACTCGATTCCGCCTATCAGCGCAAGGCGCCGATCATGCTGTGGATCTATTCGCCGCACTGGGCGCCGGCCAAGTACAAGGGCGAGTGGGTGGAATTCCCCGAATACACGCCCGAGTGCTACAACGACCCGAAATGGGGCACCAATCCCGACGCCAAATATGATTGCGGCAAGCCGCATGGCGAGATCTGGAAGTACTCCTGGTCCGGCATGAAGGACAAATGGCCGGTCGCCTACAAGGTGGCCAAGGCCTACACGGTCGACACCGACGAACTCAACAAGATGAGCGGCGAGATCGATCTCGGCGGCAAGACGCCGGAAGATGTCGCCGCAGCCTGGATCGCCGCCCACGAGGCCGACTGGAAAGCCTGGGCGCAGTGATCGTTCCAACTGGAAAAATGAGACCCGGCTGCTTGATCAGCCGGGTCTCAATTCTTGATGTTCCAGAAGGACGTTTGAATGACGGGCAAGACTGAACGGGAGCCAAACGTGGTGGGCACGCCAAAGGATGCCCGTCCGATAAAGCTCGCCTGCCGCAACGTCTGGAAGCTGTTCGGATCGAACGCGGCCAACTTCATCCGCGAACGCGACGGCAAGGCCAGCATGGCAGACGTCACTGCTGCCGGGCTGGTCGGCGCGGTGCGCGCCGTCGACCTCGAAATCCGCCAGGGCGAGATTTTCATCATCATGGGCCTGTCGGGCTCCGGCAAGTCGACGCTGGTCCGCTGCATGTCGCGGCTGGTCGAGCCGACCCATGGCAAGGTCGAATTCGAAGGCAATGACCTCCTGAAAATCTCCGATGCAGCACTCATCGAATTGCGGCGGCACCGCATGGGCATGGTGTTCCAGAACTTTGCCCTGCTGCCGCATCTCAACGTGCTGGAGAACATCGCCTTCCCGCTCGGCATCCAGGGTCAGGACCGGGCGACACGCGAAGCGCGGGCGCGCGAGGTCATCGAACTTGTCGGCCTGCGTGGCCGCGAGCATTTCTATCCGCGCGAGCTGTCCGGCGGCCAGCAGCAGCGTGTCGGCATCGCCCGGAGCCTGGCGACAAAACCGGAAATCTGGTTCCTCGACGAGCCGTTCTCGGCGCTCGATCCGCTGATCCGCCGCGAAATGCAGGACGAGCTGATGCGGCTGCAGACCATGCTGCACAAGACCATCGTCTTCATCACCCATGATTTCGACGAGGCCATCCGGCTGGCCGACCGCATCGCCATCATGAAGGATGGCGAGGTCATCCAGATCGGCACGCCGGAGGAGCTGGTGGTCAATCCGGCGACCGACTATGTCGCCGAGTTCACCCGGGACGTCGACCGCGCCAAGGTTATTTCAGCACGCAGCCTGATGCGCGCCTGCGACGGCTCGGAACATGGCGGCACCGTTGCCCCGGATGCCAAGATCGCCAGCTTCTCGGCCGGCATCGTTGCCGCCAACAAGCCGTTCGCGGTGGTCAACGGCACCGGCAAGCCGATCGGCGAGGTGACGCCGCAAGCGGTGATCGATCTGCTGGCCGGCATCGATCGCTCAAGGGTCGGCGCATGACGGTGACAGCAAGCGCCAGCGAGGCAAGGCCACGGCCGATTCAGGTATGGCTGCTGATCTGGGCGGCAGCGCTTACCGTTGTGCTTGTCGTGCTCCTGCTGCAGGATCGCCTGCCCTGGGCCGTCAATTATCCGGCCAGCGCCGTCGTGCCGGTCGCCGATTGGGTCAGCGCGCTGATGCGCTGGATCAAGTCGAACCTGTCCTGGTTGACCCGCTCGATCACCGCTGTGCTCGGCGTTCCCCTCGATTTCGCGCTCAATCTGTTGGCCAAGAATTTCAAGATCGGCCACGGCGCTGACGCCTATATCCTGCCGCGCCTGTCCTGGGTCGGCGTCTGCGCCGCCGCCTTCCTCGCCGGTCATGCCGTTGGCGGCAGAAAACTCAGCCTGCTGGTAGGCGGCTGCTTCCTCTACATCGCCCTGTTCGGCCAATGGACCAGTGCCATGCTGACGCTGGCGCTGATTTCCATCGCGGTGCCGTTCTGCATCGTCACCGGCCTGTTCGCCGGCATCTGGGCGTGGCGCAAGCCATGGGCGGAAAGGCTTGTCGTCTCCCCTGCCCTTGACCTGATGCAGACGATCCCGACTTTCGCCTATCTTATCCCGATGCTGCTGCTGTTCGGCAACAGCCCGGTGTCGGCGATGATCGCGACCGCCATCTTCGCCACGCCGCCGATGGTGCGGGCAACGATGCTCGGCCTGTCGCGGGTGCCGTCGGAGATCGACGATTTCAGCGAGATGGCAGGCTGCACGGCGCGGCAGAAACTGTGGCGAGTGCTGCTGCCCTCGGCACGGCCGACACTGATGGTCGGCGTCAACCAGGTGATCATGCTGGCGCTGAACATGGTGATCATCGCCTCGATGATCGGCGCCGGTGGACTCGGTTATGACGTGCTTCTGGCACTGCGCGCCCTGAAGGTCGGCGAGGCGATGGAAGCCGGCCTTGCCATCGTGGCACTGGCCATTGCGCTCGACCGGCTGAGCCAGGCCATCGCGCACAAGCAGGCCAAAGGCCATGCCCATCAGGAGATGAGCCCGAGCCTCTGGCAGCGCTCTCCCAATCTGACGCTGGCCATCGCCATCCTTGTGGTGACGACACTTCTCGGCCTGTTCGTGCCGGCCTTCGCGGCGGTGCCGAAGGCGATCACCTTCACCACCGCGCCCCTGTGGAAAGCGGCCGTAAACTGGGTGACGATCAATTTCTTCGACATGATCGAGGCGTTTCGCGTGACGCTCATCCTCAATCTGCTGAACCCGCTGCGCGCCTTTTGCGAGGGCTTTCCCTGGCTGGGCGCCGTCTTCCTGCTCGGCCTCGCAGGCTATCAGCTCTCCGGCCTGCGGCTGGCCGTGCTGGTGGCAGCGCTGACCGCTTTCTGCGCCATCACCGGCCTGTGGGAAAAGACCATGGCGACCGTCTATCTCTGCGGCATCTCTGCCTTCATTGCCTGCCTGATCGGCATCCCCATCGGGCTGATGGCTTCACGCAGCAACCGTTTCGAGAAGATCGTCACACCGGTCATCGATACGCTGCAGGTGCTGCCGTCCTTCTGCTTCATCATCCCGGTGGTGATGCTGTTCAGGGTCGGCGACGTCACCGCGATGATCGCAACGATAGCCTTCGCCGTGGTACCGGCGATCCGCTACACCAATCACGGGATCAGGCAGGTGCCGCCGGCGCTGATCGAGGCGGCAAAGGTGTCGGGCTGCACGCCGCGCCAGACCTTCTTTCGCGTGCAACTGCCGCTTGCGCTGCCGGAGATCATGCTTGGCGTCAACCAGACGATCCTGATGGCGCTGGCGATGATCATCATTTGCGCCATGGTCGGCACGCGCGATCTCGGCCAGGAAGTGTTCATCGCGCTGTCCAAGGCCGATTCCGGCCGCGGCATCGTCGCGGGCTTGGCAATCGCTTTCATCGGCATCGTCGCCGACCGACTGTTCGGCGCCTGGACGGCGAAGGCCAGGGCGAGGCTGGGATAGCAGGCGCCGCCCTACTCCGCCGCCACGCCCTTCATCTCGAGATAGCTCTCCATCGAATCGTCCAGCGCCTGCAGCCACGGCGTATGATGCAGCGGCGCCATGGTCCCGGTCATCAGCGAGCGATAGGCGTGGTCGCGGAAGCCCATGATGTTCTCCGCCTTGTGATGTTCCCATTCCATGAAGGTCTGGTTGACCGCCTCGACGTCGAAGCCCGGATAGTCGGTCTGGTCCATCAATTCCTTGGTGTAGTCGCCCTGGAACCAGATCATCTGCTCGGCGTCTTCGAGCGTTTCCTCACGCGCCCTCCATTTCGCGCCGTGCTCGGCCATTGCCTTGGCCGACGGCAGCTTGATGCGGCCCATGATGACGTCGCGGGCGAACCAGGCCTGCGCGTCGAACATGTTGAAGGTGTAGAACTGGTCCTGCATGCCGATGAAGGACAGCTTCGGATTTTTCTCCCAGACGACACCCTCGTAGAGCCCGTCCGGCCACATGCGGTTGGCTGTCTTCAGCTTCAGGTCCTCGGTGAGGAACGGGAAAGAGTGCAGGTAGCCGGTGCATAGGATGATGGCATCGACATCCCTAGTGGTGCCGTCCTTGAAATGCGCGGTCTTGCCGACGACCTTCTGCAGCAGCGGCACTTCCTTCCAATTCTCCGGCCATTTGAAGCCCATCGGCTTCGAGCGGTAGCTGGAGGTGATCGATTTGGCGCCGTATTTGTAGCACTGCGAGCCGATGTCCTCGGCCGAATAGGAGCGGCCGATGATCAATATATCCTTGCCCTTGAACTCCATCGCGTCGCGGAAATCGTGGCTATGCAGGATGCGGCCGTTGAAGGTCGAAAAGCCCTCGAAATAGGGCACATTGGGCACCGAGAAATGCCCGGAAGCGACGACGACATTGTCGAACTCTTCCGAATAGGTGACGTCGTTGGTGCGATCATGCGCGGTGACGGTGAATTTCTTCGTCTCGTCGGAAAACGTCACCATGCGCACCGGGCTGTTGAAGCGCACCCATTTGCGCAGGCCTGATTTCTCGACGCGTCCCTTGATGTAGTCCCACAGCACGGCGCGCGGCGGATAGGAGCCAATCGGCCGGCCGAAATGCTCCTCGAAGGTGTAGTCGGCGAATTCCAGGCATTCCTTCGGTCCGTTCGACCAGAGGTAGCGGTACATCGAGCCGTGCACCGGATCGCCATGCTCGTCGAGGCCGGTGCGCCAAGTGTAGTTCCACAGGCCGCCCCAGTCGGACTGCTTTTCGAAGCAGACGATTTCGGGAATGTCGGCGCCTTTGTCGGCCGCCGACTTGAAAGCCCTGAGCTGTGCCAGGCCGGACGGGCCGGCTCCGATGACGGCAACGCGACTTTTCATGGCAGGCCTCCCGATCTGAATTGCTCTTACGAAACAAATTTCACTCACAGGACAGTAATTGGCCCTTTCGTGCTGTCAACAGCCCGATGCTGAAACAAGGTTCCGCGCGGGCGGATTTCCCGCGAAAAACCGGACGCTGCCAAACATCATTATCATCCGCATGCGCGTTCACGCGACTTGCCGTCGCAGTTGCGCTCCTGTATCGGCACCTGACATGTTCACCTAGAGTGAAATAAATCCCAGGAGTGCCGGGGGCGACATGGCGAAGAAGGTTTCCGATCCCAAGGCTGGTCTCGCCGGTGCGACGGCCAAGCCGCTGCCAAAGGTTTCGGCCGACGGCAAGACCATCCGCGCGCCGCTGACGCAGAACCCGCATGCCATTCGCGACACGCGCGAAAAAGTGCTGGAGGTGGCGATCGGCCGCGAGGTGCGGGCGTTCCGCAAGAAGCTCGGTATCACCGTCGCCGATCTGGCGGTCGCCACCGACATTTCTCTGGGCATGCTGTCGAAGATCGAGAACGGCATCACCTCGCCGTCGCTGACCACCTTGCAGGCGCTGTCGCGGGCGCTCGGCGTTCCGGTCACCGCCTTTTTCCGCCGCTTTGAGGAAGAGCGCAGCGCCGTCTTCGTCAAGGCCGGCCAAGGCCTCGATGTCGAGCGCCGCGGCACCCGTGCAGGCCATCAGTACAATCTGCTCGGCCATATCGGCTCCAACACCAGCGGCGTCGTCGTCGAACCCTATCTGATCACACTGACCGAGGATTCCGATGTGTTCCCGACCTTCCAGCATGAGGGCATGGAGTTCCTCTACATGCTGGAAGGCGAGGTGGTTTACCGGCACGGCAGCAACCTTTACCCGATGAAGCCCGGCGACAGCCTGTTCTTCGATGCCGACGCACCGCACGGGCCGGAACAGTTGACGAAGCTGCCGATGCGCTATTTGTCGATCATTTGCTATCCGCAGAGCGCGGGGTGAGGTTAGCTGTCCCGCAAAACTCTCTTCCTCTCCCTCCGGAGGGGGGAGAGGTGGCGCTGCGAAGCAGCGACGGAGTGGGGGAAGGCGGTCCTCAAACGCGAACCCGCCGACAAGTGGCACGACCGAGCGGGCCTGAAATCTCGGCAGGCAGCTGAACAATCGGAAGCATCGCCTGGGCGCGAACTCACAACCGCCGAATCAGGTCGACCCCCCCACCCGACGCGGTTGCGGGGCCCCCCCACCACCCCGGAGCGGGGATAGGGAGGGGGGCCGACCCCCCCCCCCGG
>NZ_JAMYRE010000024.1:0-126530 GCF_040321265.1 Mesorhizobium sp. M0491
AACCACCTTGGCCTATCCCGCCGTCCCCCCCAAACACCATTACCACCGGGGCCAGCCCCCCCGGACCGGGTGTTGCTCACCCCCCCGGGGCGGGGCCTTTCGGAACGGCCGCGTAACCGTTCGGTCGCTTAGGCCGCGAACGCTCTGACCCTGACGCCGCTTGCCTCAAGCCGTCTCCTGACATGCGCGGCGATGGCGACGGCAGCCGGCGTGTCGCTGTGGACGCAGATCGAATCGATCGGCGTCCGCAGCATCTGCCCGGAAAGCGTCTCGATGGCGCCTTGCTTGACCATTCGGACGACCCGTTCGGCTGCCCTCTCGGCGTCGTGGATGACAGCGCCTTCCAGCTTGCGCGAAACAAGGAAGCCTTCCTCCGTATAGGCGCGGTCGGCGAATATCTCGGACCTGACCGTCAGCCCAGCGTCGCGCGCGATCCTGTCCTGGAAGCCGAGCGCAATGACCAGGCAGATCAGGCCGGGATCGACGGCCTTGACCGCGCGCGTCACCGCTTCGGCGACGCCACGATCGGTCTGGGTAAGATTGCCTAGCGCGCCATGCGCCTTCACATAGCGGATCGGGTGGCCGGCATAGGCGGAAAGCGCCTGCGCCGCGCCGATCTGGTAGGCGACCAGCCTTTCGATCTCATCCATGGAATGCGGAATGATGCGGCGTCCGAACCCCCACAGATCGGCGAAGCTCGGATGCGCGCCAACGGCAACGCCCTTGTCGCGCGCCATCGAGAAGGTGGCAGCCATGATCTCGGGGTCGCCGGCATGAAAGCCGCAGGCGACATTGGCGGAACTGACGATGTCGAGGATCGCCGCATCGTCGCCGAGCCTGTAGGCTCCAAAACCCTCGCCCATGTCGGAATTGATATCGACCTGCAATCCTTGGGCCGCCATGGCGCTTTCCTCAGTGGTTCGAACCATCGCCTTTGCTTCACACCAGCTCGTAGAGCGGCGTGCCGTAGCCGACGACCGCTCCGTCCTCGATCAGCGCCGCGCCCAGCACGCCGTCTACCGGCGCGAGCACGGCCTTCAGGCATGGGCCGACCTGCAGGACGCCGACCGTCTCGCCCTTGCGAACCACCTGGCCAGGGTCGGCAACCGGCCGACCGGTCGTTGGATGATCGAGACGGAACACGCCGACGCCGGGCGCGCGCACGCCTTTGAAGACCGTTTCGGCCTTCGGGGCTTCGGCCGCGGGTGTCGAGGGAACAACGGATTGCATGTGCAGGCGCAACGAAAAGCCGGCCTCCGACACTTCGATCTCGCCGATGCCGGCGCTAACACACCAGCCGGCCAGCCTTTCGAGCTCCTCAACCGTCATCGCCGCCTCGTCCCTGGAGCAGACCGCCTTCAATGAGACGTTCAAGATGATGGATATCGAAGCCGCCGGCGGCAAAGCCGGGCTCCTCCATCAGGAGGCCGTGGAGCGGCGCGTTGGTGGCGATGCCGACAGCCTCCATCTCGCCCAGCGCGCCGCTCATGCGCCGGATCGCCTCGGCCCGCGTCGCGCCATGCGCCAGCAGCTTGGCCACCAGGGAATCGTAGTGCGGCGGCACGGTGTAACCGGAGTAGAGATGCGATTCGACGCGGATTCCCGGGCCGCCGGGCGGCGTCCAGCGCTCGACCCGGCCCGGATGCGGGCGAAAGCTGTAGGGATCTTCAGCGTTGATGCGGCATTCGACGGCGTGGCCCTGGATGCGGATGTCTTCCTGGCTGAACGACAGGGCTTCGCCCCGGCCGATGCGGATCTGCTCGCGCACGATATCGATGCCGGTGACAAGTTCCGTGACGGGATGCTCCACCTGCACGCGGGTGTTCATCTCGATGAAAGAGAAGCGCCCGTCCTCGTAGAGGAATTCGAACGTGCCCGCGCCTGTATAGCCGATGGTTAGGCATGCGTGGGCACACAACTCGCCGATCTCGGCAATCGCCTCGCGGGCGATGCCGGGCGCCGGCGCCTCCTCAATGATCTTCTGGTGGCGGCGCTGCATGGAGCAATCCCGCTCGCCTAACCACACCGCCTTGCCATGCTTGTCCGCCAGAATCTGAATCTCGATATGGCGCGGGTGCTCAAGGAATTTCTCCAGATAGACTTGCGGGTTGCCGAAGGCCCGGTCCGCCTCTTTCACCGCCATCGAAACGGCTTCCAACAGAGCGCGCTGCTCGCGCACGATGCGCATGCCGCGCCCGCCGCCGCCGCCCGCCGCCTTGACGATGACCGGATAGCCGATGGCCTCGGCAATGGCGCGCACTGCCTGCTCGTCCTGCGGCAGCGCCCCCTCCGACCCTGCAACGCAGGGAACGCCGGCAGCGATCATCGTGCGCTTGGCGGAGACCTTGTCGCCCATGGTGCGGATCGCCGCGGCCGACGGCCCGATGAAGGCGAGGCCGGCATTTTCGACGGCCTCAGCGAAGGCGGCGTTTTCCGAGAGAAAACCATAGCCCGGATGGATCGCGCCCGCGCCGGTGAGTTGCGCGGCCGCGATGATCTCGGCGATATTGAGATAGCTCTCCGTCACGGCAGCCGGCCCGATGCAGATCGCCCTGTCCGCCAGCGCGACATGGCGAAGGCTCGCGTCGGCTTCCGAGTGCGCTGCCACCGTCTTCAATCCGAGATCGCGGCAGGCGCGCAGGATGCGCAGGGCGATTTCACCGCGGTTGGCGATAAGGACGGTGTCGAACATCGCCGCTAGCCCAAATCTTCGAGAACGAACAGCACATCGCCGGACCGCACGGCGGCATGGTCGTCGAACGCGATCTGGACGATCCGCCCAGCGCGATCGCATTCCACGACATTGAACGTCTTCATGGCTTCGAGAACACCGACCTTCTGCCCTTCCACGAGCACATCGCCAACCGAAGCGAGCGGCGGTTCGCCTTCGGTGCCGGAACGGTAGAACACGCCGGTCAGCGGCGCGCGGATCGAATGCCGCGCGATGGGCGGAGCTGTCGAAGCCGGATTTGTGAAGACGGCAGGGCCGGCGGCTGACCCCGACTGCGGCGAAGGCTGCGACGCGGATTGCGCCAGCACCCCCTGCCTGGACATGCGGATACGAACGCCATCGCGCTCGATCTCCAACTCGGCAATGGGCGAACGCGAGACAAATTCGATCAGCTTCTGGACGAAGTCGAGATCCATCGCCGGCCCTATCGCAGCGCTTCGACAGCCTCGGCGATACGCCCGATCGCTTTTTGGATCAGGTCCATCGACGTGGCTATGGAAATGCGGAAATGCGGCGACAGGCCGTAGGCAGAGCCCTGCACCACCGCGACCCGCGCCTGATCGAGCAGGTAAAGCGAGAAGTCGTCGTCGCTGCCGATAGGAGTGCCGTCCGGGCGGCGACGGCCGATCAGGGCCGAGCAATTGGGATAGAGATAGAAGGCGCCCTCGGGGGTCTGGCAGGTAAGGCCGGGAATCTTGCGCAGCAGCTCCAGAGCGCGGTCGCGCCGAGCCTGGAATTCGAGCGCCCGAGGGCGAAGAAAGTCCTGGGCACCTTCCAGTGCGGCAATGGTCGCGGCCTGCGAGATGGATGACGGGTTCGACGTGCTTTGGCTCTGCACGGTCGCCATGGCGCGGATCAGCGGTTCCGGCCCGCCGGCATAGCCGATCCGCCAGCCGGTCATGGCATAGGCCTTCGACACCCCGTTCACTGTCAGCGTACGGTCCTTCAGCCTCGGCTCGACGCCGGCGATGGTATGGAAGGTACGTCCATCGAACAGGATATGCTCGTAGATGTCGTCGGTCAGAACGTGCACATGCGGGTGATCGAGCAACACCCCCGCCAGCCCCGCAAGTTCGTCGCGGCTGTAGACGGCGCCTGTCGGGTTGGAAGGCGTGTTGAGCAGCAGCCATTTGGTGCGCCCGGTGATCGCGGCTCGCAGGGCTTGCGGTGTCAGTTTGAAATCCTGCGCCTCCGTGCAGGGAACGACCACGGGCTTGCCTTCGCCGAGCAGGACGATGTCGGTGTAGGAAACCCAATAGGGCGCTGGAACAACCACCTCGTCGCCGGGGGCCAGCGTTGCCAGCAGGGCGTTGTAGATGATCTGCTTTGCGCCGCCCGCGACACTGATTTGCGAAGGCTTGTAATCGAGGCCGTTCTCGCGCCTGAATTTTCCGGCCACCGCCTTCTTCAGCGCGGCGGTGCCGTCGACCGCCGTATAGCGCGTCTCACCTCTGCGCATCGCCTCGTAGGCTGCCTCGACGATGTGCGGAGGCGTCGGAAAATCCGGTTCGCCGGCGCTCAGGCTGATGACGTCGATGCCGGCCGAGCGCATTTCGATTGCCCGCGCGGTGACCGCCATACTGGGGCTTGGCTTGATGACGTCGAGACGGGGAGCGATGAGGCCCACGGGAAATCCTCGGCATGGCTGCCGCGACGTTGCCGGGCAGGTGATATCTGTTATAAATTGGATAATGTATTCTGTTTTTCACGTCAAACCTCTTTTTCTGCATCGAAGACCGGGTTATGTCTCGTTTTGGACGTGGACCGATAGAGGAAGATATCCAATCCTTGTCGCCACGGATGATATTCGAGATAGGGAACGCGATTGGTATGGGCACAAGCTATGATGTGGTGATCGTCGGCGGTGGCGTTGTCGGCAGCTCGATCGCCTACTTTCTGTCAGCCAATCCGGATTTCGATGGCAGGATCGCGGTGATCGAGCGGGACCCGTACTACACGGCGTCCTCGTCTTCCTTGTCGACCAGCGCCATCCGCCAGCAGTTCGGCACGGCGCCCAACATTGCCATGTCGAAGTTCAGCATCGACTTCCTGCGCCAGGTAAAGACGCGGCTTGCCATCGGCGACGAGTTGGCCGACATCGGCCTGCATGAGCCCGGCTACCTCGTGCTGGCGACACCCGAGCGGGCAGACGCGCAGCGTGCCAAGAATCGCGTTCAGCGCGGCATGGGCGTCGACGCCGAACTGATCGAGCAGGTCGATCTGGCACGACGCTTCCCGTGGCTCAACACGGACGATCTCGCCCTTGGCTCGCTCGGCCTTGGCAGCGAAGGCTGGTTCGACGGCCCCGGCCTGATGCAGGCCTTCCGTCGGAAGGCGCGCACGCAGGGCGTGAACTATCTTGCCGCGACGGTGACCGGACTGACCATGGCGTCTCCCCAAAAGGTCGGCGAAGTGGTGCTCGACAATGGCGACCGGCTTGCCGCCGGCACGGTGATCAACGCGGCCGGACCATGGAGCGCGGGCATTGCCATGATGGCCGGCGCCGAGCTGCCGGTTGTCCCGAGCAAGCGCTGCGTCTTCGTCTTCGAAACGCCGGCAAGGATCGAAAACTGCCCCTTCGTCTTCGACACGAGCGGCTTCTGGCTGCGGCCGGAAGGTCAGCTCTTCCTGTGCGGTATTCCGCCGGTGCGCGACAACGATCCAGACGATTTTGGCTTGGATGTGGATTACGACCTGTTCGACGAGTTGATCTGGCCGGCGCTCGCCCATCGTGTGCCCGGGTTTGAGCAATTGCGGATGCTGCGCGCCTGGGCGGGGCTCTACGAATACAACACCTTCGACCACAGCGGCATCATCGGCCGGCATCCCGAGGTGTCGAACTTTGTCCTGGCCACCGGCTTCAGCGGCCACGGCATGATGCATGCAGCGGCGACCGGGTCGGGCGTCAGTGATCTCATTGCCTATGGCGAGTACCGCTCTGTCGACCTGTCGGCCTTCCGCTACGAACGGATCGCTGGCAATCAGCCTATCGAGGAACATGTCTACTGAAGCGAAACGGGCGACATGGCATCGCAGTGACAACGGTGCTATGCGTCCACTTCTTCAATCAAAACGGCGCCAGTCAACAAACACGGTGGCCGCCTCAGGCTGATTCATGCTCGTACAGAAGAAAACCATCTCGACCCAGGTCGCCGATGCCATCAGGCAGAAGATCCTGATCGGCGAATACGAGGCCAACTTCCAGCTGCGGCAGGAGCATCTGGCCACCGAGTTCGGCGTCAGCCGAATTCCGGTGCGAGAGGCGCTGCATCAGCTTCATTCGGAAGGCTTCGTCACGCTGGTTTCCCACAAGGGCGCCGTCGTCACCTCCATTTCCCTGGACGAGATCCTCGAGCTCTACGAATTGCGAGCCCGGATCGAAACATGGCTGCTGGCCCTAGCCATTCCAAGGATGACGGAGGCAGACCTCGCGCTGGCCCGCGAGCGCGCAAAGCAGCACCAGGAGCAGGGCAAGACCGGCGAGTACTCGAACCAGCTCAACTGGAACTTCCACGCCGCGCTCTACGCGCCGTCCGGCCGCAAGGCGACGATCGAACTGGTCGGGCGCATCTACCAGCAGCTGGAACGCTACACGCGCATGATGGTGACGCTCACCGAGATCCAGGCCCAGTCCGACCGCGACCACTGGCAGCTCATCGACCTGTGCGAAGCCAAGGATACGCTGCGCGCCGTCGGCCTTTTGGAAATGCATATCATCACCAGCGGCAAATTCCTGGTCGACCGGCTTCAGGAATTGCGGGGCAGCTGATCAGTCGCCCCGTCTCCTTGTCCAGCCCCAATCCTTCGCGCGAAGATCATTTGCCGGGCAGATTGGTCGCCCGGGTCAGCAGGATCACGCCTGCCTTGTCGGCTGTGTCGTAGTAGGTGAAGCCGGTGCGGTTTTCCCGGCGCCCGCGCATCAGCACGGCAAGTCCGTCGGTTTTCGCCTTGGTTTCGGCTGCGTCCGCATCACGAACCTCGAAGCCGATATGGAAGACACCTTCACCCTTGCTGTCGAGATGAATTCGCTGCGGTGAAGGATCGCCGTTCGGCTGGCACAGCTGCAGCTGAACGTTCGGCAAGTTGCAAATCCGATATTGCATCGCCTTGAAACCCTCGGGGCTTGGGACCTGCAGTTCTTCGTATTCGGCCAGCGGCGGATAGGACTCCCATGGCCCGATGCTTATGGAGTCATAGTAGGCCTGCGCCTTGTCGATATCGTGCACGACGATGCAGATGTGATGCAGCTTTTCGAAATTACCCATGTCGTCACTCCCCATTCTTCTCACTCCTTGATCGGGACCGTATAGTTCAGCACGCGGCGCCCCCCGTCGGGGTAGATCGTCTCGCCGGTGATGTAGGAAGCGTCGTCGCTGGCCAGGAACGCCACGACCGAGGCGATCTCGGCTGCCGTGCCGAGGCGCCCGAGCGGTGTCCGCGAAAGAACCGCCCGTCTCATTTCTTCCGAATCGATGAATGTCCCGTCCATGACCATGTCCGTGGCGATGGTGCCCGGGCCGACACCGACCACACGGATGCCATGGGGAGCGAAGGCGACGGCCGCGGTGCTGGTGACCTGGTTCATGCCGCCCTTGGAGATCGCGTAGGTGGCGACGCGCGGGTTGGCGAGGCCCGAATTGATCGACGACATGTTGATGATGACGCCGCCTCCACCTTGCGCGATCATCTGGCGGGCTGCGGCCTGGGTGCCCATGAACGCGCCCTTCAGATTGACGGCGAGAACCCTGTCGTAGTCCGCCTCTGTGATGTCGAGAAAGTCCTGGACCGGAGCGATGCCGGCATTGTTGACCATGATGTCGACACGGCCGAACTTCGCCACCGCCGCTGCAATCAGCCCATCGATCTGTTCCTTCTTGCTGACATCCGTAACGACCGCCAGGACGCTGTCGGTGGTGCCGATTTCAGCGGCACATTTTTCTAGCTCCACGGCATTGATGTCGCCGAGCACGAGCTTCGCGCCTTCGGCCAAAAAGCGTTCTGCGCAAGCGCGTCCGATGCCGCGCGCCGCGCCTGTGACAACAGCCACCTTGCCTGCCTGTCTCATGTCCAATCCTTCGATCATTTGTAAGTCGGCCACCGTCTCAAGGAGTATGGGCCGAGCTTGGCTAGGGGATTCTCCCACCGAAGCCTAGCCTAGCGGATAACGAAGGGATTGGCGGTCTTGCCGGCGGTGTCTATCCACACCGTCTTGGTCTGCAGATAGGAATTGATGGCATCCTGCCCGCTTTCGCGCCCGATACCGCTCCTCTTGTAGCCGCCGAAGGGCGCCATGTAGGAGACGGCACGGTATGAATTGATCCAGACCATCCCCGTCTCCATTGCGGCCGCGCCGCGCAACGCCCGGCCCATGTCGCTGGTCCATATTCCTGCCGCCAGCCCGTAGGGGCTGTCATTGGCAATGGCGAAAGCCTCTTCCTCGTCGTCGAACGGAATGACCGAAAGGATCGGTCCGAACACCTCTTCGCGCGCGATCCGCATGGTGTTGTTCACGCCGGTGAAGATGGTGGGCTCGACGAACCAGCCCTCGGCCAATTCACCCGAGGCCGGCTTGCCGCCGCCCAGCACGCAAAGCGCACCCTCGCGGCGCGCGATGCCGAGATAGGACAGCACCTTCTCGCGCTGGGCTTGCGTGGTGATCGGCCCCACCTGCGTCTCTTGCAGCGCCGGATTGCCCAGTCGAGCGCTGGCCGCCAGCGTTATGACGCTCTCCACGAACCGGTCGTGGATTTTGCGATGCACCAGCAGCCGCGAACCCGCGATGCAGGTCTGGCCGCTGGCCGCGAAGATGCCTGAGATCGCGCCGTTGACCGCGCTCTCGATATCGGCGTCGTCGAAGACGATGTTGGCCGATTTGCCGCCGAGCTCCAGCGTGACGACTTTTAACTGTTCGGCAGCCGCCCGATAGACCGCGATCCCGCCAGGCTCACCACCGGTGAAGGCGATCTTGGCGACGTCGGGATGAGAGACGAGTGGCGCGCCGACATCAAGCGGCATGCCGGTAACGGTGTTGACCACGCCGGGCGGGAAGCCTGCCCGCGCAAACAGTTTCACGAACTCCAGCGTCGAGGCCGAGGCGTGTTCCGACGGTTTGATGACGACAGTGTTGCCTGCCGCCAGCAGCGGCGCGAGCTTCCATGTCAGGAGCAAAAGCGGCGAATTCCAGGGCACGATCGCTGCAATGACACCCAGCGGCTCGTGGCGGGTGAAAGCGAACATGCCAGCCTTGTCGATCGGCAGCACCGCACCTTCGATCTTGTCGGCAAGACCGCCGAAATAGCGGAACCATTCCGGGATATAGCGCAGCTGTGCCGTCATTTCGGTGAGCAGCTTGCCATTGTCGCGCGTCTCGATGGCGGCAATGCGATCCGCGTTCTCCGCGATCAGCTCAGCCAGCCGCACGAGCAGCTTGCCGCGCGCGGTGGGCGTGATCCCGGCCCACTCCTTCGACCGGAAAGCAGCCTTGGCGGAGGCTACGGCGGCATCCACCTCGGCCTGTCCATCGCGCGGAATCAGCGCCCAGGGCCTGCCGGTGAACGGATCATGGCTCTCGAATGTATCGGCTGTCGATTGCAACCGACCGCCGACCGTGTTCTGGAAACTGACCAGCGCCATATCGGTCCTCAACAGGTGGTAAAGCCCAGATGGGCGCGAAAGCGGTTCTTGACCTCGACCGCGTCGCGCGGCGGCAGCGAGCGCGGCAGGTTCTCGGCGGTGATTTTCAGCACGAAAAGGCGCGGACCGTCGGCCGGATGCCGAAGCTCTTCACACAGCGTGTCGACCTCCTCCAGCGTACGCAGCTCGGCGGTCTTCGAAAAACCGCAAGCGGCCGCGACCTTGTCGAAACCAATGCCCTTGCCGGTATGGCTCGACTGCATGCCGGTCTCGCCGAAATGCTGGTTGTCGAGCACGATCAGGTCGAGATTTTTCGGCCGCGCCACCGAGATCGTCGCCAGCGAACCGAACGCCATGAGCTGTTCGCCATCTCCGGTGATCACCATGACCCGCTTGTCGGGCTGGGCCTGGGCAAGCCCCAGGCCGATCAGCGCAGCACCGCCCATGGCGCCCCACAGATAATAGTTGTCGTTGCGGTCACCGGCAGCATGCACGTCGTAGCTCGGCGAGCCGAGACCGGTCACGACCAGGGCGCCATCGCGGGCGTCGAGCAGCTTCTTCACCGCAACCCGGCGGTCCATCGTCGGTAAATTCATGTCGCTCACCACTTCTTCTTGCCGAGCAGCCGCTGCCCGATCAGCACGGCAATCTGCTGGTCGGCGTCGAAAGCCATCAAGGCTGCCTGCGCCACCGTCTCCACGAGATCGGGACCGGTCTCGGCGCGCAGCACCCTGAGGCCGATCGCCTTCAGCGAGGCCTCCGTCGCCTGCCCCATCGGCACCTGCCACGGATTGAACTCGGCCCACTCGCCTCGCATCGTCACCAGGACGAGCAGGGGAAAGCGCGCCTGCACGGGAAGCGACAGCATGTTGATGCAATTGCCGACGCCTGAGGATTGCATGAGCACGACGCTCCGCTTGCCGCCGAGCCAGGAGCCTGCGGCAATGGCGATGCCCTCCTCCTCCGTCGTCAGCACATTGGTGACAACCTCGGGATCCGTGCTGAAGCGCTCAATCAATGTGGTGTGGCCTGCGTCGGGCACGTAGGACATCTGGCTGATGCCGGCGGCCTTGAGCACGTCATAGACCTGATCCGGCCACTGCTTTTCAGACGCCGCCGGAGCGGCTGCAAGTGCTGCCGCTTGCGGATGTTTTGCTTCTATGCTCGCCGTCACCTTGGACCCCCGGGAATTTGGATTGGAACCAGGTTACCTCGGCTGTCCGATCTAATCTTCGTCCCTTTATTGTGATCAGATATAATGATATTCGATAGCTCATGGAGTTATCGCAGCTACGCACGCTCATCCACGTCGCCGAACTCGGCAGCCTCAGCAAGGCTGCCGACCGGCTGCACATCGCGCAGCCGGCACTCAGTCGGCAGGTACGCATGCTGGAGGAGGAATTGGGCTTTGCACTTTTCCTGCGCCACGGACGCGGCATGGTGCTGTCCGAGCAAGGCAAGGAGGTGCTGACACACGCCATGCGCGTGATGGCCGAGATTGACGAGATTCGCGCCACGGCCACGCCCGCCGATGCGCCGCTAACCGGCGAAGTGGCCATCGGCCTGCCGCCCACCGTTGCCGACATTATTTCGCTACCGCTGGCGGCCGCCTTCGGCAAGGCCCATCCCAAGGCCAAGCTCAGGCTTGTCAGTGCCTACACCGGCTATCTGCTGGACTGGATGCACCGCGGCGAGGTGGACGTTGCGGTGCTCTACGACCCGCGCATGGCGCGTTCGCTGCGCTCGCGCCCGCTGCTCCTGGAAAACCTGTTCCTGATCGGACCGCCGGACGCGGGTTTTTCAACCGTGCGCGCCGTATCGTTCGCCTCGCTCGCGGGCAAGCGCCTGCTGCTGCCCAGCATCAAGCACGGGTTGCGCATCATCGTCGAACGCTGCGCCACGGATGCCGGCATCACGCTCGATGTCGGCATCGAAGCGGACTCATACTCCGCGCTGAAGGACCTAGTGCGCAACGGCCATGGCTGGACGATCCTGCCGCTCGCTCCTATCCATGCCGACGTGACCGCCGGGCTGCTCACCGCCGCGCCGTTGATCGATCCGGTGCCCGTGCGCCGCCTGATCCTTGCATACCCGGCGGACCGGCCTGCCTCGCGGCTGGCGCGGTTTGCCGGACAAGCGATCGAGGACATCGCCAAGGATCTTGTCGGGCGGGCCGTCTGGGTTGGCCAGCTTCTCGGTCCTCCGCCATAAGCATTTGAATTTCGTTATATCTGCTCACGCCTGCCTTGCATTGCGGATAGGGCGTCGAGGCGCGATAGTGAGGCCTGCAGCAAGACGAAAAGCCGGACAAACCTCATGGAACACTACCAGGACATTCGCGATGCCGTCGCCAGGTTGTGCGCGCGCTTTCCCGGAGAATACTGGCGCGCACTCGACAGGGACATGACCTACCCCGGTGAATTCGTCGCAGCGTTGACGGAGGCCGGCTGGCTCTCGATCCTGATCCCGGAGGCCTATGATGGCTCGGGCCTGCCGCTTTCGGCCGCCGCTGCCGTGCTGGAGGAAATCCAGCGCGCCGGCTGCAATGGCGGCGCCTGCCATGCCCAGATGTACACGATGGGCACGCTTGTTCGCCACGGCTCGGAAGCCCAGAAGCAGCGATATCTGCCGAAGGTCGCCACAGGAGAATTGCGCCTGCAGGCCTTCGGCGTCACGGAACCGACCAGCGGCACCGACACGGGTGCGCTCAAGACCACTGCTCGCCTCGATGGCGATCATTTCGTGGTCAAGGGCCAGAAGATCTGGACCAGCCGCGCCGAGCATTCGGATTTGATGCTGCTTCTGGCGCGGACCACACCGCTGAAGGACGGCATGAAGAAGACCGACGGCCTCTCCGTCCTCATCGTCGACATGCGCGAAGCCGTTGGCAACGGCCTCACCATCCGGCCGATCCGCACCATGATGAACCATGCCACCACCGAGGTCTTCTTCGACGATCTGCGCGTGCCGGCCGAAAACATGATCGGCGAAGAGGGAAAGGGATTCCGCTACATCCTCTCGGGCATGAACGCCGAGCGTATCCTGATTGCCGCCGAATGCGTTGGCGATGCGAAATGGTTCATCGAAAAGGCAAGCACCTACGCAAAGGAGCGGCATGTGTTTGGCCGGGCGATCGGCCAGAACCAGGGCATCCAGTTTCCGATCGCAAGGGCCTACGTCAACATGCGCGCGGCCGAATTGATGGTGCGCGAGGCGCTGAGCCTCTACGAGGCCGGCAAGAACCCCGGCGCCGAAGCGAACATGGCCAAGATGCTGGCGGCCGACGCTTCGAACGAAGCCGCCAATGTCTGCATCCAGACTTATGGCGGGTTCGGTTTCGCTGAAGAATACGATGTCGAGCGCAAGTTCCGCGAGACGCGTCTCTATCAGGTCGCGCCGATCTCGACCAACCTCATCCTGTCATACCTTTCCGAGCACGTGCTTGGACTGCCGCGTTCCTACTAGGAGTCGTCCGTGAACGTCCTCATCGTCTATGCCCACCCGGAAGCAAAATCCTTCAACGGCGCCATGAAGGATCTCGCCGTGGAGACCCTGACCCGCGCAGGCCACGACGTCGTCGTCAGCGACCTCTATGCGATGGGCTTCAATCCTGTCGCCGGGCCTGGCGACATATCAGGCGAGCGCAACGATCCGGACTTCTTCAGCCTGTCGCGCGAGCAGACCGCCGCCTACGAGACCGGCGCACTCTCGGCCGACATCAATACCGAGATCGAAAAACTGAAGCGGGCGGACTTCGTGCTGTTCCAGTTCCCGGTCTGGTGGTTCGGAATGCCTGCAATGCTCAAGGGCTGGGCCGATCGCGTCTTCGCGCGCGGTTTCGCCTATATGCCGGGCCGCAAATACGACACCGGCATGTTCAGGGGAAAGCTCGCCATGGTGGCCGCCACCACGGGCACGTCGGCCGACACCTACGCGCCCGATGGCATCGACGGCGACATCCTCACGGTGCTGTGGCCGATCCACAATGGTCTGCTGCGCTATTCCGGCTTCGACGTGCTGCCGCCCTTCGTCGCCTATATGCCGGGCCGTGTCGGCGACGATGGCCGCAAGGCCTATCTGGAAGCCTACCGCAAGAGGCTTGAGGACATTGATGGCACGCCGCATCTGTTCTTCCACGCAGCCGAGGACTACGGCAAGAACGAGCGGCTGAAGCCTGGTGTGCTGGCGCGCTCGGGAGTGCAGCGCAATGTCTGACGGCGCCCGCCCACTGGAGGGCCTGTTTGTCGTTTCGATCGAGCAGGCCGTCGCCGCTCCGCTCTGCACGGTCCGCCTTGCCGATGCCGGCGCACGCGTCGTGAAGATCGAGCGCCCGGAAGGCGAAACCGCGCGTCACTACGATTCCGCAGTGGAGGGCATGTCCGCTTACTTCGTCTGGCTCAACCGCGGCAAGGAGAGCGCGGTGCTCGACCTGAAGACCGAGCACGACCTGGCTCTCCTGCACCGGATGGTCGCGCGCGCCGACGTCCTCGTGCAGAATCTCGTGCCGGGCGCCATCGACAGGCTCGGCCTCTCGGCCGATACAATCGCGAAGGAGTTTCCTCGGCTGATAGCCATCAACATCGTTGGCTACGGGCAGGACACGCCCTACGCGGCCATGCGCGCCTACGACATGCTGGTGCAGGCCGAAAGCGGCATCTGCGCCGTTACCGGCACACCGGACACGCCGAGCAAGGTCGGGGTTTCCGCCGCCGACATCGCCACCGGCATGAATGCCCATGCAGCGATCCTCGAAGCCTTGCTCGCGCGCCAGAAGACTGGGCGCGGTCGCATTGTCGAGATTGCCATGTTCGACGCCATGGCCGATTGGATGACCGTGCCGCTGCTGCACTACGAATATGCGGGCCGTGAGACCCAGAGATATGGCCTGGCGCACGCTTCGATCTACCCCTATCGACCCTATGCCTGTCGGGATGGCAGCGTGGTCGTGTCCATCCAGCAGAACAATGAATGGAAGCGCTTCTGCACGCTCGTGCTGCAAAGGCAGGATCTGTTCGCCGACGAACGCTTCGCCACCAATGCCTGGCGGGTGGCCAATCGCACGGCACTCGACGCCGAGATCGAACCGATCTTCGCGGCAATCGACTGCGAAGTGGCTATAAACCGTCTCAACGAGGCGCAGATCGCCTGGGGCCAGGTGAGCGCAATGAACGACCTGCCGCACCACAAGGCGTTGCGCCGGACAGAGGTGGCGCTGCCGGACGGCAGGCGCATCTCCGTGCCGATGCCGGCAGGGCGGTCGGAGGGGTTCGCAACGGTCCCCAGCGTTCCCGCCCTTGGCGCCGATACGGACCGGATCCGGTCCGAATTCGCCGCCTGACGAGGACCTGATGAGCCTGGACATAACCACGCTGCAGGAATGGGTTGGACGCACACACACGGTCGAGGACATTGTCACCCCGCGCCTGCTGGCCAGCTTTGGCGCCACGCTTGGGGACCACGCGGCGCAGACTGCCGAGGGCGCGGCCCCGCCAGGACTGCACTGGTGCCTGACGCCGGACATTGCCGCCATGCGTGAACTCGGACCTGACGGGCACCCGGCCAAAGGCGGCTTCCTGCCACCGGTGCCGCTTCCGCGCCGCATGTGGGCTGCCAGCGACGTGCGTTTCATGGCGACGATCCGCTCCGGCGACCCCATCCGCCGCCGCTCGACATTGACCGCCATAGAGGAGAAGCATGGCCGCAGCGGCCCCCTCACCTTCGTCACGGTCCGGCACGACATTGCCAACGATTCCGGTCCGGTGATCGAGGAGGACCAGACCATCGTCTATCGCGCCGCCGAAGCTGCTGCGGCGACCCCTGCCCCGCCGGCCAATTCGCCCCTGGCCGCATCGCACGAGCGCACGATCAACGTCGATCCCGTGCTGCTCTTTCGATATTCCGCGCTGACGTTCAACGGGCACCGCATCCACTATGACGCGCCCTACGCCACGACGGTCGAGCACTATTCCGGGCTCGTCATCCATGGCCCGTTGCAGGCGACGCTGCTGATGAACTTCGCCACCGCCATTGCCGGCACGTCGCCGCGCCGTTTCTCGTTCCGCGGCGTGCATCCCGCGACCGGCCCGCAGCGCCTGCTTTTGAGCGCAACATCCCGAGGCCAAGATGGCATGGCCCTCGAGGTACGGTCGGCCGACGGCCATGTGACGGTGAAGGCCACGGCGCAATGGTGAGCTTCGTCACGCCTGTGGTGCCGCTCTTCGTACCCGGCTCGCGGCCGGAGCGCTTTGCCAAGGCCGACAGCAGCGGCGCGGATGCGGTCATTCTCGACCTCGAGGATGCCGTCGCCCCTGGCGACAAGGAGCGCGCCCGGGAAGCAGTCGTTGCCCATGCAGCCGTGCTGACATCCGCGGTCGTGGTTCGCATCAACGCCGTCGGCACACCCTGGCACGAAGTGGATATCGATGCCGTGCGGCGCCTCGACGGCGTCTCCGTCATGCTGCCCAAGGCCGAGCGGCCGGAAGACATTACTGATATCACCAGGCACATGGCACGCAGCGTTTCCGTCATCGCGCTGGTCGAGAGTGCTGTCGGCCTTGCCAATCTGCCGGACATATTGGCCACGCCCGGCGTCGTTGCCGTCGCCTTCGGCTCGGTCGACTTCTCGCTCGATCTCGGTTGCGCGCATGATCGGCTGATCCTGCTTGCGGCTCGCAGCGAAATCGTCTGGCGCTCGCGCGCCGCTGGCCGGGCCGCGCCGATCGACGGCGTAACGACCGACCTGAGCAATCCTGAAATCACGGAGGATGACGCCCGCCACGCCATGAAGATGGGTTTTGGCGGCAAGATGGCCATCCATCCGAGGCAGATCGAGCCGATTCGCAATGGCTTTCGCCCGAGCGAAAATGACATCACATGGGCACGCGACATCATTGGCGCGGCCTCATCAGGCGAAGCCAGCCAGGTGAACGGCGAGATGGTGGATCGGCCGGTCATCGAACGTGCAAGGCAGGTCCTGCGCCGGGCCGCTTTGGTCTAAAGGGCATGCCAGAGGAGGAGCAACAGATGAGCACGGACACCGCCGATTGGCCGACCGCCAGGCTCTGCTCGTTCATCGCCGAACTCGACTTCGAACAGATCCCGCCGCGCGTCGTTCATTTCGCGAAAGGACTGATGATCGACTGGCTCGGCTCGGCGCTGGCCGGCAAGGGTGCGCACCAGGTCGAGATCATCGACGGCTTTGCGCGTGCCATGGGGCCGGCGGACGGCCCAAGCACCATCATCCCGACGCGGCGGCGCACAAGCCCCTATTTCGCGGCGATGGTCAATGCGGCGGCCTCCCATATCGTGGAACAGGACGACGTTCACAACGGCTCGGTCTTTCACCCGGCGGCCGTGATCTTTCCGGCGGTCCTGGCGGTTGCCGAGGCTGAGGGGAAGACCGGCCGCGACGTCCTGACTGCCTGCATCGCCGGCTATGAAGTGGGCATCCGCGTAGGAGAATTCCTCGGACGCTCGCACTACGAGATATTCCACACCACCGGCACCGCTGGCGCTGTCGCCGCGGCCGCGGCGGTCGGCAGATTGATCGGACTGGACGCAGCCGGTCTCAACCATGCTCTCGGCTCCGCCGGCACCCAGGCGGCAGGGCTCTGGGAATTCTTGCGCGATGCCGCCGATTCCAAGCAGCTTCATACGGCGCGAGCCGCCGCCAACGGCCTGTTTTCTGCCTATCTGGCACGCGATGGCTTCAAGGGGGCCGCGCAGATCCTCGAAGGGAAAAAGGGCATGGCTTCAGGCATGTCCAGCGACGCCGATCCGGCCCGCCTGACGGACGGCCTCGGCAGCCGTTGGGCAACCGAGGAGACCTCCTTCAAATGGCACGCCGCCTGCCGGCACACCCATCCGGCCGCTGATGCGCTGCAGCTTCTCATGCGCGGCGAGGGGCTCGGTCCGGACGACATCGCTGATGTGGTAACCCATGTCCATCAGGGAGCCATCGATGTCCTGGGCGCGGTGGTCATTCCACAAACCGTCCACCAGGCGAAGTTCTCCATGGGCACAGTGTTGGGCCTCATCGCCGTCCATGGCGTCGCCGATCTCGACGCGTTCGAACACCAAGCACTTGCCGACACGCGCGTCGCCCGTTTCCGCGCCAAGGTGCGGATGGAGTTCGACGCCGAGATCGACAGACTTTATCCCAAGCAATGGGTCGGCAAGGTGAGCGTCATGACCATTGACGGCCGCAAACTCGATACCCGCGTCGACGAGCCCAAGGGCGACCCCGGCAACACGCTTGCGAAACAGGAACTGGAAGCCAAGGCCATACGCCTTGCCGAATTTCGAGGCGGCGCCACCGCCGACGAGATGCGCGCGTGTATAGCCCGCATCTGGAGACTCGATCAGCCCGGAAGCACGGCGCATATATTTGCTGAGAGTTAGCCCGCTATCGCGCCGAAGGACTGCATCCGCCCGAACGGATGGAGAATTGCCCGCGGCCGGTCGTGCTATGGGGCGTGCGCAGGAGCGACCGCAGTTGACTTCAGAGGCGATGTCAGCTTTCGGGAGATCACCCAGTGTCGAACGGCCGACTTGAAGCGCATTGCTGCCATTTGCGAAGATTGAACAAACGCTACTGAATTTGGGTCGTCAATTGCGAACGAGCGCATAACGGGCAGTTCGATTCCTTTCGCGCCGCCCTGTGTTGTAAAGCAGTTTGACGATAATGGTGGGCCCGGAGGGCATATTAAAATCCTTGGTTCTGTTGAGTTTTTCGTGGGCCAGAATCTGAAAGCTTCCCGTATCGTTTCGTATGCTCCCGCGACCCCAAACTGCCGACCATAGCTGACCTCGTTTTACGAACGTTGGGAGCAGGGTCCAGAACGGCGGAAATGGGGCCGGAACCCGACTGACAGCTTCGCGACTTCGGGATGGCCCTAGCGGACGTTTTACAAGTCTGGCATGTCCCATCGGAGACTCGACGACGTCGCTAGGCGAGAAGCGCCGAAACGCTTGTCCAATTATCCCCGGCCCGTTCCGCTTCGATCGCCTCATCAGGAGGCCTCTGGTCGCGCACCAACTTGACGATCTGTTAGCCATGGCAATTGTCGACTAGTATACTTAGCTGGAGTGTTCATGCTGAGGTTCTTGTCAGCGCGCCGCAGTCGCTAGAAATCCGGCCGGGCGCCATGCCACAGCCCGGCGCCAGCGAAGTGGTCGTTCACGTCAGCCGTGCCGGCATCTGTGGCTCCGACATTCACATCCTGCATGGCTCCAATCCGTTCGCCGTTCTATCCGCGCGTCATCGGCCATGAGTTCGCGGGCACCGTCACCGCGCTCGGACGCCATGTGACCGGCGTTGCCGTGGGAGGAGGCCGCGCGGTGGTCGACCCCGTGGTGTCGTGCGGCCACTGCTATCCCTGCCGGATCGGCCGTTCCAATGTCTGCGCCCACCTCGAAGTGATCGGCGTCCATCGCGACGGCGGTTTCCGTAACTTCGTCGCCGTCCCGGCGCATAATGCCATTCCAATTCCGGCCGACATGCCGTTCAGTCTGGCGGCGCTGGCCGAACCGATTTCGATTGCCGCCAACGTCCTCGACCGCACCGGCTGTGGCTCTGTGATACTGCTGATCAGGGTGCCGGAACCGTCGGCGTCACGGTGCTGCAGGTTGGCAAAATGCATGGTGCCCGCTGCATCGTGGCCGACATCGATGAAGCTCGCCTCGAGCGGGCGCTACGCTTCGGTGCCGACAAGGTGATCCACTCCGTGCGCGATCCCGTGCCGGCTCGCGCCTGAATCGCCGGCTGTTGCCACGCGTCGTCGAATGGCTGGCCGACAAGCGGCTCGATCCGCAAGGCATGATCAAGTAGCCTATAACTCATTGAAATTGCACTAATATCCCTATAATCCCAAAAGAGACCGACACCAGAGCCGTCAAAAAATTACGCTTTTGGTTTTAAAGGGAATTCGCCGCAAAGAATTTTCGAGGGTTCACCAACTATCGGGACCAATCGGGCGATTTTTGTACCTCACGACGTTCGACGGCCTGCCCAAGCCGTTTAAAGAAGTACCGTCACCGCTCCAATAAGGCATTGGCATGGGCCATAACGATCGACAAGCAACCGGTGTCGCACACACCCTGCAGCGGGTGGTGTGTTGCGACCGCGCTGGCATCCACTCGATTTTTGCTGAAATTCCGGCTAGCTTGGCGACAGATGGCTCAATTTCTGGTCGGTGAATCACAATGAGACCGCCCGTCAAGAGAATAATGGGCGGCACCTTTGGTCCCGAGGCGAGTGCAATGGCGCACGAATGAGTTCTACAAGAATGCGCCGTGCGACGCCAGCGACCTTGTCCTTTCGTATACCGATCAAGCAATTGGCTATATGGGCAAGATAGGGGAATTTCACCTTTACCAGTCCGGATTGGAATCAAGAGGGATGATTTCTGCCGATTTTTTTGACATCGCTTTCCTCTTCGATCCATCCCACAATATAACAGGAAGTCTCTGCTCACACCCGCGCGGCGATATTCGCCAACCCATCTAGTCTCGGACTCGCGATCAGAAAGCATATCTGAACGGCATTCCATAGAAGCAATATAAAATTGAAAATTGCGGCCAAACCCAGGATGGTTTCGAAGCCGGCGGGCCACTCACGGTGTCAAGGCGAGAATTTTAAGAGACGTTCAAGAATGACCCAGCACGCAGAAAACGCACGAATTCTCATGTACAGCCACGACACGTTCGGGCTCGGCCACTTGCAGCGCTGCCGGACTATTGCGCATTCGCTAGTCGAGGATTTCCGTGGGCTTCAGGTGCTTATCATTTCGGGTGCGACTATCGCTGGCGCCTTCGACTACCGCGCCCGTGTCGACTTCGTGAAGATCCCCAGCGTCATCAAGCTGCGCAACGGCGAATACACCTCGTTGGAAAAGGACATCGATCTGCATGAGACGCTAAGGATGCGTCAGTCGATCATCCGCCACACAGCCGAGACCTTCCGGCCGGATATCTTCATCGTCGACAAGGAACCGCTCGGCCTGCGCGGTGAGATTGAGGACACGCTGTCCTACCTCAAGACGCGGGGCACCACGCTGGTGCTTGGCCTGCGCGAGGTGATGGATGCACCGCATCTGCTCGAAGCAGAGTGGGCGCGCAGGGATGTGATGCGCAAGATAGGCCTGTTCTACGACAAGGTCTGGGCCTATGGCCCGCCGGATTTCTACGATCCGTTGACCGGCTTGGATGTGCCGCCGGCTGTCAGGGCAAAAATGAGATTCGTCGGTTTCCTGCAACGGAGCCTGCAGCGGAACCAGTTGCCCGGCCACCGGCCAGAGGGCGACTATATCCTGGTTACCACCGGTGGCGGCGGCGACGGCGCCGAATTGATTCACGACGTCATCGACGCTTATCAGCAGGATCCGAAATTGCAGCACAAGGCGCTGATCGTGCTTGGGCCTTACATGCCGGCTCGCAAGCGCAACAAGTTGCTGAAGAAGGGGGCCACGATCCCCTACATCAAGATTATCGAGTTCGACAACCGCATGGAAGACCTGATTGCCGGCGCCAAGGCGGTAGTGGCGATGGGCGGTTACAATACTTATTGCGAGATACTATCTTTTGACAAGCCGGCGCTCATCGTGCCGCGCATCGAACCCCGCCAGGAACAACTGATCCGCGCGCGGCGCGCAGCCGAACTGGGCCTCGTCGAAATGCTTTTGCCGGAGGAAGCCAAGGACTCCCAGCGATTTGCCGATGCACTGGTGGCGCTGCCGAATCGGCCTCGTCCATCCCAGAGTAATCCACATCTGACCCTGGAAGGGCTCCCTCATATTTCCGAAATCGTCGCGGAACTGCTCGACCGGCAGGCTGGCCCTCACCTTTCGGTTATTGAAGGCATGAACTGAGTTGCAACATCGCAAGATCGTCGTGGTTCTGAAGGGTTATCCGCGGCTCTCGGAAACCTTCATCGCGCAGGAACTGCTCGGACTGGAGCGTGCGGGGTTCGATCTGATACTCGTCGCGCTCAGGCGGCCGACCGACGCAAAACGCCACCCCGTGCATGACGAGATCAAAGCGCCCGTCCATTATCTGCCGGAATATCTGCATGAAGAGCCGCTGCGCGTGGTTCGCTCGCTTTCTGCTTGTTTGCTGCGGCCGGGCTTCTGGCGTGCACTGGGATCGCTGGCCGTCGATATGCCGCGCGACTTTACGCGCAATCGCGCGCGCCGTTTCGGGCAAGCGCTCGTGCTAGCGGCCGAATGGCCCGAAGACGCGGTATGGCTGCATGCGCATTTCGCGCACACGCCGGCATCGGTGACGCGCTATGCCAGCCAGCTTCTTGGTCTGCCCTGGAGCTGCTCGGCCCATGCCAAGGACATCTGGACTTCGGCGGATTGGGATCTGGCCAGCAAGCTTTCCTCGGCGCGCTGGACGGTAACTTGCACGAAAACCGGCTTCGACCGTCTGAAAAAACTCGCCGACGGCAACTCGTCAGTGCATTTGAGCTATCATGGGCTCGACCTTGATCGCTTCGGCATTTTCGGCGAGGCACGAAAACAGCATGACGGCTCGGCGCCGGACGAACCGGTTATCGTTCTGAGTGTCGGGCGCGCCGTTGCAAAGAAAGGTTACGACACCTTGCTGGAGGCCCTTGCCCTCTTGCCCGGTGATTTAGCGTGGCGTTTCGAGCATATTGGCGGCGGCGAGGAACTGGAACGGCTCAAGGCGTTGGCGCAAAAGCTCGGACTGGATGGTCGCATCTCTTGGAAAGGCGCGCTCGCGCAGGAAGAGGTGCTTGAGCACTACCGCCGCGCCGATATCTTCGCCCTGGCCTGCAGGATCACCGCAAATGGTGACCGCGATGGTCTGCCGAATGTTCTGGTGGAGGCGGCCAGCCAGCGGCTTGCCTGCGTGTCGACCGATATTTCCGGCGTGCCGGAGCTTTTATCGCCGGATGAAACCGGGCTGCTGGTTCCGACGGAAAACCCAATTGCCCTGGCACAGGCGCTGGAGCGGCTGATCCGTGATCCCGTGCTGCGTGCCCGCCTCGGCGACACCGCAGAGGCGCGCGTGCGCGGCAATTTCGATCACATAGCAAGCATTGGACAGCTCAAGGAGCTGTTCGAACGGGAGTGGCGGGCCGCCGAATGAAGCGGCTGCGCGCGTTCTTCTATGTCCAGCACCTGCTCGGCATCGGCCATCTCGCGCGCTCCAGCCGCGTCGCGGCGGCTCTGGTCGATGACGGGTTTGACGTAACCATCGTCACTGGCGGAGCGCCGGTCGCGGGGTTTCCGGGATTGGGGGCAATATCTGTAACCCTGCCATCTGTCACCTCCGGTGATGAAGGATTTTCCGGTCTTGTCGACCTGCAGGGCAAGCCCATCGACGATGATTTCAAGAAACGGCGTTCAGAGATGCTGCTGCAGGCATTCCGGGATTGCAGGCCTGATATCGTCATTGTCGAGGCGTTTCCATTTGGGCGCCGGCAGATGCGTTTCGAACTCTTGCCGCTGATCGAGGCCATCGACGCGGCGTCGCCCAGACCGCTGCTGGTGACGTCAGTCCGTGATATCCTTCAGGAGCGCGTCAAGCCGGGCCGAAACGAGGAAACGGTCGATCTCGTTAACAGGCATTTTGACCTTGTCATGGTCCATGGCGATCCGGCTTTCGCAACCATCGACAAGACATTTCCACTGGCGGGAGCGATCAGGGCCGAGGTTGCGTACACAGGGCTCGTTGCCGCGCCACCAGCGCCCGCGGCCTCCGAGCGTTTCGACGTTGTGGTGTCGGTTGGCGGCGGGGCCGCCGGAAAGAGCCTTGTCCGGTCCACCATCGCATTAGCGCGGAATGCCGACAACGCCTGGAAATGGTGTCTGATCACCGGCCCAAACCTGCCGAAGGACGAATTTGACGCGATTACACGCGATGCGACGCCGCGCCTGTCCATCTTCCGGTTTCGCGAGGATTTCGCCAGCTTGCTGACCGGCGCCCGCCTGTCGGTCTCGCAGGCGGGTTACAACACTGTCTGCGATGTCCTGCGCGCGCGCTGTCGCTCGCTGCTCGTTCCCTTTGCAGCCGGCGGGGAAACGGAACAGACGGTTCGAGCCCTTATGCTCGAAGAGCTCGGCCTTGCAACGGTGCGGATGGAAAAGGACCTGACGCCTGAGTGTCTGGCGCAAGCGATCGAACAGGCGCTTGCGGGACCGGCGCCAGCGGCGCATCGTCTCGATCTGGAAGGCGCCCGTCACTCTGCGCAAATCCTGCGCGAGCGGCAACGAACCTGGTCCTCGAAATCCTAACGCAGGTCGCATCTCGTTGGATTCGCGAAACGCGCTTCAAACAGTTCCAATCAGCATGAAGCGCGTATATTTTTTTGTCGGCAGTTCGCCGGAGAACCTGATCTCCCGTAGCGCCGCCATTGCTTCGAAGGCTGCAAGCGAAGCCACGCAGTTGATGTGCGTCGGCTCGCTGAAGTAATCGTTCGATTGCAGCAGCACATTCGTGCCCCGCGGAAGCAGGGCAAGCCAGGCACCCAGCTCGGCTATGTGTTCGCAGCTCGTATTGACCACTAGGTCGGGCCGCCCGGCGGCATAGTCGAGTGCGTACATATCTTCCGTCAGCGCCCGGAAGCGGTCGCCGGCTTCCCGGTTGAGGGTCCGGGCGACCGGCCCGACTTCCGGATCGATGTCGATGCTGTCGATCGCCGCAATGTCGAAACGGGCGTCGTTGAAAAGCATTGCCGGCAATACGCCGTACCATCCACCCAGCACCCATATACGCCCGAACCGGCCGCCGCAGCTTCCAAACAGCTCGTCGAGCGCCCACATCTTGCAAGCGACCTGCTTGTGGTTGAAGGCGTTGGCGATGTCGGCCGTCGGATGCTTGGCGATGACGCGCGCCAGCCCGGCGACGAGAGGGTGGTCGACATAGGCGGCAATTCCCCGGGCGAGATCCAAGGCTTGTTCGTGCCCGCCGGCATTGCGTGCTTGTGTGACATCCATCATATTCGTCCTCTATGTTGGGATTTCGGGCGACACAACGCAATATTGCCTCACGCGAGCCTGTTCGACTTGCGGATAAGACGATGCCGCCAGCCGTTTCGCCGTTGCACGGTGGCGAAGGGGGCCGATTGCGTCTGTCCCGACCAGCGGCGTCCATCCGCGAAGACATTGCCGATACATCGTTTGCCAGCAGGTGCTTTCACCGCCTGCATCCTCCAAACTGACAGTCGCATATGGAACCCAGCCTAGCCCGCTATATCTGGACGCACACCCGGAAGCAGCAGATCTGGATATTGATGATCGTCCTGCTTTCGATGATCCCATATTTCATGTCCTTCGACCTGCCGAAGCTGATCGTCAACGGCCCGATCCAGGGGAAGGGGTTCGAGCAACCCGGCACGACCCTGCCCTTCATGAGATTGCACTATAACCTGCCGTTCATTGGCGAGGTCCAGTTCTTCTCCGGTTTTCAGCTTGACCGCAAGGAGACGCTGCTTGCCCTGAGCCTTGTGTTCCTCTTGCTGGTCGTCATCAACGGCCTGTTCAAACTCTACATCAACACCTACAAGGGCCGCCTCGGCGAACGCATGCTGCGGCGTATTCGCTTCGATCTGATCGATCGTGTGCTGCGGTTTCCGCCGATTTACTTCAAGCGGGTGAAATCCGCCGAAGTGGCGACCATGGTGAAGGATGAGGTGGAGCCGCTGGGCGGCTTTATCGGCGATGCCTTCCTGCAGCCGGTGCTGCTCGGCGGCCAGGCGCTGACGGCCATGCTGTTCATCATGGTCCAGAACGTCTGGCTCGGAATGATAGCGGTGGTGATCGTGATCATCCAGATCGTACTCATCCCGCGGATGCGGCGGCGGCTGCTCGTGCTTGGGCGCCAACGGCAGTTGACGGCGCGCGCGCTTTCTGGCCGGGTTGGCGAAATCGTTGACGGCATCGGCGCGGTTCACGTCCACGATACGTCGAACTACGAGCGCGCCGACATAGCTGCTAGGCTAGGGCTCATCTTCAAGATCCGCTTCGATCTTTACCAATGGAAATTCATGGTAAAGTTCCTCAACAATTTTCTCGCACAGCTCACGCCCTTTCTGTTCTACATGATCGGCGGGTATCTGGTCATCGGGGGCCGGCTGGACGTCGGCCAACTCGTGGCGGTGATCGGAGCCTACAAGGACCTGCCCGGACCGATGAAGGAACTGATCGACTGGGATCAGGATCGGCAGGATGTCCAGGTCAAATATCAGCAGGTCGTTGAACAGTTCACCGTCGAGGATATCATTGCGCCGGGAATCGCGGCACTGACGATCGACGATCCCGGTCCGATGACAAACCCGCTGTCGGCGGTCGGTCTCTCCATGGCAGACGATGGCGGTGCAATGCTCCTCAACCGTGTCTCCATGCAGGTCAAGCCGGCTGAGACGGTGGCGCTGGTCAGCACCCCGACAGGCGGAGCGGAGGCGCTAGCAGAAGCCTTCGCGCGTCTGAACTGGCCAGAGAGTGGAAAGGTCGCTTCGGGCGCCGATGACCTGCTTGAACTCCCCGAAGCCGTGACCGGCCGGCGCATGTCTTACGCCTCGTCGGATGTTTTCCTGTTCCAAGCAAGCCTGCGCGATAACCTGCTCTACGGGTTGAAGCATGCACCGCTGACATCGGTGACTTATGACGGCGCCGCGGCAGACCAGCAGCGCTGGAATATGGACGAGGCGCGCCGGTCGGGCAATCCGGATTTCGACGTCCATAGCGACTGGATCGACTATGCTTCCGCCGGTGCTACCGGCCCGCACGACCTCTTTGAAGCGGTGCGCCGGGTGCTCGACGCGGTTCTTCTGTCGCGCGACATTCTGGATCTTGGCTTGCGCTCTTCGGCCGACCTCACGCGTCACACGAAGCTCGCCGGGCGGATCGTCGAACTGCGTGCAGCGCTGCGAACCCGGCTGGAACAGGAAGGGCTGCGCGAACTGGTGGTTCCTTTCGAGCCGGGCGCTTACAACACGGAAGCGACGATCGGCCAGAACTTGCTTTTCGGCGCCGCCGCCGGCCCCGAACTGGCCGACAAGGCTCTGGCGGCCAATCCCTACTTTGCTTCCGTGCTGAAGCAGGCCGGCCTCGACAGCACGCTCTACGAGATGGGCATGGAGATCGCCGAACAGGCGATCGAGCTGTTTGCCGACCTGCCGCCAGATCACCAGTTCTTCCAGCAGCTCGCCTTCATGAGCGCCGAGGAGATCCCCGCCTACGAGACCTTGCTGCAGCGGCTCAAGAACCGCCCCTACGAGGCGGTTTCGGAGGCCGACCGCGCCATGATCATCACCTTGAGCTTTGCCTATATCGAGCCCCGGCACCGCTTCGGCCTGCTGACCGACGAGTTGATGAGCAAGATCGTCGCCGCACGCAACCAGTTCTATGAAAACCTGCCGCCCGAACTGCACAACGCGATCGAACGGTATGATCCTGCCAAATACATTGCCGCGGCCACCGTCATGGACAATGTCCTATTCGGCCGTGTGGGAAACAACCATCCCGACGCCCCGGACCGCATACGCTCCATCGTCTATGACATTCTTGACGAGCTGGGGCTCTATGCCGAGCTTCTGGATGTCGGCCTGGACTTCAACGTCGGCGCCGGTGGAAGGCGGCTGACCGGCGGACAGCGACAGAAGCTCGATGTTGCCCGGGCTCTGCTCAAGCGTCCCGATTTTCTCATTCTCAACCGGCCGCTGTCGGCGCTCGACCAGCGCATTCAGGACAAGGTGCTGCGAAACGTGCTCGAGGAAGCCAGACGCGACGGCCATTCGCCGGCAATTGTGTGGGTCGTGACGAGTCCGGCAATGGCGATGATGTTCGATCGCGTTATGGTCTTTGACTCGGGTCAATTGGTGGAAGACGGTACACACGAGACACTTTTGGCAGAGAACGGTATCTTCAAGGAACTTCTGTCATAGTCTGGCAGACGCGAATTTAGGAAGGTTTGCGACAATGCTGCTCAAGGATGAAGTTGGAATGCTGCAACGCGTTCCCTTGTTCTCTGGCATTGAGCCGGCAAAGCTCAAGCTGCTCGCGTTCACATCCGATCGCGTGAATTACAGCGCCGGCCAGATTCTTTTCCGGCAGGGCGACGAGGCAGACGCTGCCTATGTCATCCTTTCAGGCAGGGCGGATATTCTGGTCGATTCCGACAGCGGGCCGATGAAAGTTGCCGAACTGCTGCCAAATTCGATTGTCGGCGAGATCGCCATATTGTGCAACAGCTCCCGCACTGCCACCGTCAGCGCGGCAAGTGATCTGGAGGCCTTGAGAATCCGCAAGGATCATTTCCTGAGGCTTATGAAGGAGTTCCCGGAAATGACCATCGAGATATTGCGGGTTCTTGCCGATCGGCTAAGCCATACGACCGCGGATCTGATCGACGCACGAAGCGCCTAGAGCTATGATGGGCCAAAGGTAGCATGGACGACGATTTTTTCCTGGTCAGATTTTGGGGCGTGCGCGGCAGCATTGCTGTATCCGGGCCAGAATTCGCTCGCTATGGCGGCAACACAATCTGCATTGAGATGCGATGCGGCAAGCATACGCTTCTGTTCGACGCAGGCTCTGGCCTGCGGCCTGCCGGCAAGGCGCTTCAGGCGTCGGATGTGACCGATTTCGACCTGCTTTTCACCCATTGCCATTACGATCACATCATCGGGCTGCCGGCTTTTGCGCCTATCTTCGACCCGAGCGTCAAGCTTACGCTTTGGTCCGGGCATCTTGCAGGACGCATGACGACCCGGCAGATTATCGATGAGTTCATACGGCCGCCGTGGTTTCCGGTGAAAATGAACGTCTGCAAGGCAAATCTCGACTGCCGCGATTTCGTATCCGGAGACGTGCTTCGGCCGCGCGAAGGGGTGGTGGTTCGGACCGGCAGTCTCACCCATCCGGGAGGCTGCATAGGCTACCGGATCGAATGGGGCGGCCGCGTCGTGGCGGTGATCACCGACACCGAGCACGAGCCGGACAAACTCGATCAGTCGGTGCTCGACCTGATCGAAGATGCCGACCTCGTCATTTACGATTGCACCTACACCGAGAAGGAAATGGAACGCCGCCGCGGTAACGGTCACTCGACATGGCAACAGGGCGTCAAGCTCTGTGAGGCGGCCGGTGCACGGGCGCTTGCGCTGTTTCACCACGATCCGACACGCACCGACGAGCAACTGGACGAGATGGAGAAGCTGGCCAAGGACAGGTTTGCCGGCGCTTTTGCCGCGCGGGATGGCCAGATGCTCAAGTTCCCGGTCTCATCGCACAGAAAGCGCTGAGCTATTTTCCTTTACCCGCGTGGCGCCCGATCAATGTCCTGATCGGAAGCCATGCACAGGGTTCAGCCTGTGCGGTGACTGTCAACAATCGTTCGAGGAAAAGCCAGGCCGATTCATCATGTACAAGATGGTGGGTGAGCAGGCCGATCGGCTCGCCGTCGGATGCATGCTGCAAGTGTGCGATGATAGCCTGGACCAATACACCATGATCGCGGCAGCCGCGCGTGCCATGCCAATCCATGATGTCGACATTGCTGTTGATGACCGCCAATGAAGCCGGCTTCGGCGGCCCATAGACTGACAAGGCCGCAAAACCTATCGATCCAAGGTCGGATACCACGCCGGCGTCGATCCTGTTCCAGGGCGGCACCAGCATCGGAACGGCACGTGCGCCGTGCAGGCCGGTTACTCGCGACAGTCCGCGAGCCAGATCATCGAGCACCGCCTCGCGTGGCCGATGCGCGCCGAGCTCCTGCCTTTTCTGGTCCTCGGGCGCATGAGTCCGGTGCGCCCAGCCATGGATGGCGACCGTGGCATGCGGGGCCTCGTCGAGCCGGGCGACAAGCTTCGCGTCGGTCAGGGCCGGAATGACGGCCAGAGTGACCGGAACCGCGAATTCACCGGTGAGGTCGAGCAGCCGATCAAGCGCAGGCGTCGGATACACGGCGTCGTCGTCGCGCAGCCAGAACTCCGCCTTGCGGCCCGCCCGTTGCAGGCGCGCCAGCTCTTCCACCAAGGGCTGCCAGATCGGATCGGACGTCATGAGACCGGGACCTTCGCAATAAGTTCGGCCAGACGCGCAGCTGCGCCACCGAGGGAACGTTCTTCGAGAACGAAACGCCGGGCTTCCGCGGCCATGATGGTTCTTTCGTCGTCCCGGGCCAGAAGCCTTTCAATGGCGGAAGCGAACGCCGCGACATCGCCCGGCGGGGTGAGAAACCCGGTCTGGCCATCCCGCACGACCTCCGGCACGCCGGCGATGTCCTGAGCCACCACCGGAAGGCCGGCGGCCTGTGCTTCAAGATAGGCAACGCCGTAGGCCTCGCCATAACCCGGCCAGACATAGATTCCCCCGGTGTAAAGGACATCCGGCACGGCGGCAGGCTCGATCGAGCCGATCCATTCGATACGATCGGCGGGCAAGCCGGCGAATTGCGCTTCGACCTCGTCGCGAGCTGGCCCGTCTCCGACGACCGACATGGTCCAGGGCATATGGCCGATCAAGCCGAGCGCTTGCGCCAGCATGCGATAGCTGCCCAGTTTGTCGCCCGGGCGCATCATGGCGACGGTAACGAGGCGCGTCGGACAACCCCGTGCCGGGATTTCCCGGAATGCCGATATGTCGATGAAGGGCGAAAGCATACCGAAAGCGGCCTTGGGAATAGCATCCGCCAGTCCCTGACGATCCCTTTGGGTGAAGCAGATGTTCAGAGCCGCTTGTTCGATGGCTCGCGCCACCAATGCTTGGCTATCGGCCCACAAGCCGGCATTGCGTCGCCTGGAATAGGAGGCTTCCGCTGTCACATAGGGGACAGCAAAGGCCGACGCCAGCTCCGGCCCGATCAAGTCGGGCGCCTTGTAATAGGGATGGTAGGTGAACCAGAGATCGGGCTTGCCGTCACGATCCCAAAGCTTGGTCAGCCGCGCGGCTTCCTCTGCGGCCTCGATCTTGAGTGCCTCGAAACTTTTCGACTCCGGCTGGCGTAGATAGAAGCGCAACTCAGATGCCAATTCGACGCTATGCCCTCCGTACTCCAGCGCTTTGACAAGCATCCGTGCCATCTGGCGGTCGCCGGAGACAACGGGATGATTGGGTGACTTCAGCGGCGCGTAGAAGGCAATTCGCATCGCGCGACCCTATCATCGGAAAGCCTGCGCAAGTCAATTTCCAAGCGTGATCGACTTCACCTTCAAGTCGTGGAATGTGCTATCTGATGGCCATGGAAACAGCTGTCGCGTCCGACCCTTTTGTCGCTTCTTTGCCGGTCTTCGCAAAGTTCGAAAGCGTTGCCGATATCGATAACTATCGGCCCCTCCCCGATGGCTGGGCGCTGGCCACTGCCGACATTGTCGGCTCGACCAAGGCGATCGAGGCGGGGCGCTATAAAACCGTCAATATGGCCGGCGCAAGCGTCATTTCGGCGCTGCTCAATGCGCTGGGTCGGCAAGATCTCCCCTTTGTCTTCGGCGGCGACGGCGCACTCGTGGCGTTTCCCGGCTCGGCGCTGGAGATCGCCCGCAACGCGCTGGCGGCCGTCCAAAGATGGGTGGCGGACGAACTGGGCCTGACCTTGCGCGCCGCGATCGTGCCGATAGGGGACATAAGGGCGCAGGGCCTCGACGTTCGCGTGGCGAGGTTCCAGGCCTCCGAAGCGGCCTTCTATGCCATGTTCGCCGGCGGTGGCGGCAGTTGGGCGGAAGCTGAGATGAAAGCGGGGCGCTACCGCATCGATCCTGCGCCGGTCGGCGCGCGGCCGGATCTGACCGGCCTTTCCTGCCGTTGGAACCCGATCGAAGCACGGCATGGCGAAATCGTCTCGATCATAGCCACACCGGGGGCGTCGCGCGACTTGCGCGGGTTTCAGTTTCTGGCTTCCGACATCATCGCCCTCGCCGGCAGGCAGGAGCGCGATGGCCACCCGGTGCCGGTGGACGGCCCGGGCTACAGTCTGCTGCCCGCCGGCCTGGATGTCGAGGCGCGGGCGATGGCCACGGCAGGATGGCGGTGGCGGTCGAAGCTGTGGATCGTGTTCCTGATGACGCTTACGGCTGTAACCGATCGATTTGGCTGGACGATTGGCCGTTTCGATCCGAAGGTCTACAAACGCGAGGTGGCCAGCAATTCGGATTTCCGAAAGTTCGACGACGGCTTGAAGATGACCATCGACGTTGACGCGGATGTGCTGCATCGGATCCAAGACCGGCTGAAGCAGGCGGAAGAGGCGGGCATCTGCAATTATGGCCTGCACCGCCAGAAGTCGGCCTTGATGACCTGCCTCGTCATCTCGCCGCTGCAGCGCGATCATGTTCATTTCATCGATGGCGCCGCCGGCGGCTACGCGATGGCTGCCGCAAGCCTGAAGGCGAAGGCGCCGGTCTGCTGACTGCTTGCGGAAATCGATTTCCGCAATATGCCCTCACTCATGGTTCTTGGCACCGGTGAGCCGCGCCATGGGAGCGGGTAGCCTGTCCGAATTGACGGGAAAGCAGATTTTTGGACGCCTAACGATCAACATATGACCGTCTTCTGAACCGGATTTCGAGGTGCGTCGCGCAAGTCGGCGTGATCGGACCGAGCTATGTCGGGTTGCCGCTGTCGGTTGCGATCGCACGCGCCGGGTTCCCGGTTTCCGGCTTCGACATCGAAGCCCGGAAGGTCGATGCCTGAGCAACGGCCAATCCTACTTGAGGCAGTGACGTCGACAGCCGTGCCGGCCGGGCGGTTCCGCACCACTGCGGATTTGCCGAACTAGCCGTCTGCGATGCCATCATAATCTGCGTTCCGACACCGCTGACGAAACACCGGGAGCCGGAGAGGATCCCCGAAGGATCCGATGCTGTCGTCGTGGCAACCTACCACGACGCGATCGACTATCAGGCGATCGCTGATCACGCTCCTCTGGTCGTCGACACACGCAATGATTTTGGCCGCCTCGGGCTGGTCCAAGCGACAGTGGTGGTGAAGGCCCGACGATGTCTGAGACGGCGAATTCTTTGCCCGATGTCAGCATCGAGATTGCACTCCGCCGGAAGCCTCGCCACATAGGGTTCCAGGTGATAGATGCTGTTTACGCCTGCTTCCTTCCTGCAAGGAGTTATTTAGGAAATTCTTCGCCGGCTTTCGTCGCCGAAGCCGGCTTCACTGCCTTCACTTGTGTGGCGGATCAAAGGAGATGGCTCGTCTTCGACGGGTTTGAGATAGCATGAGCACAGCGCAAGCAGAAGTTTCCACCATTCTCATGGATAAAGTTGCCGACTGGCTGAGCCAATCGGCGCTGGCGGGCAACGACCTGGAAACATTGGTAAAGGGCTTTTGTGAACGGTTGGCTGCTGCCGGCCTGCCGCTGAAGCGGGTGCATTTGAGCTTTTCGATGCTTCATCCGCTCTATGACGCGCTTGGTTTTACCTGGCTTCGCGGCCAGGGCCTGGAAGTGGAAGGCTTCCGCAGTGAGAACGGCGTTCATTCCGACAGATTCCTGACCAGCCCATACTACCATCTGCTCAGCAACAAGCTCGACCACCTGCGGCGCCGGCTTGACCCCTCGGTGCGGTCGGAGTTTCCTGTTTTCGACGACCTCAGGCGTATGGGCGTCACCGATTACATGGCATTCGTGCATCCCTTCAACGGCGATACCAGCCAGGGCATGATGGGGTCGTGGTCGACCGACAGTGCGTCTGGCTTCAGCGACGGCATGATTTCGGCGCTATTGCGGATCCAGAACTATCTCGCTATCGCCACCAAGATGGCGGTGCTCACGAAGCTCGCCGACAACATGATGACCACTTATCTTGGCGGCGACGCCGGCAGACGTGTGCTGGACGGCCAGATCAAGCGCGGCGAGGGTGACACAATCCGGGCCGCACTGGTCATGGGCGATATGCGGGGGTCGACAAGGCTTGCCGAAACCTCCGGTCGCGAAATCTACATCGATACGCTGAACCAGTTTTTCGATGCCATCGCTGCACCTTTCAATCGCAAAGGCGGGCAGATCATGAGTTTCCTGGGGGATGGCTTCATCGCCGTCTACCCCTGCGAAAGGCATCGCTCGCAGTCCGAGATCGCCTGCCAGGCTGCTCTTGCGGCAGCGCACAAGGCCAGCGCGCGCATGATGGAGCTCAATCTGCGCAGAAAGGAGCAGGGGTTGGGCGACATAAAGTTTGGTATCGGCCTGCATGTCGGCAATGTGATGTTCGGCAATGTCGGACTTACCGACCGGCTGACATTCTCTGTCTTCGGCTCGGCTGTAAACGAGGTCCAGCGTCTCCAGACCCTGACCAAGAAATATCCGCACAGCGTTCTCGCCAGCAAGGACTTCGCCAGCTATTGCGGCGACAACAGTTGGCTGACGCTCGGCACGGAGGAACTGGCGGGTATCAAGCAGAAGCTGACGGTGCTTTCACCCGATTTGTCGGGTGCTCTCGCGCTCGATGAAGACGCTGCGCCGATTCACGACCGGATATCGGACGCCGAGCAGGTCATGCTGCTTCATCGCGATGCCGCGCGGTTGTCGGCAAGCGACCGGAGGAAGCTCCAGTAACCGACACGATCCGGTCCGAAAGCCTTGGTGTGCAGCCCGGTCGCCGGTTCCGTCGCGGAATTCGATTCGAATCCAAGTTGCTCTAGGCTGGCAATACGCTAGTCTCGCTTTTTGGGTCTGCCGCCCGGCAGACTGCCAGAGTGGGGCTGGTGTGAGGATGAATTCGGGCATTGATCTGCTGCGGATCGAGGATCTTGGCATCTCTTTTGCCATGATCGGGGGACCGTTGCATGCCGTCAGACGCGCAAATCTCCGCGTCCTGCCCGGCAAGGTTACCGCGCTTGTGGGCGAGTCCGGTTCCGGAAAATCGGTTCTCAGCCAGGCAGTGATGGGCATTTTGCCGAATACGGCCCACGTTCGCGGCCGTATCCTGTTTTCTGATCCTGAAAAGCCTGGCACGACGCAAGACATCCTGCAGATGCAGCGTGACGGAACCGAAATCCGGGCGTTGAGAGGCAGCCGCATCGGCAAAATCTTTCAGGAGCCAATGACATCGCTCTCGCCGCTGCACACGATCGGCAACCAGGTCAGCGAATCCTTGCAGATTCATACGCCTATGGCTCGGGCGGAGCGCAAGGCGCGGACCGAGGAAATGCTCGGCCTTGTCGGCTTCCCCAATCCCAAGCGCGCCTACGACATGTATCCATTTGAACTTTCGGGAGGATTGCGGCAACGCGCCATGATCGCCATGGCGCTTATCTGCCGGCCTGCTTTGTTGATCGCCGACGAGCCGACGACGGCGTTGGACGTCACCATCCAGGCACAAATCCTGCAATTGCTGCGCGGGCTTCAGACCAAGCTGAACATGGCGATGCTGCTGATCACGCACGACCTCGGCGTGGTCGCCAATGTCGCCGACGAGGTGGTGGTCATGTACCATGGCGAGATCATGGAAATGGGGCCTGTCGAGGCGATATTCCGCCGGCCGGGCCACCCTTACCTGAAGGGCCTAATGGCAGCCGTTCCGCATTTCGACCTGAAGCCCGGTGAAAGGCTAAAGGCGCTCCGCGAGGTGCCGGTGAATGTCGGGAACCTGCTCGGCAAGCAGACTGCCCCGGCATCGAAGGGGCCAGACGACATCCTGCTGTCGGTAAGGGATCTGACTAAGACCTTCACCATCCGCAAGTCAGGATGGTTCAGCGGGGGTCATCAATCCTCTGTTCGCGCCGTGGACGGCGTGAGCTTCGACATCAGGCGGGGTGAGTGTCTGGGTCTGGTCGGCGAAAGCGGCTGTGGCAAAACAACCGTCAGCAAGATCCTCATGCGGGCCATTACCCCCAGCGGCGGTTCTGTGATCTTCAACGGCCGCGATGGACCGACCGACGTCCTGGGCGCAGAGGGAGATGCCCTGCGCATATTGCGCGCGAAAATCCAGATGGTCTTCCAGGACCCGGTTTCGTCGCTTTCACCTCGCATGACGGTGGAGAACATCTTGAGCGAGCCGCTGGAGATCCATGAGCGTGGCAATGCGGCGTCCCGACTCGCCACGGTCAAGAGCCTGATGCAGGCAATCGGGCTCGATCCGCGCTTCATCAAGCGTTATCCGCACAGTTTCTCCGGCGGGCAGCGTCAGCGCATCGGCATCGCGCGCGCATTGGCGCTGGGGCCTGAACTCCTGATCTGCGACGAGCCGGTTTCGGCGCTCGATGTCTCTGTCCAGGCGCAGATCCTGAATCTTCTGAAGGACCTGCAAAAAGAACTGGGCCTGACCTACCTGTTCATATCCCACAATCTGGCGGTGGTGGACTACATGGCAGACCGCATCGCGGTGATGTGCGGCGGGCGTATCGTCGAGCTTGCGCCGCGCGAAATTCTGCTCAGGAAACCAATCCACCCCTACACGCGCTCCCTGGTCGCCGCGGTACCTTTCCCCGATCTCGACCGGCCGATGGATTTCAAGACGCTGAAGCTCGGCGGCGCTTCTGACACCAGCGCATGGGGACCACAATTCCGCGAAGAAGGCGACGAGGATGTCCTGGCGCCGCTCGATCTTGGCGGCGGCCACCTCGTGCTGGCCCGACGTTCGGCCGATGTCAGCGAGTTACGCCATTGATCAGCCGTCGCACCGTCCTTGGCGTGATGGCTTCGGCACTCCTGCCGGGCACGTCGCGCGCTGGCGACCTGGAGCCGGAATTTCTTCGGCCGCAGCTGACGGCCAGGGCGCTGCCAGCACTCACCGAGCGCCTGCCCAAGAGCCCGCGCGCCTTGAATCTCGCCACGATGGGCCGGCAGCCGGGCCAATATGGCGGCACGCTGCGTACGATCATCGGCAGCCAGAAAGATATCCGGATGATGACGATTTACGGATATTCTCGCCTGGTCGGCTACGACGCAAAGCTTAGCTTGCAGGCCGACATTCTCGAAAATTTCGACGTCGCGGATGATCGCATCTTCACGTTCAAGATACGGGAAGGACACAAATGGTCCGACGGCAGCCTGCTGACGCCGGAGGATTTTCGCTATTGTTGGGAAGATGTCTGGCTGAACGATGAGCTTTCGCAAGGCGGGCTCGCCCCGACCCTGATGGCGGACGGCAAGCCGCCACGCTTCGAGATCGTCGATCCGTTGACGGTGCGCTATAGTTGGGATGCGCCCAATCCCGACTTCCTGCCCAAGCTCGCTGCCGCTTCGCCGATATCGCTTGTTCTGCCATCCGCCTATCTCAAGCAGTTCCACAAGAAATATCAGGATCCATTCCGGCTCGCCGGCCTGATGAAGGAGAACCGGACCCAGAAATGGACGCTCCTGCATATCCGTATGTCGCGGCAATATCGCCCGGAGAACCCGGAACTGCCGACGCTCGACCCCTGGCAGAACCGAACCAAGCCGCCGGCCGAGCAATTCATCTTCGAGCGCAACCCCTTCTTTCATCGGACAGACGAGAACGGCCGGCAACTGCCCTATGTTGACCGAATCATCATGAATGTCAGCTCATCGGCGATCATCTCCGCGAAGACCGGGGCGGGCGAGAGCGACCTGCAATGCATGGGAATTGACTTCAGCGATTACTCCTTCCTGAAGGACGCGGAGAAGCGCTATCCGGTGAAGATGCACCTGTGGAAACGCACACAGGGTTCTCGGCTGGCGCTGCTGCCGAATCTGAATTGTGCCGACCAGGTGTGGCGTGGCCTTCTGCGTGACGTGCGCGTGCGCCGCGCACTTTCGCTCGCCGTGGACAGGCGCGAGATCAATATGGCCGTGTTCTACGGATTGGCGCAGGAAAGCGCCGATACGGTTTTGTCCGAGAGCCCGCTCTACCGGCCGGAATTCGCTAAAGCTTGGGTTGCCCATGATCCCGACCAGGCCAACGCGCTGCTCGACGAGGTCGGGCTTCTGGCACGTGACGATGACGGCCTGCGGATACTTCCCGATGGACGCTCTGCCCAGATCATCGTGGAAACCGCCGGCGAAAGCACGCTGGAAACCGACGCGCTCGAACTCATCACCGATCACTGGCGAAAGATCGGCATCGCCCTGTTCATCCGGACTTCGCAGCGCGACATCTTCCGCAGCCGCGCGCTTGGCGGCCAGATCATGATGTCGATGTGGTCGGGCATCGACAATGGCGTGCCGACCGCCGACATGAACCCGAGTCAGTTGGCCCCCACAATCGACGATCAGCTGCAATGGCCGCTCTGGGGTGCTCACTACTTGTCTCATGGCAAGATGGGCGAGGCGCCCGATCTTCCTGCAGTGATCGAGTTAATGGTTTTGCTCAAGCGCTGGAACGCATCGACCGAAGCGACAGAGCGCGCCGAAATCTGGAATTCGATGCTGTCGATCTACACCGATCAGGTGTTTTCGATCGGGACCGTGAACGGAACGCATCAGCCGATTCTGGTGTCCTCACGGCTGCGCAATCTGCCTGACAAGGCGCTCTTCGGCTACGATCCGACCGCCTATTTCGGTGTCTACATGCCGGATACATTCTGGCTTGGAGAGTCCTGAGCGTGCTTCGATATATTGTCTGGCGCATTACTGTGATGGTTCCAACGCTGCTGGTGATATCAGCGCTGGTGTTCACGATCATCGAACTTCCCCCCGGCGACTATTTCGACAGCTATGTCGCCGAGCTTCGGGCACAGGGCGAAGGGGTGGATTCCGATCGCATCGAGATGATGCGCAAGGAATATGGTTTCGACAAGCCGCCGATCATTCGTTACTTCTATTGGGTCGGCGGGATGCTGCACGGCGATTTCGGCTATTCCTTCGAGTATGAGTTGCCGGTTCGCGACGTCGTCGGGGACCGAATGTGGCTGACTGTGCTGGTTTCCTTCGTCACGATCATCTTCACTTGGCTCATCGCCTTTCCGATCGGCATGTACTCCGCGACGCATCAATACAGTTGGGGCGATTACGGCCTGACCTTTTTTGGCCTCCTAGGCCTTGCCATTCCGAACTTCATGCTGGCGCTGATCCTGATGTATTTCGCCAACATCTGGTTCGGCACGTCCATCGGCCATCTCATGGACCCGCAATATCTCAGCGAGCCGATGAGCTGGGCCAAGGCGAAGTCGATACTCTCCCATCTCTGGATCCCGGTCTTGATCATCGGCACCGGCGGCACGGCAAGCATGATCCGGCGGCTGCGCGCCAATCTGCTCGATGAGCTACACAAGCAATATGTGGTGACCGCGCGCGCCAAAGGTCTTCATCCGTTCAGGGCGCTGGTCAAATATCCGCTGCGCATGGCGCTCAATTTCTTTATTTCCGACATCGGCTCCATCCTGCCGGCCATCATCTCCGGCGCCGAAATCACCGCGATCGTGCTGTCTTTGGAAACGACCGGGCCGATGCTGATCAAGGCGCTGCAAAGCCAGGACATGTATCTGGCGGGGTCGTTCCTGATGTTCCTCGCCTTCCTGACGGTTATCGGCGTCCTGATTTCCGACCTGGCGCTGGCGCTGCTGGATCCACGAATTCGTTTGCAGGGCGGCAGCACCAAATGAAAACGGATTCGCCGCTCCCCGCACCGAGTGCTCCACTAGAACACTATGTTTCCAGCGCGCCCTTTGACCTGCAGTCGGTCGAGGCGATGACGGTGGAGCAGTCGAAGGTCTTTCAGGCGTCGCAGTTGCGGCTGATGTGGTGGAAATTCCGCTTGCACCGGCTCGCCCTTGTATCCGGCATATTCCTGGTAGTGCTTTATTTCGGGATATTAATCTGCGAGTTCCTGGCGCCCTACAACCTGCACACGCGCAACATGGACTACATCTATTCGCCGCCGCAGCAGGTGCACCTGTTCCACAACGGCCAGTTCGTCGGGCCGTTCGTCTATGGCCGCCAGATGACGCTGGACATGGACACGCTCAAGCGGAACTACATCGACAACCAGGACGATGTTCAGCGGCTCCGTTTCTTCTGCAAGGCCGATCGTTACCGGTTCTGGGGCCTGATCGAAGGTGACAGGCATTTTGTCTGCGCTGCCGAAAACGGTCAGCTTTTCCTGGCGGGCACCGACCGGCTGGGGCGCGACGTGCTCTCGCGCATGATCTATGGCGCACGCATTTCACTGACAATCGGCCTCGTCGGCATCAGTTTCAGCTTCCTGCTGGGCATCGTCATCGGCGGACTGGCCGGTTATCACGGCGGTATCTTCGACCTGATCGTTCAACGAATAATCGAAGTTCTGCAATCGATTCCCAGCATTCCGCTATGGTTGGCCCTGGCGGCGATCATGCCGATAACCTGGAGCCCAATTCTGATCTATTTCGGCATCACCGTCATCCTCGGAGTGCTCGACTGGACCGGACTGGCGCGGGCCGTGCGTTCAAAGCTTCTGGCCTTGCGCGAGGAAGATTACGTTCTCGCCGCGCAGTTGATGGGCGCCGGAAGCAGCCGCATCATTAGGCGGCATCTCATTCCCGGCTTCATGTCGCATCTGATCGCGACGGCGACGCTCTCGATTCCTGGCATGATCCTGGGCGAGACGGCGCTGAGCTTCCTCGGGCTCGGCCTGAGGGCGCCGATAACCAGCTGGGGAATCCTCCTCACCGAGGCGCGCAGCGTCAGCGTGATCGCGTTCTATCCATGGCTTCTCCTGCCGATGCTCCCCGTCATTCTCGTCATCATGGCGTTTAACTTCCTCGGTGACGGCTTGCGGGACGCCGCAGATCCCTACAAGTGAGGTCGTTATTTTGCCGCGCGCCGTGCCGCCTATTCCACCCGGTATGATCCTTGCCGGCTGCCTGTACGGTTGTTGCAGTGTTCATCGTCCGCCTCTATATGTTCCGACACGTGATCGAGTTTGGCACTACGCCTTCGGGATACACCCGTGAACAGTTCGTGTCGGAGGCATTGCCGATCTTGAGCTGGTTCAGGACACACAAAGCATATGAGTCGCCTTGAGAATTTCATCAGCAGGATGACCGCACAGCGCGACATTCTCGACCAAGTCTGCGTCGAGGTGGCGAAGATGGAGGGGCTTGTGCTCGAGCTCGGCCTCGGCAACGGACGGACGTTCCACCATCTGCGCGAGCGCCTGCCCGGGCGCCGAATCGTGGTGTTCGACCGCGAAGTCGGTGCACATGCCAGCTCAATTCCCGAAGCCGAAAACCTCGTGCTCGGCGAAATACGCGAGACGGCCCGCAAGTTCATTGGCATCGAAGCCGCCCTTGTTCATGCCGACATCGGCACCGGCTATGACGATCGCGATGCAGTGACTGCTACCTGGCTTCCCGATCTGATTGCGAGCCTGCTTCGCGTCGGCGGCTTCGCGGTCAGTGGCACGCCGCTCGATCACCCGCTGCTGCAACGCCTCCCGGCGCCGACTTCAGAGCCCGCCGATCGTTATTTCCTCTGCAAGCGCGTGTGAGCGGCCGAGAGCCCTCATCTTTTCACGCAAACGATGCTCTACCGCAATTCCAAGGGAAAGTGCTAGGCGCTTTTCCCGAGAACCGTTTACACTTCCTTGGAATTGCTCTGGACGGCCCAATTGCTCAGGGGATTGTATACACCGCTATCTCCCGCTCGATGCCGCGCAGCGAGACTTCGTGAAGCACGGGCGTCAGAGCGTTCCTGCGCAACAGATCGGCGGTGAGATTGTCGTCGACCACTGCACGGGTGGCGAAGATAGCCTGTGCGTTGGCCAGGTTCTGGACCCGTGAAGCAATGTTGACCGTCTGGCCGAAATAGTCCTGTCGCTCGTTCATGGACACGGCGATGCAGGGGCCGGCATGGACACCGATCTTGAGCAGCAGATCCTCGCGCCCGCTTCTGTCATTGAGCGCACGCATGGCATCACGCATCCTGAGGGCCGCAGCCATCGCGCGATCAGGCGTCGCGAATGTCGCCATCACCGCATCACCGATGGTCTTCACCACCGCGCCTGCCTCCGCCGCGACGATCTCGTGCAGAACCTGGAAATGCACGTGCACGAGATCGAAGGCTGAAAGGTCGCCCACCCGCTCGTAAAGCGCGGTCGATCCGCGCAGGTCGGTGAACAGGAAGGTGAGGCTGGTGATCTTCAGGCGCTGGTTGATGTCGAGCGTATCCGTACGATAGAGGTCGCGGAACGTCTGGTTGGTGAGCAGGCGCTTGGCGGTCAGAAAAGGCCGGCGTTTGCCCAGGAGATTATGCAATGCCTCGCCGGCGATGAAGACTGCCGGCAGCACGCGGGTGTCGGTCCTGTTTTCCAGCGAAATACGCAGCGGACCGGGTAGCATTTCCAGTGTCTGGTTCTGGACATGGTCGCGGTCGAAAGCCAAAGACAGGCTTCGCCGCTCTTTTGTTGGTTCGCCCTTCGCGTCGATGAACTGCGCTGAATGGGTGACCGGCTCGAAGACGATGATGAATTCGGGCGGAAGCTGTATAAGCAGGACGGCCTTTTCACCCGGCGCCAGCTCGATATCCTCCAGCGAGAACGCTCCTATGTTTTTCGCCAGATCCTCTTCCGGCAGATCGACGCCGGATCCCCAGTAAATCTGGCGAAAATATTCCACCAACGGCAGTTCGTGTGGATTGTGGGCGGCAATCCTGCGCACGCGAGGGCTGACGGTGAATGTCACCTCGACCATCTCATCAAGGGTCGGCGAATAGCCTTCGGAGCATAGCGCGCAGGTGTATTCGTCCTTCTGCAGGGTTTTCAGCGTAGCGTTGGTGTCGAGCACGCCGCCACAGCCGGGGCACAGAACATTCCATGAAATGTCGAAGATGCCCACCCGCGCCGCATGGAGGAAGGCGCTTATGGCGCGTTCCTCGTCGAGGCCATGCTTGCTGGCGAAAGCCGGCACATTGATGCGGCAAAGTTCATAATCCTTGCCTTCCGCGATGGTCCGCCGGATCGCGTCGATTGCCTGGAGATCGACATCGGTTGATTGCCGCAAAAGCGAGAACAGATCCTGAATTTCGGTCATCGTGCAGGCTCCGGAAAATGCGCCCCCTAGGTGGTTCACCGGAACCGGTCTTTGTTCCGAGCGCTCCATCTTACTTCGAAACGGATCGTACGGCCATTCGAATGGCAAAGCCCGCGCGACGGTTCAATTTCCGTCGGGATTTTCACCGATCGCAAGCGGCACTATGGTGAGTCCATGGGGTATTCATCTTTGGGACTTTCTCCCGCGCCGACACCCGGCAACCCGCCATTTCCCGCGGCCCTGCGGCTTTTCTCGGCGGGGGTCATCATCGTCCTGATCGTCGGCGCCGGCCTGTTTTTCGCGCCTGCGCTGGTCAAGCCGCGCTGGCCCTGGGCCGTCACGCCGTTCAATGCCCGCTTCCTCGGCGGCTTCTACACCGCCGAAATGGTCGTGATGGCGGCGCTGCTGGTCTGGAACCGCTGGTCGCCAGGCAGGCTCGTGCTTGTCATGGCCTTCATCTTCACCGTCATCGTGTCGGCGGCTTCGTTCTTCAGTCTCGGCTATTTCAACTTCGAGCGCAAAGCGCCCTGGCTCTGGTTCTTGGTCTATCTTGCTTCGGTCGCGGTATCCGGATCGTTCCTTTGGCGGGCCAGGGGCCGTCCTTCCGCAAAGGGCGTGACCTTAAACTCTGCATGGCGCGGCTACATGTCGATGGAAATGGTGATCCTCGGGCTCTATGGCGTCGGTCTGTTGCTGTTTCCCCTGACATTCGGCGGCTTCTGGCCGTGGCCGATCGACGCCTTCCACGCTCAGGTCTACAGCGCCATCTTCCTCGCCGGAGCGGGCGGCACATATCTCGTCAGGAAAAGCGCGCCGCGCGAAGAGCTGCTGGTGCTCGGTCTGGCGCAGTTTCTGGTCGGCTTGTTTGCCATCCTTGGCCTTGTCATCACCGAGGCCGCAGTGCACCGGATCGACTGGACGGCGACGGGAACATTGTGCTGGCTCGCCCTTTTCGGCTGGATCGGAATCAGCGGCATCTTCAAACTCTACGCCGTCTCCTGGTACTTCAGCGCGCAATCGGCATCATAGGATGATGAGATGGCTGGATTTTCAGATGATGTCCGGTGCATCGTGCCGGGCCCATTGCCTTTGCCGGGAAAGCCATGACCAGCACGACCTCGCCATTCGCAAAGAAAATCCAGCCGCAACTCCGGGCCATTCGGCCAAGCGATGCGGAGGCGCTTTGCGCCATCTTCAACATGCCGGGCTTCCGCTGGGGCACGCTCAGGATGCCATTCGAGATGGTGGAGCAGGTAGAACGGCGTATCGCCAAGTCCGGCCAGGAAACCACCTGGATCGTTGCCGAGCTGGACGGCAAGGTCGTCGGCCATGGCAGCCTGGTCGTGCAGGGTTCGCCGCGCCGTTCGCACATCGGCGAGATCAATATCGGCCTTGACGATGGCTTTGTCGGCAAGGGTATCGGCTCTGCCATACTTGGCGCGCTGCTTGACGTGGCCGACAACTGGCGCGCCCTGAAGCGAGTCGAATTGACCGTCTATGCCGACAATGAACCGGCCATCCGCCTCTACACAAGCCACGGCTTCGAGGTCGAAGGCCGGCATGTGAAGGCCGGCTTTACCGAAGGGCGGTATCACGACCTTCTGAGCATGGCCCGGCTGCGGTTCTGATGACCACGGACTTTGATCCGACCCTTAAGGCTCCGGTGGATGTTCTGGCAGTGCTATCACTGCTCTGCCCGGAAGTCGTGCGTGACATCGAGCAGAACTGGAATGCACCGGTTTCCGAATACGCCCGCCATCTGTGGCGGCCGGTGGCAAGGCCTGCATCGAGTCCGGCGATCGCTGCCCGTTCGATCCTGCTTGATATACTGCATCAGCGCCTTGATTTGATCATGCAGCCTGAAGAGGTCGGCAAGGCCCTTGAAGAATTCGACCACAGACCGGTGATTCAGTCCGGCCTCCACTGCCTGCTTCTGATGGACCGGATCACCTTCGATGCCCTCCTGTTTGCCTGGCTCGGCGCGGTCGAAAACGGGCTGTCGGCCTTCGTCGGCTTCATGGGAACGACGATGACCATGGAGACAATTGGCCGGGAGGGGCCGGGATGGCTCGATGTCGGCGACGACAAGGTCAACTTGTTTGGCATGGGGCGCCACAAACTATGCCGCAAAAGCGCCTGCGCGGCCGGCCCGGTCACCCTCAACAAGCGGGCGCTCGAAGCGGTGGGCGACGAAACGGATGCCAGCCGCTGGCTGGGCACACTGCTCGCCAGCCAGGACAAGGTGTTTGGAACCGCCGCCGATGCACTGACAGAACTCAACCAGGATCTGGTCGCCGATTGGGATCGTTCCGGCATGGCTCGGCCGGTGTTCATCGATGACCGGCTCGCGGCTTCCGTCGTGGCGCGGCATCTGGACCATGACAGCAGCCTTCTTTCCAAGCTGCTCCTTGAGCCCGCAAGGCGTCAGCGTCTCGAACGTACCCTGCAAGAGACCGAATCGAGCCCATTTGGCAGATTCCTGCCCAATGCCACGGCCTATTTCTGGGGCATTCGCGAGGAGCGCGTGCGCAAGCTCGTCCTCGAGAACGGGCACCTGATCGAGCCTGAAAGGCCGAATGGTCTTTCCATCCCGTTCGAGCGGGCGCATCTCAAGCAGGCGCTGCTGGACGGCGTGCTGCTGCCGAACTTGTTCCTGACGTTCCTCGTTCTTGCCATATTGCCGCGCGTGCGGGTCGTGGGCGGCCTGAGGCAGATCGGTTATGTAGCGCTTTTCCATTCGATCCTGCTGGCCGCGCTGGATGAAACCGCGCCGGAAGAGCGCGGTCTGGCTGCCGAGTTGCAGGTTCGGGAAAATGCCTGGGGCACCCGGGTCATCGATGAAAAAATGTCGGTCCGCGAACAGGTTGCCGGCCTGCCGGCAGGGAGGCTGTTTCCTGACCTGCTCGGGCACTACCGTTCGCACACCTTTGCCGAGACGACCGACGACCTGAAACTGGTTCGTGAAAACGCCCGATGGCGCAAGATAGGCCGAGCCTGTGGCGTCTGATCCGGCCGCATGCCCTCATTTGTCATTGCACTATTCCGGCCTTGCGGAGCCCGTCGACCGTGAGTTCGATATCGGCAGGGTTCTTGTAAGGCAAGACTTTGCGACGGTATTCCAGCGAATAGTCAGGATTGACGCGAGCAGTTCCTGCCATGCCGCCCACGCGTGGGGAAAACGGCCCAGATGGCCGTAACTGTCGTTGCGAGCCAGCCCCAAGTCGCCCAATGAGGGTCACTAGTTGGGTCAAATCTTTGCGTTGATCATTTGCGGCTTGAGATGCAGTGCGCTCCAGGATCGGCAACCGGAAATCAGGCTGGGAGCCGCCACATTCGTACACGACCTGCACCACGCAATTCCGTTTCCTCGAGTGGGTCGCAAGCAAATTTTGGCCCAAGCAGTTGGCGCGTTGCATCGGAGATACGGATTTCACCGGGCTCCGCGGACGTTTGAATACGTGAGGCGAGATTAACGGTCTCGCCCCACAGGTCATAGGCGAACCGCCTTTTGCCTATGACGCCAGCGACGATCGGTCCCGAGTGAATTCCAATTCTCAGCCTTATCGGTTCTCCTGCGAAGAGTTCGCGCTTGACCGCCTTGCGCAGTTCAACTGCATAGTGCGTGAGGGCTCGTGCATGATCGGATCGCGCGGTGGGCAGGCCAGCGACCACCATGACACAATCGCCGATAGTCTTGATCTTTTCGCAGCCGTGTCGTTCCGAGAGCCTATCCGCCGCCTTGAAGAAGTAATTCAAGATAGCGAGCGTAGTCACCGCTCCGACGCTGCGCGCTCTTTCGGTAAAACCGACGATGTCGGCAAAAAGCACACTCACCTCCGCGTGGTTGTCGGCAATTTTCTTTTGCGCTTTCAACCGCTCCGCGATCGACGCCGGAAGAATGTTGAGGAGCAGGGATTCCGCGCGCTGGTATTCACGCGACAATCCCTCCTGACTCTTCCTCAACGCCTCATTGGCCGAATGTAACTTCTCGTTGAGTTGGCGCTCCCTCTCTTGCAGAAGAGTCATTTCATAAGCCTTCTGTTGAAGCCGCTGCTTGTTGTCGCGTTCGGCAGTGGCATCAAGAAAGAGCAGCCACACGCAGTCATCATCAGCAAAAAGATGAAGGTCCGCGACACGCCCGCTGGGCAGTTCGACCATAGGCATATGAAATGGAAGCTCCGGGCAAGGCAGCAAACCTTCCATGAATTCAAGCTGGTCGGCTACAGGCTTACCGATGCGAAGGCATGAGAGCCCGTAATGTTCAACGTTACCGCCCTTCGCCGCTGTCCGCAGCTGGGCGTCAATTTTCACATACGCAATAGCACGCTCGTTGTAGAAGAAATCGTAAATCCAGCTTCCGACCTCTCTTGGCAATCTTTGCATGGTCTATTTGGTGACCATCGAAGCGAGTTTAAGAAACGCATCATCGACATGCTCACCCGAGAGCGCACTTGTCAGATAGACTTGCCATCCGCGTTGCCTCAGTTCGTCAATTTCTCTATCTGGTATTACCCACCGATCGGCCAGATCTGATTTGTTGAAAAGCAGTACGAACGGCATAGCACCGAATTCAGCCTCGACCCGCTCGCGCAGCGTGAGTGCAGCGGTAAGGGTAGCGGCGCGGGTTCCATCGACGACAAGCACGAGGCCTGTCGCACCTCGCACATGGCTGACGCGGAATGAGCCGATATCATCTTCGCCGGCCAAATCCCATAAAATCAGATCCACTGTTTTGTCCGGGAGTGCGACACTCTTTTTGTCGATTTTCACTCCCACCGTGGTCAAGTAGGTCTCTGAAAAGATGCTTTTCACAAACCTGCGAACCAGGCTCGTCTTTCCAACAGAGAACCCGCCCAACATACAGATCTTTTTTTGCAACATCTTGGGCTCCGACCTAGTCCAAGTTTACCGTAACGGAAACCCGGCGATTGGTGGAGCTACCAGCCTGACTATTTTCAGGCACCGCCGGTTCAAAGGTGCCCGCGCCCCGAACCAGCAGCAGTTCCGGGGCGACGCCGCGCTTGTTGAGAAGCGCACGAACTGTCTCGGCACGGGCGGCGCTGATCGACGCGTTGGCCGTCTCACGGCCCGTGGTGTCCGAATGGCCGGTCAACATGAACCGCGCAGTTACGCCTGACTTGCGGGCATTTTGGGCGAATTCCTTTATTTGATCCGCCAATCTGTCGAGAACCGGCGTCTGCTCTGGTCCCGGCACAACTTTGCCGGAAGAGAAGAAAATGTCGGTCGTCTGGATAGACTCTCTCAAATGATTGAGCTCTGCAAGGTCCAGCTCACGCAGTTGCGAGACGTCCAGAACCACTCCGTCCGCCGAAAGTTGTTCAGCGGCGGCCTGCGCCCGGTTGATCCAGGCGGCAGGAGCCTCGCCCACGACAACGATGCGACCCTGGATGATCGAAAGTCGGACCGATTTCGGCGGCGTCAGCGACGCCGTCAGCCGCTTCACCACAAACTTCGGATCAAGGCTCTGGTAGAATTGCCACTGTGAATGAACGCGGGCAGGATCGACCTCCGTTCCGGACAGCAGAGCTTGCGGGTCGGCGGCAAGCGGGTCTCGCAGGCCGGAAATATAGAAATGTCCACCCCTGGTCGATTGTTGGGCGACGACAATTCCCGGTTGGGCCTCAAGTCGCGACACATAATACTGCCAGTGCTCCGCCGCGCGTGCTTCGGGGCTCACATCACGAACCTTGGAAATGTCGAATTCCGGTCCACCTGCCGAAAGCTGTCGGGCCGCTGCGCGCGCCCGATCTATCCAGGTGTCGGGAGCCTCGCCCTCGGCAATGATGCGATTATTGACGATCGAAAGTCGTACTGTATCCGGTGGATACAGCGACGCCGTCAGCCGTTTCAACACGAACTCCGGCTCAAGGCTCTGATAGAATTGCCATTGTGAATGAACCCGGGCGGGATCGACCTGCGTTCCAGACAACAGCGACTGCGGGTCGTCGGCAAGCGGGTCTCTCAGGCCGGCAATATAGAATCGGCCATCGCGTATTTTTTGTTGTGCAACGATGATGCCCGGCTGGGCCTCCAGTCGCGACACGTAGGCCTGCCAGCGCTTCGCCTCGAGTACTTCGGGGCTTACGTCACGAACCTTGGAGATGTCGAATTCCGGTCCGCCTGCCGAAAGCTGTCGGGCCGCTGCACGCGCCCGATCTATCCAGGTGTCGGGAGCCTCACCCTCGGCAACGATGCGCTCATTGTCGATTGATAGTCGTACTGAATCCGGCGGAGCCAGCGACGCCTTCAGCCGCTTCAGCACGAACTCCGGTTGAAGGCTCTGATAGAATTGCCACTGCGAATGAACCCGGGCGGGATCGACCTGCGTTCCAGACAACAGCGACTGTGGGTCGGCGGCAAGCGGGTCTCTTAGGCCGGCAATATAGAATTGGCCGTCGCGCGCCTGTTGTTCGGCAACGATGATGCCCGGCTGGGCCTCCAGTCGCGACACGTAGGCCTGCCAGCGCGACACATAAGCCTGCCAGCGCTGCCCGGATTGCCAGGAAAGAAAGAACCAACCGCCTGCCAGAATCAAAAACAGCAGGGCCACGGCGACCACCAGCCACGGAAATCCCTCGTTTGATTCCTCCTGCTTCTGCTCCACGCAGGTCCGCAATTGCGCCTCTACCCCGGCCAACTGCGAACTGTCGCCGTCAAACTCTACTAAAGCCTGTGAGCATTCCTCATGGATGCGAAGCAATACATCGCGAACTATTTCATGCAATTCCTCTGGCGGATTTCCCCGGATCACCGAAACCAGGGTCGCAAACGGTCCAACTTCCGACCAGAGACGAAGGTCGCCAAAACGGATAGTGTCCAGGCCGCTCTGCTCTCTCTCGTTGAATGAATCTTTCACAAAATCTTGAATTGCACTAAGCATCGACGAAATCAGCTGGGGATCTTCGCTCGTCGCATTGTCGGCAGCTACATGCGCTATCAAAAGCCCGGAATTACGATTAATGAGAAAGGCATGCTCTACACGATAGATAAGAGAATGCTTTAGGACAACTTCCGAGAAGCTCGCACCTGTCCTCCAAGCTTCAAATCTCCACTTGAGCCCATGCCAGGTAAATATATGTCTTAAAGTTTCATTCAGTGACTGAAATGTCTGGTCGATCTTTTCCCCGATCGACTTGCGGATTGCCGGCAGAAACACCGGGTATAATATATCCGTCAGCGTGCGCGGGCTCTTCTGGATTGACCGTTGCACAGCCCGTTCGACAGCTGGCGCAAGCGCCTCGCCGAGCTGCGCATGAGTCGCTCGCGCGACCGCAATGGGAAGAACATCGCCCACCGCTGCCGCAAGCTGCTCGGGTTCGTCCAGCAGATGCGTAACTCGTGAAAGCTCCGAAATTTCGCGGCTGACCAGCAACTGGCGCAGCGTTTCCATGCGAGGATCGGCGGTTGGAACTCCGTCGAAACGCGCACGATAGTCCGGATCAACGTTCCGGGCAATTTCGACCAAAAGACGAGCCAGAGCCTCGCGATCAATTTCTGTATCGTTCGAGGCTGTTCTTTGTGGAAGACTGATTGGGTCGACGGTTGACGTCAAGGTCCCATCAACTCACTTTCCAGCTACGATCCGAGTTGCCCTTGCTGCCGACGGGATCCTGATTCAGACATTTCGCAACCTCTACAAACAGGCCAGCCAAAAGATTTCGGTCGGTCTTAACGTTGCTGAGATCGGCAAACATTTTCTCTATCAGCATCTGAACGCCTTCATTCTTCTGCTTAATTTCCTCACGCAACAAATGATCGTTTCGATTTATCCGGTCCGAAACGTCCCGCTCAAGCGCGCTCAATTGATCCGACAACGCACGCACCTGCTTTTCAAGTGCCTGGTTTTGCTCGCGAAGATTCCGGTCAATCTCCTTGTCGGCATCGGCTCGTGAGTCTTTTTCGTTCCGCAATTGCGCCGCGAGCGAATCGATCTGCTTCTTTGCATTTGACTCGTACATCTCAAGATTGCGCTTGGCTTCGGATTCGACATCCTTGAAGCGCTGCAACACCCGTTCTTCAAGCTTGGAAAAACGGCGGTCATAGTCCTGCATCTGGTTGCCGAACAGCAGATCGCGTATCTTGTCGACACCTACGGCGTCGCCGGCGCCCCCGTTTTCGCGAACCTGGGCCGCCATGAAGTTCAGCCCGCTTCCGTCTGCATTACCAATCAAATTTGCGTCCGCTTTGTTTGCGGAGGAAACGGCACTCGAAGTACTCGAAGATTCCTTGGCCATCCTTATAACCCTCTATTTGAACCACCTGCCACAGCGCAGAGACCCATAAACAGGTGAAGATGCCAGCAAAATCCGCGACCTGCAAGCCGGAATCTTCTTGGCGCAAACCAATTTGCGTGCTCTTTTTACACCTCTTGGACCGGCCGAAAAAGCACCAGTACCGCTAGGTGTTGCTCTCGCCCCTCTCTGTGATAGCAACCATAGCTGTTTAATCTAATTGGTTATCGAGCGAAATCTACTATGAAGCCGAGTGATACAGTGGCATTATGTATATCTATTTAGACAGACGTAAGTAATGAGTTTTCATTAGAAATTGCTAAAATAGCTGCTCCAGTGAGCAGCATATTGGCTCTCGCTCCGCTATATACTGCCACCATCAGCTTCCGGCGCGATCTCAACAGTAGAAGGAGAATCTTCTTCTTACACGAGGAATCGCCGATCAAGAATGCAGCCCGGAATCGAGGTGTTTCGGTCGATAGGAGAGAGCAATAGGTCCCAATAGCTGGCAGTCATTCAACCAAAGCTTCAGTGGGCTTGCATTGCTGCGTCGTCGATTGCAAAGGACGGCAGTTTGCCATAGCCAGGTGCCAGGGACCGCAGCTTGTGGTCATGGTGCCGATTTCAGGGATCGACATGAGTATGCGGCATGCTTGGTTTTGACGTGCATCTGCGACAGCCGGCGTCCGATCTCGGCGGCACGGATGAAATGCTGCGCCAGGCTTCTAATGTCGCTAGCACGACAGGAGCAAGCTCGCACTGCAGCCAAATGGCGGCGCGACGGCTCGGAAGAGTTTACGGGAGACTGTTTGGACGCAGCATCCTCGATGACCGTTTCCTTTGGCGGGGAAATCGCCGGCTATGTCTTGGGGCTCTTGTACCTTCGAACCAGGCGTGGGTAAGACGGCATGGCGCATAATCCATTGGTTTCAATCGTGGTTCCTGCGCACAACGCAGAGGTGACGCTGGCGCGCGCACTCGATTGCCTTCTCGATCAGGAAATCGTGGATTGGGAGGCGATCATCGTCGACGACGCCTCCACGGACCGCACCCCCGCGATCATTGCCAGTTATGTGGAACAAGATTCCCGATTTCGGACGTTGAATTCTTGCGCCCGTGGCCCCGCCGGCGCGCGCAATAGCGGGATTTCGACGGCGCGCGGCCACTGGCTCATGTTTCTGGATGCGCACGATTGGGTAGACGCCAGCTTCCTCGCGAAAATGCTAGCCGCACTGGAGGCTGCGCCCGATTCAGTGGCCGCCTATTGCGGCTCCCAATGCGTGATGCCCGATGGCGAACTTATCTGGTTGAGCATCTCGTCAGAGGTTGCGATCCAGCCCTTTGAAACATTTGCCCGCCGGTGTGCCATCGCCACCCACGCGCTGCTGCTCGACCGGGAGACAATCGTCGAGTTGGGCGGTTTCGATGTGTCGCTGCGTACATGCGAGGACTGGGATCTGTGGCAGCGCCTCGCCCGTCTCGGCAGAAATTGGGTAATGGTCGACGAGCCGCTCGCCTTCTACCGGGCTAGCCCCAACTCGCTCACCCGCAATTCATCTCAGATGCTGGCCGACGCGGAAATCGTCATCGCCCGTGGCTTCTCTGCCGACTCCAGAGTCAAACACCCGGTGACTATCCACGCCAACGGAGCGAACTCGGCGGATGGCCGCACCGCTTCCGAAGCACTCGCGTGGTTCGCATTTTGGAACGCCGCGTCGGATTGCGGCGGCGGCTCGGGCTCGATCAACCCGCAGTCCCTGCGCGCGCTTCCGGCCGGACGCAAGTGGGCGAGTGAGATCGCCAAGGTAGCCATCAACGGCCTTGCGGTGGGAAGCCTGTCTGTGCCGGCGCAACTGGCTGCCAGGTGGGGAAGGTTCGGCCGCGCCATCACCGAGTTGATTACCGAACTCAGCAAGGTCTGGGACAATCCCGCAGCGGCTCGCCGCATCCAGTATCAGCTTGAGCAAATGCTTCTCGACGCCGACGATCTTGGCGCGCCGCGCAGGCTGGCGCGAACACTTGGAATCCGCGTCGACGCTCGAAATCCGACCTCGACCGAACTGCCGGAAGGAATCGACCAAATCTATGCCTACCTGATGATGGATGGCCACATCGAGGCCGTCGTACAATTCGGCGTGCTCGGGACAGTGACAAGGGATCATTGGATTGAACTGATCCGGAATTTCGCACCGCAAAAGGAGACTGGCGCCAACACTCCGAACACGCTTCCAGCCCGGGCATTGTCAGGCACAGCCGAACGCGAGCCTGATCCGGACAGCCATTTCGGCAAACTCGCGAGATTGGCTGCGCAAGCGCGGGAGTTGGTCCGGTCGAGCGCCGAACCTGCGGAGCCTTCTGCCGCGCCGCGCCGTGCACGGCCCAGGCACGACGAGAATCGCACGTTGTTCTGGAATGGCTATTTCACGACCGAGGATCCCTGGAACTACGGTTCGTCCTATGAGCAGGAAAAATATGAGCGGCAACTCGAGATTCTGCCTGCGGGTCCCATCGGACGGGCACTTGAGCTCGCCTGCGCGGAGGGCCACTTCACGCGGCAGCTGGCGCCGCGAGTGGGCCATCTGACCGCAACCGACATCTCCGCCATAGCCGTGGGACGGGCCCGCGCGCGATGCAGCGATCAGCCGAACGTCGAATTCGGCGTACTGGATTTCTCCGCAGACACGCTGCCGGGTGAAATGGATCTGATCTTCTGTTCGGAAGTGCTCTACTATCTGGATGATCTCGCCGAGTTGCGGCGCATTGCCAAAAAATTCGCAGAGGCGTTGGCGCCTGGCGGCAGTTTCATCAGCGCCCACGCATTCGTGCTGCGTGACAATGTTGAAAGGACGGGCTTCGACTGGAACACATTCGGGGCACAAGCGATCTCAGAGGCGCTCGCAGCGACCGAAGGTCTCGTCCTCGAGCAGTCGATCCAGACCGAGCTCTATCGCATAGACCGCTTCCGCCGCCTGTCACCGCACGATGTAGTGACGGAACCGAGGATTGATCATGCGCCGATCCGCGCGCCCATCGGACTCGGGGTCGTCCGAAATATCGTCTGGGGCGGGGCGCGGGCCTTGCGCCGCGACGTCGCGCGCAGCGAGCGGCGGCCACGTATCCCTGTCCTCATGTACCACAGCGTCGCCGAAGAAGGTCCGGCTGCCCTCGCCCGTTTTCGGCTAACGCCCGCCGCATTCGCCAGCCAGATGGCATGGCTGCGCGCCAATGGCTTTCACGCGACCACGTCCGAGCAACTGGAACGGTCCATCGCCAACCGTCAGCCTTTCGCTGGCCGCCCAGTGCTCATCACCTTCGATGACGGCTTCCAGAATTTTGCCGACCAAGCCTGGCCAACCTTGCGCGCGAACGACCTGACCGCGGAAGTGTTCCTGGTGACTGACCTGGTGGGTGAAAGCGCGCAGTGGGATGCCGAAAACGGTCCGCCGACGCAGCTTATGGATGCCGGGACGGTGCGGCGGCTCGCCGCCGAAGGTGCGTTCTTCGGAAGCCATCTCGCGACGCATCGCGCGATCGATGGTCTGTCGAGCTCTGACTTGGCCGCCGAACTGCTGCGCTCTCGTATGTTCATCGAACGTTGGACCGGTCGGCCAACCTCGGCGTTCGCGGCACCCTTCTCTGTCACCGACCGACGGCTCGGCAGACTGGCCAAGGAGTCCGGCTATCGGATCGGCTTCGGCAGCAGACACGGGCCGGCGGACCTTAATTGCGATCCCATCGATCTTCCACGCATCGAGATTCGCGGGGATCGCTCGCTCGACGACTTTGTCGCCACCGTCGAGGCCATGCTCGATTAAACGGTGAACTTTGTCACGGTCATCGGTCCCGCTCACGTGCGCAAGATCGACGAAACGCTCCGCACTCGCCAGACTGCTGCGATCGCCCGATGTCACCCCGAGATCGGAATGACCTGCCCCGGCGGCTGAGTAAACACTGCCAAAATACCCGGCGCATCAGCATCTTCAAGCGCGGCATGCGTGGCACCTATCAGCCTTGCGCAAAAAAGCATCTGCACCGCGACCTCTCCGAATATGACTTCCGCCATAATTCACGCGTAGCCCCTGGCATGAACGACGATGCACGGGCCGGTCGCAGCCTCGATGGTATCGTCGGCAAGCGCCTCGCCTCGGGTTACTTCACACGGAAGCGAGCGACGGCGCTTAAGCCGAACCATAATAGGGCCTTTCGTAGGGTTCGGAGCTACCACCTGTGCAGGCTAACTGTATTCGATAGCCGCTTTTCCCGTGCAGATGGATTTCAGATTACGAGCAAATAAGTAAACGTCTCCGAAGTAATTCGGATACATTTCCACAAGCTTTTCTTTCTTATCTACCTCGACCAAGACAGCCTTCACCTCACTGCCCCTTAGCTCGATTTTTTGCTCGATCTCTTTCAGTTTTCGCGCGCCTAATATAAGCGCCCAGAACGGCTCGATGGACAATTTATGATCTTTTCCATATTGAAGCAAATAGTATCGAGTTTTGGCTGCTTTATGTACGAAGTTTTCTGGGCAGTGAGTAGTATTATTGATTTTCTCTAGTATGCCGATCGCATCTATACGCTTGTTGAGATCCCGCAATTCTCGAACCCGGTCATTGTGATCCGGAACACTTACATGAACGGGGCACTGCTCAACGTGCGCGAATTCCGCCGACATAAGCTGGAAAAGGCGAAGCCAATCCTGGTCGCCCTCTCCGTGCTTCAAATCCTGGCCCCGGAATAGCCCGACAGCCTCAACCGCAGTTGCCCATGAGTGCTGAAGCTTGGTACGAACTTGCAACTCGATGCGTCGTCCGTCGAAAGCCTCGGTGTCGGCATCTCTGGGTCGGTATTTGAAAACAATATGGTGACTTCGATACCCGTCCGGCTTCGGCTCATCGATATAGTTAAACTCCCTAGAGTGGATCTCATGGGGGAACTTGTCTCGCATCGATGCGAGAAGCGAGCGAACACCTTTGATATCGGCCATGATCGCTCGGCAACCGCCGATGTCGTTCATGGTGTCCAAATTGGTGGTGGACTCTCGAAGCTTCCGACGAATGGATGCCATGCGCTTCGGCCGGGATGCCATGTCGCCCTCCAGTCGCAGGGCTCTTATGTGATGACCGACAGAGAACCGAACGCTGCGCATCGGCAGAAAGTGCGAGTCGCGCCAGCTATTGGCGATTGAGAAGATTTCGAGTGCGTCCACATACTGGCCGACAGTGATGTCTCGTCCGAACTGAATAGGTTTTGCCAGCCGGTCGCCTGCCTTGCGAACGGCTTTCATGCTGTAGGCAAGGCGCGGGTACTCAGTCATTGGAGCCAAGAAATCAAGATAGCCCGCCTCATTCTGGACTGGCCGGACTATCGCAGGGGAATCAGATCCCAAGAGTCATATCCGTTTGGGTAAGCGAAGTACCATAGCGCGCGACATCGGATCTCCGCGAGCGATCGTCTCGGCCGTATCTGCCTAGATCGCGCCCCTGGACATGACGCGGACGTAGATGCCGTCACGGTCAGCCAGCTTATAGTTCTTTTCAGTGCTTTAAGGGCGACGCCGACAACATAGCAATTGCCTCCTGAAAGATACCTCAGGACAATTGAAGGCTTCATGGCAGGAAATTGCCTTTTCTCCATCGCATTGGGCATTAAAAAGCACCACCGTGAGCCTTATTGCTCTGATGGTGGTACCTAGAAATCCGGGTGGGCGATATGCGAAGGTTCATCAAAGCCAATCGACGTTTGAGTGGGCCTGAATCATTCCCACTCGATTGTTCATGTCGGCGACGATCAGCGTCGGTGGCGGCAGTTCATCGAGGATTGGTCTTCGAACGATCTCCTCCCCATCGGCGGTGGCGCGACCGATAGGCCGCATGTTGAGGACGGCCATGCCGAAGCCGGATGCGACGGCCGAGCGCACCGTTTCGTAAGAGCGCGTGCGAAAGCGCACCTCCGGCCGTTTCGCCAGCTCCTCGATCGGCTCTCGAACGCGTGAGGACGATGCTGGGAAATCTTCCTGAATGATCCGTGCGGAACATTGGAAACCTTCGGACGGGTTCGTTCTGGAGCCCAATGCCCTAGAGGCAGCAACAGAGACCGAAGCCAACCTAGCGCTCACTGCCGGACCGGGAGCCGGCAAGACGGAGATGCTCGCAACGCGCCGACTTTCTCCTGCGGACGCGAAGCTGCAGATACCCAAAGCGTATCCTTGCGATCTCCTTCAAGGTCGATGCCAGCACGAACCTCAAGGCGCGCGTAAGGCGCCGGTGCGGCCACCAGCTTGGGGAACGCTTCGACAGCTTCACATTCCATCGCTTCGTGCTCCGCATAATCCAGCAGTTCCGCCTCGCGCTCACCGGGCAGGACGTACTGGCTGCGGACTTCTCCGTCGGGCCGGCTCGCATCCAGGGCCAGTCGATTACATTCAGGGACATGATCCCTCTTGCGAAGACGATCGTCGAGGGCAGCGTGATCGCGCGGAACGCGCTGAGGAAACATACAGCCAGGTATTCTTGGACGAGTTCCAGGACTGCACCGATCTCCAGTACGGCCTCATTAAGGCCTGTTTCCTTGGAACCGGCGCGCAACTCGTAGGGGATGTCATGGAAAGACAGTCTATCGCTATCGTGCAAAGGGAATGCCTGAAATCCGCCTCCCCGGTCAGCCCGGCGATCCGGAATTCGAGGCTGCCTATGAAAGGGCAACGCAGGGCCAGGGCCTCAAGGCAGCTATTATCGACCTACCCGGTCGGGCGTTGCCAAAGACATTCGGTCATGCTGCGCGGCGGCTTGAAGCGACGATGGAATGGCTGGACTTTGACGAAGCGACGCAGCGGAAGAATGCCCGTCTTATTGAACGCTTCCTTCGGATGCAGGTCGATCCTGCCTGTCCGCTAACTTGGCGCGATACGCCCGTCGAACATCTCGACGCCGACCATCTGCGTTCGATTATAGAAAGCGTCTTTGCCGCCACAGGACGGTTGCCAAGCACCTGCTGGTCGCAATCAAGAAGCTCTTGTGGGTGGGGATCGAAATTGAGAAATGGATCAAACCGCAGAACGAATCCTCACTGTCGATCCACGTCCGGATTCCTAATCGACCGCCAATCCCGCGTGGCGGGTCCCCATTCGGGAAAAGTTCGAGGCGCGCCATCCGATTGGCTCCCCGCCCCGCACCTGCTACGCGCTCGCGTTCTGGCTCGGCAACCGTCGAGGCGATATCGCCTCGTTGGAATGGGACGATTTGGTTTTCGAGGAGATCGAACTGTTCGACGGGGCTCTAGAGGTGATCGAGGCCTTCGATTTCCGGCAGAAGAAAACCGCAACCATCACGGCGGGCGCGAGATGTTTATTGGCGCCGCTTGATCGTTCGAAAGGCGGCACGGTGCTGAAGAATGCCTATGGGCACCCATTCGCGGAAAAGAGCCTCACCGGCATGATGGCACATTGGCACAAGCAGGCCGGCATTCCGGAGGGCTACACTCTGCACGGGCTACGCCGTACCTTCGGCACGTATCTCGCCGAATGCAACATCCAAGCGCGTGCTATCATGGAGGCGATGGGGCATTCTTCCATGACGGTGACGGACGAATATGTCCGAGAGGCCAACAAGAAGCGAATGGCTGTCGACATAGCCCGCGCCATCAATGAGCGCGAGGCCAAACGCGATGCGATGAAGCAGCGAGCGGCCCTGCGCGTCGTCAAGTAAGTGAAATCAACCGACCATGCGCAGCGTGGCCATATCAGCGGCCCTTTTTTTGGGGCCCACAATGGGTCCAAAACGTTTTGGACCGACGCATATTTTGATCAATAGACTCAATGGTTATGGTGGTGCAGGCAGTCATTGGCGAACCAGTCTCTGTCTGATTTTCCCTATTAGAGCCCGAAAAACAGCGAATTTCTGGCGATTTTGAGCGGCCGAGCCAATTCCGGCCTGAAATCTCACAGTAGTTTCAACGCGTTGTCCAGGAATTCCCTATTCGCCCTAACAGGGAAATGAAAGTAGTCCAACAGGGAAACGCCACGTGCGTCAGGCGCGGGAAATGCGCATCGCTTGCTTGACTTTGAGCGGCCTAGCGACTGGGTTGTCTCACCCACCGAATCCGTCCCCAAGCCAAAAATGCCGCACACCTTCACCCGCCAAGAATTGTATGACCTCGTTTGGTCGACCCCTATCGTCACGCTCGCTGAGCGGTTCGACATATCGGACGAGGGCTGGCGAAGACTTGTGCTCGCTATCAGATACCCGTTCCCGGCCGCGGCTATTGATCGAATGGGCCAAACAGCGGCTGGCTCACATCGAAGCGCAGAACCAACTTGATGTGCTGACTTCGAACCTGCGCGAGCAAAATCTCTTTCCCGACCCAGACGATTTGGATAATCCTGAGGGTGATCCGCCACCGCCAAAGACCCTGTGGGGCTAGCAACGCATTGCAAACGACCTGCTCAGACGGTGGGCCAGCGCCCTGCATCCCGTCGGCCCAATTGAGTTGCAGGTTCGAGGTGAGCTGTGCCTTGCGAAACAGGTCTTTACCTTCCGGGCTGTTTGCGGACGACACGCCGATCCAGTCGATATCGCGCCGCGGCGTCATGATATCGGCGATGCGCCGATCGCCAATGTTGAAGACGCGCTCGACGAGCTCCTGCTGGGTCTGGTGAAGCAGCCCTGCCTCCTGGCTCGCCGCGACAAGCAGCTTCAGCTCTAGGCGAATGCAGGGACTCCTCGCCCGTCCCTGGCCGCAATCCTCAGAGACGCAACACCAGATTGCCAAGACCGTTCAAAGCGAGGATCGCCGGCCTGAGCAGGAACAGGAACAGGCCTAGCGGCCGCACCACCCAGAGTGCCGTGCCCTCGCTACGCTGAAGCGCCAGGCTTTTCGGCGCCAACTCGCCCAGAACGATGTGGAGAGCAGTGATGATAATAAAAGCAATTGCTACGGCGATTATATGGGATCCGGCGGTGGCAAGAGACCCCATCGCTCCGACCAGCAGTGGCTCGATCAGATGGGCGAGTGCAGGTTCGCCAACCCAGCCAAGCGCCAGCGACGAAATGGTGATACCCAGCTGGGTCGCGGCAAGATTGGCATCGAGATTCGCCAAGGCTCTTTGAAGCAGCCCGGCATTCAAGCGTCCAGCGGTAGCAAGTTCGTCGACTCGGCTCCGCCTGACCGCCACCAACGCAAATTCCGCAGCGACAAAGAAGCCATTTGCGCCAACGAGTACTAGAACCAACAGAATTCCAAGAATGTCGCGTAGACTACCATCGTCCGCCGGCATGATATCCTCTGCTGGATCTGACTGGCGGGATCTGTGAAGCGTATTTGGCGCTATTGCGCAACCGCATTGGGCTCAGAATTATCACGCGGAGCTGCTGCCCCGACGCGGGGGCTCTGGCTTTGGACAGCGTTAGGAAGAAGTGATTTGCCAGACCGCTACGCCGGCTAGAACAATTCCGGCAGCGCCTTCGATCGTCCGCGAAATGGCATCGAACAGGCGTGGCCGGCTGTCGAAGAAATGCACTAGGCGCTCCCGAAACAGGATCGACAACACCGCAACGCAAGACAGCGTCAGCGCCACGCCGGCCATCATGGTGATTGCAAACAGGATACCGGCGAGCGGAACGCCTCTGGATATTGCGAAGGTCATCACGAAAAGCGTCAGCGGGCATGGGATCAAGCCGGCCATGACGCCGACGGCCTCGCCCTCATGCTTGTGGTGATGGCCGTGGCTCAATGCGCGCCAGAGCATCCAGACGCCTATGAGTCCAAGCAGCCCGCGACTGACGTCTTCTAGTAGCGGCGCGCGGCCAACACTGCCCAGGGCAATAGACACCAACGGTAGCGAGAGCGCCGCGATCAGCACGGCAATCGTCACATGCGTGAAGGAAAGTGTCAGTGATACCCGAAGACCGCGCGAAACCTTTGCGTCCGAACCTGCCAAATACGTGGCCAGTAGGGCTTTGCTGTGACCCGGCGTCAGCGCATGCGCTGCACCGAATAACACGCCCATCGGCAGAAAGGCCGTGAAGGCCAGCCAATCGCCGCCGGCCGAAAGCAGTTTGATCTGCTCGGCCAGCGCCAGGTAGATCGTGCGTTGGAAGTCGACCAGCGTCTGGAACATGGCCATCGAACCGGCTCCGGGTCAGCCGCAGGTCAATTCGAGGCGTGTCGCGAAAATCTTGCCGAGATCGGTCCCTGTTGGGTCACTGAAGAACGCGTCTGTCAGGCTTTTCTGGTTCTGTGCGATGGCCGTGTCCGGATCTGGACGGACGACCGCGCGTGAGCAGCCTACAGGCAGGCCAGCCACAGCAATCTTGTCGTCGTCGGTAAAATCGATCGCCGTGTAGAAGGTCGGGTCATAGACGCCGATGCTGACTTTTCCAGCAAGAGCCAACGGGTCCTTCGGCTGCGTTTCGAACTGGACAACGAGCTGATCATTCTCAAAGCTGACGCTGAACTTCGGTGGCGGCGCCATCGTCACGTCCTTGCCGTTCAAGGTCACCATCTGAAAGTAGTTGTACCCGGCCAGCGACGCATGGACGGTGAGAGCAACCTCATCGAGTTCTTTTGTATCAAGGACAAGGTCGGAATTCTTGTCGAATTCCATCAGCACAGTGCTGGAAAAGAGGTCGTCGAAACGCCAGAGATGCCGAAGTGATTTGACCGTGCGGTCTTGACCGACGGTCATGTCCAGCTTCGCTTCGGCAAAGACATGGGGATGGGCACTCGCCGCCGCGGCGGAAGCGAGCAACAGCGCGACGCCTGATACCATGCCCGTCAGTCGCATTTTCACTCGCACTTCATCGTTTCCGGTCAGGCAGCACGTCTGGCATTGCAAGCAGGCCGAAATGGGACATGCGGTTAAGGTGGGCCCTCAAGATCAAATCACGCTCAGCGTCATGGCGGCAAGAACAAGATAACGGCCGACCTTGGCCGCAGTGACCAGCAAGAGGAAAACCCGAAAAGGCTCGCGCAGGACGCCCGCGACGACGGTCAGCGGATCACCGACAATTGGCAGCCAACTCAGCAGAAGCGACCACTTCCCGTAACGGCGATACCACACTTGTGCGCGGTTTAGTTGCGTTTGGTTCGCCGGAAACCACCGCCGGTCCCGAAAGCGCTCAATGCCTCGGCCGAGCAACCAGTTAATCACCGACCCAAGCACGTTGCCGACGCTCGCGACTCCGACTAGCAACCAGGGCGAATAATCCGCAAGCAAGAGCCCGATCAGCACCGCTTCCGATTGCATCGGCAAGATCGTCGCGGCGATGAAGGCTGCCAGGAAAAGACCAGCGTAGGCTGCGAGATCGGTCATTGAACAGTATCCTGTCTGTCGACCTAATGATGGTGACCTTCGGGTTCGACCATCTTGAACGGCAGCACCTGTTCGCGATCCTTGGCCTTCAGGACCAGTCTTGCCTCGAATTCATGCGGCTCGGCAGGGGCCAACGTGCTCTCAAGGCGATGATGGTTGTCGGCGACAGGATCGAGGTGCAACGTCTCCGGCCCCTCTGGCCGGTCGATGATCACCGTCGCCGTCAGATCATCGGCATGCCGATCGATAGTCAGCCGCATCCGCTCGCCGGCCGGCGTGTCGACGATCTCCAGTGTCCCCGCAGCCAGATCGCAGTCGACCTTGAACGGCTCCGGCGCATGATGACCATGAGCGTGAGAGGGTTCCGTGCCCTTTTCGGCAGATCCGGCCGGGCTTTCCAGACGCACATTGGCTTCCGCCAACGCCGGCAAGTGGGCGAACAGCTCCTCTTTGAGGGCTTCGGTTACACCCAGCACGTCCTTGGCCGTCAGCATGTCCGGAACGCTGATGGCGACATCGGCATGCAGACGATGGCCGACCCATCGCGCCTGCACGCTTTGGACGCGCTCGATCCCGGACACATGCTCGGCGGCATGATGGATTTCATCGACGATGCCGGGCTCGACGCCGTCGAGCATGCGGGTCAACACGGCTTTCGAAGATTGCCAGACGATGGCGAAGATCGCCAGCGTGATCAACAGTCCGACGATCGGATCGGCAAGCGGAAAACCCAGCCATACGCCGATAGCGCCCAGCACGACCGCCAGACTGGTAAAGCCGTCGGTGCGGGCATGGTAACCGTCCGCGATCAGCGCCGCGCTGTTGATCTCGCGGCCGACCCGGATACGGAACACGGCGACGGCCTCGTTGCCGATGAAGCCGATCAAACCGGCTATGGCGACCCAGCCAAGAAATGTGATTGGCTTCGGATTGATCAACCGGTCGATCGCCTCGTAGCCGGCAACGATGGCGCTGAACAGGATGATTAGGACAATCAGAATTCCGGCCAGATCCTCGACGCGGCCCAGCCCGTAGGTGAACGTCTTGCTCGGTTGGCGACGGGCCAGCATGAAGGCGACCCACAATGGGATGGCGGTGACCGCGTCGCCGACATTGTGGATCGTGTCGGCCAGCAGTGCCACGCTGCCGGAGAGGAACACGACCACGACCTGAAGCGCCGCCGTGATGGCCAGAACCACGAATGACCATTTGATCGCCCAGATGCCGCGCGTCGTCGTGGCGATCGTCGGGTCGATGACGCCATGGGTGTGACCATGGCCGCCCTCGCCGTGATCATGTCCGTGGCCGCCCATGCCATGCGTCATCGGGCCGAATCCGAACCAATCGCGAACTTTGTCCATTATGGCGCTTCTCACAGGTACTTGGTGATATCTTTGAACTCGTCGATCGAGCGACGCTGCTCGAGCGCCAGCGGTCCGACGACGTCCTCAAGGCAGTGGTTGAGGTGGTCTTGGATCAGCGTCTTCTTCGCCTGGGCGATGGCCTTCTCCACGGCATGAAGTTGCTGGGCGATGTCGAGGCACGGTCGGCCGGCCTCGATCATCTCGACGATCCCGCGCAGATGGCCGTCGGCGCGCTTCAGCCGCTTGATGATGGCAGGATGGGTTTCGTGGACGTGGGGACGCTCATTCATACCTTGATGCTATCCCCCCAGAGAGGATATTCCAAGCCTCAAAGTGGCCTCGATTCTGGTGCACGCAACCATTCGTTAGGATTTTAGAGAATAATCGTTAAGCATGCCGAATTGGATCAATAGCGCAGCCTTTCGCCTCGTCATCGCTTTCGCGATGGCGCTCGGCATGCTGCTGTCGCCTATGGGCGGTTCGGTCTCGCACGATCCCATCGCGCTCGCTGCCGCCGAGGCCGACCGTCACGCCGAACTGGCGGGACAGATCGAAGCCCACGGGCACGTCCACGATGACGGTGCAACCGAGGAGCAGGGATCCGGCCATTCTCACGGCCACAATCCCGCCGACCACTCGCACGAGACGGCGAGCACGCTTCCGGACTTTTCCCCGGCCGTTCCTGCGGCCGGGCGGACCTGGGTGATTTATCCGCCGTCCTTGTCCGACCCGGAAGCAAGTTCCCGGCTCGATCGCCCTCCGAGACCGATCCTCACCGCATGATCGCGGCCGCTTGCGCGGCCACCCTCAACGACGAAGATTGGAATTCTCATGCAAGGATCCTGCTATCAGGGCCTGCCATGCTCGCCTTGCGCGCGCTGGCGACCCGCCCTACCTGTGTTGCTCGCTCTCCTGACCCTCCCATTGTTTGGGGGAGCTGCCCTCGCCCATGCCGTTGCCGAAGGCGACAAGGGCTATATCCAGGAGATCACGGGCATCAATCTGCTGCCCTTCATCTATCTCGGCGCCAAGCACATGGTGACGGGATACGACCACATCCTGTTTCTGTTCGGCGTGATCTTCTTCCTCTACCGGATGAAGCACATTGGCATCTATGTGAGCCTGTTCGCGCTCGGCCATTCCACGACCATGCTGCTTGGCGTCTATTTCAACGTTGGCATCAACAGCTACATCATCGACGCAATCATCGGCCTGTCGGTCGTCTACAAGGCGCTCGACAATATGGGCGCTTTCCAGAGGTGGCTCGGTTTCCAGCCGAACACCAAGATCGCGACGCTGATCTTCGGCTTTTTCCACGGCTTTGGTCTGTCGACGAAGATCATCGAATACAACATCTCGCCCGACGGGCTAGTGCCCAATCTTCTTGCCTTCAACGTCGGCGTTGAGATTGGCCAGCTTCTGGCGCTCGCTGCCATCCTTATTGTCATGGGCTACTGGCGCCGGACCGATAGTTTCTGGCGCCACGCATACACCGCCAACACCATCACGATGACCGCCGGGTTTGTGCTGATCGGCTATCAGCTCACCGGCTGGGTCGTCTCCTGAACCTCCAAGTAAAGATCCACAAAAAAGGAATTCTCCTATGTATAATACCGACATCCCGACCCGCGCCGAACTGCCGACATCCATGCAGCTCCTTCGCTCTACCGTCATCGCAATTCTCGCGGCAGCTGCCATCCTTGTGACCATCGTGCTGCCGGCCGAATACGCCATCGACCCCACCGGCGTTGGGCGAGCGCTCGAGCTCACCGAGATGGGCGAGATCAAGACACAACTGGCCGAAGAGGCCGAGCAGGACCGCCTTCGCGAACTGCAAAACGGCACTCCAACCGCAGTGCCAGCCCGAGATCAGCAGTCGAGTCTTCTGGAGCGCGTCTTCGCTGAACTGGTGATTGGTTCAGCCTCTGCCCAGGAACTCCGGACGGACGAAATGTCGGTCACCCTGAAGCCCGGCGAAGGAGCTGAGATCAAGCTCGTCATGGCCAAGGGCGCACAGGCAAAATACTCTTGGACGGCCAATGGCGCGGCGGTGAACTTCGACACCCATGGTGACGGCGGCGGCGAAAACATTTCATACGAGAAGGGACGCGGGGCTGCAGAGGACGAGGGCGTACTTGAGGCAGCGTTTGACGGTAATCACGGTTGGTTCTGGCGTAACCGCACCGATGCCGACGTCACCGTGACGCTGAAGACGAACGGTGCCTACACCGACATCAAACGGATGATGTGAACGATACGTCAATCTTATCCGGCGCCGTTTGGCGCCGGAGTGGCGCGCTGTTCATTGCCACGACCTCACTGTTTGGCGCACCACCGTCCCGTGAGCATTCGTGTCGGGTGGGCGGCGGCGTGGTGAATTGGTGCGCCGCTAGGCTGTCTCAACGTGATCATGCCGCATTGGCTGTTGGCGAAATCAGCGCCGAACGTTTGCCGCGATGGAGATCCTTGGCAAACACGCAAGCCGAACTGTGCCCAGGAGATAGCTTCAAGGCCGGTGGCATCTGTTGTTTGCATTCTTCGACCACCAAGGGGCAGCGAGTCCGGAACCTGCAGCCGGATGGTGGATTCGTAGGGCTCGGCACCTCCCCGATCATGACCGGAACCCTGCGCTGCTTTTCAGCGATCGGATCCACCTCCGGTGTCGAGGCCAGCAACATCTGCGAATAGGGATGGCCAGGGTGATCGTAGAGTTCCTGCGATGGCCCGTGCTCCACGATCTTGCCGAGGTACATCACGTAGACGCGCGATGCAGCCTGCCTGACCAACGCAAGGTCGTGGGCAATGAACAGGCACGCCACCCCCAAATCTTTCTGCAGGTGCAGGAAAAGGTTCATCACCTGGGCTCGGATGGACAGATCGAGTGCGCTAACTGGTTCATCGCAGATCAGCACTCTTGGATTCACGGCAAGGGATCGGGCAATCGCAACGCGCTGGCGCTGCCCTCCGGACAGTTCCCGCGTGTGCCGATCCTTCAAAGCCTCCGCCAGTCCGACCTGATCCAGGAGCGCCTTGGTACGATGGCTGCGGTCGGATTGTGATTTCAACCCGCTGATCAGCAACGCTTCATCGATCGTCTCACCGACCGTCTGTCTGTCGTTCAGGGACGAATATGGATCCTGAAACACGTATTGAAGCGCCCTGCGGCTTTCGCGCAGTGCTGCACCGGAGAGTGTGGTGAGGTCCACTCCATCAAGCAGGACTCGTCCCGCACTTGCCTTTTCGAGACCCACAATGGTGCGGCCGAGCGTCGACTTTCCGCAACCGGACTCGCCTACCAGACCGACGATCTCGCCCGGATAGAGCTCGATCGAGACGTCGTCGACGGCATGGATGAACTTGCCTCGCTGAACGCTTTTGAAGCGCGTCTGCAGATTTTCGACTTTCAGAACAGGACCGTGCGTCATGCTGCTGCCTTCCTTTGGTTGACAACCGCGCAGGCCACGACAACAGCGCTGTCGGCCGACCGCGCAAGTGGAGGGCGGCTTGCGGTGCATGCGGGAATTGCGAGCTCGCAGCGCGGGGCAAAGGCACAGCCTTTGAATGGCGCGCCCAGCGTTGGCGGTATCCCGGGAAGACCGCGAAACTCCGAACCGATCGGGTCTTCTCGCCGCGGGATCGCGTTGATCAGCCCTCTCGTGTACGGATGGCGTGGGGTCACGAGGACCTTGTCCACGGGACCTCGTTCGGCGGCCCGAGCCGCATACATGACAACGATGTTGTCGGCCGCTCCGGCGACTACCCCCATATCGTGAGTAATCAGCACCATGGCCATGTTGAGCCGCCGCTGCAGGTCCTTGAGCAGTCGCAGGATTTGAGCCTGGACCGTCACATCGAGAGCGGTCGTAGGCTCGTCCGCGATCAGAAGTTTCGGCTCGCCGGCCAGCGCAATGGCAATTACGATGCGTTGCCTGAGACCACCCGACAGTTCGTGGGGGAATTGACGAAGTCGCGCTGCTGGATCCGAGATGCCGACCAGCTTGATGAGTTCCAACGCCCGCTCCTCCGCGGCGCGCGGGGTCATCTTGAGATGGAGTTCCGCCATCTCGGCGATCTGCCTTCCAACACGGCGGACGGGGTTCAGCGCGCTCATCGGATCCTGGAAAATGAATCCGATCGACTTGCCTCGTATCTTACGGATCTCGGATTCCGGCAAGCCGATCAATTCACGCCCGTCGAAGCGCACCGATCCCGACAAGTTCGTCGTCACGCCGGTCGGCATTAGCCCGAGCGGCGCGAAGTTCATTACAGTCTTGCCGCTACCGCTTTCGCCGACGATGGCAAGGCATTCTCCCTGCCGGACGGTGTAGCTGACGCCATCGACGGGACGTACCGCGGCCTTGGCGGTGAGGAGATCGACCGTCAGATTGCTGACTTTCAAAAGGAGTTCGTCATGCATCGGAATTCTCCTTGGCCCAGCCGGCGATCTCAATTCTGCGCAAGGCGAGCGTCCGCCTCGAAAGCGGCTTGGGAATGCGATTAAGTGCTATGGATTCGCCGAGGATGTTGAAACCGATCACCGCAGCAGTCAGGGCTACGCCGGGCAGGATAACCTGGCGCGGATCGGACTCGAGATACGGTAAAGCATCAACAAGCATCTGTCCCCATTCTGGCGTGGGCGGCTGAATGCCCAGACCAAGGAAGCTGAGCGTTGCGACAGCCAAAGCGGCTGTCCCGGCATCCGCCGTCGCATAGACCATCACCGCGCCGATGGTGCCGGGCAGCAAATGGCCGAAGTAAATGCGACATGGGCTGGCGCCCAGCACACGCAGGGCCTCGATATGCGGCTTGCTCATGATGCTGACGGCCACGGCCCGGCTGATACGACCGCTCATCGGCCACCATGCCAGTGACAGAGCCAGTACCATGGTCCAGTAGCCCGGCCCGACGATCCCGATCACGGCAAGGGCAGTGATCAGGCTTGGGATGGACAGGCCGACATCGACGATGCGCATCAGCAGGTCGTCTACCCAACCGCGGTGATAACCCGCGATGGTCCCCATGGCGACACCGACCGTCATTGCAATGATGAGGACCGAGCCAACGCTGACCAATGACGTATTCGCAGCGATGATCAGGCGGCTGAGCGTGTCGCGCCCAAGATGGTCGGTGCCGAGCCAATGTGCGGCAGTTGGTCCCTGGCCGGTCTCCAGCAAGTTCTGTGCGCTGGGATCTTGTGGGGCGAGCCATGGCGCGAAGCTGCCCAGGGCGACGAAAAGGCCGATCACGATCAAGGCCACGCGGGGCATCTTGTTCAACCGGGCAAGTGCAGGCTTGAATCTATTCATGGTCAGCTCCATTGGCGCCGGATACGGGGATCGGTCATCAGAACTGCGAGATCTACGATCAGATTCACCACGATGAAGAAGGCGAGGAAGATCAACAGGCAGGCCTGCACGACCATGAAGTCCCGGAACTTCACGCCTTGGAGAAAGTAGTCGCCCACGCCCTGCCAGGCGAACAGCGGTTCAACGATGATAGCCGTTGCGGTCATCAGGCCGACCTGGGTTCCCAGTGCATTGATGAACACAGGTATGATGTTTGGCAGCGCGTCCCGGAACAGGATGGCGGTCCGTCCCAGACCTTTGCTTTTGGCCGTCAACACGAAGGGGCTGGCCATAGCCTCTTCCAGTCCCACACGAACGACACGGCTGAGCACGGCGGCGGGCAGCACCGCGACAGTGACCCATGGCAGCACCCAACTTTCCGGACCGCCGAAGCCGAAGGATGGAAAGAGCTGAAAGGTGACGGAGAATCCATAGATCATCAGCGCACCGACGAAGAATGTCGGTGTCGATGCGCCGAGAAGAGCCAAACCGCGCGAAACGCGGTCCGGCAGTGCGTAGGGCCAGAAGGCACCCAGGAATCCGAGAGCCAGGCCGAGCAGGGTCGCAACCACGCCGCTGCCACCGATAAGGGTACCGGTGACCAACATGCGCTTTGGCAAGTCCGCACTGACTTCCTGGCCCGTTCTGTAGGAGATGCCAAAATCTCCTCGGACTGCATCGCCAAGCCAACCCGCGTAGCGCATCAGCAGCGGCTTATGCAGTCCGATCTCTTCGGCAACCTTTTCGACATAACCCGGTGTTGCGACTGCTCCTCTGAGTTCAGCGATGAGAACAGCGACATTTCCCGGAGCCGAAACAACCAGGGTAAAGCAAACCAGAGACGCCATGAACAGCAGTACGAGGGAGTGCTTCAGCCTCTTGCTGATGAAGTGGATCAAAGCGCCCTCCCTCTACTCGGCCAGCACGATATTTTCGTATGGCATGTCGTATTCGGTGACCGGGCTGGTGAAGCCCTGGACCCGCTTGGAGTGCGCCCAGATGCTGGGAACGTAAACCAACGGCGCTATCGCGTCGTTGTCACGCAGCCAGTCGTAAACCTTTTGGATCGATGGCTCTATCTGATCACCAGTTGCTGCCGTCGCCGCGTTGATCAGCGGGTCCAGGTTGGCCGGATCGGTGAACAGCTTGCCTTCGACATCGTTGTTGAAGGTCGAGAGGCACAAGGCCACCACCGTGCCGAACGGATCGTAAGGAGCCCCATAGGTCAAGAAGAAGCCGAGATCGTATTTCCTTTCGAGCATGTCGGTGTGCTTGGAAGCGTGGTCGACAGAGCGGACGATCAAATCGATGCCGATTTCCTTCATCTCGGATTGTATGACTTCGGCCACGACGCGAGAGCCGGGAACGGCGTCGGGACTGACGACAATCTCAAGCGTCAGTGGCGTGCCGTTCTTGGAACGCACGGGCCCACCCGTCCAACCCGCCTTCTCCAGGAGCGCTGATGCGGCCGCAACGTCGCGAACTGGGGCATCATGCTGGGTGCCAGCAAATGGCAATGCATCGGAGAACAGGTTGCCCGCCGGTCGGGCAAAGCCTTGGTAGAGCGCCTGGGAAATCGCCGCGCGATCGATCCCTATGCTGATGGCCTTGCGCACTTGCGGATCCTTAAGCGCTTCGGTGCGATCGGGATTGAAAGCCATCACCAGTGTGACGTTGCCGGGATCGATGACCACGTTGAGCCCTGCGGCCTCGAGTTGCTTTGCCTCAACGGGGGTCAGCGGCGCGATCCAAAACCCGCCGACGAGATCGATCTCGCCAGCGCGCAGGGCTGCAACCCGCGCGCGCGGATCAGGGATGACCTTGGCTTCGAGACGTTGATAAGTCGGCTTGTCGCCCCAGTAGCCGTCGTAGCGCTCGAAAACACTTTGTGTATCGTCAGCGCTAATTTGACGCCAAGGCCCGGTGCCGACGGGTTCGACAAATTTGCCATTCGCATCGACCGATTTGGGGCTAAGGAACCTCGGCGGCCGCGTGTATGAAAGCTCCTGCATGAGCGCCAGCGGCGGCTCCTTGAAATGAAGGGCCACTTGGTGGTCATCGACCACCTCCAGTGATTGAAAATACTTGGAGCAGTTCATCCAGCTGAACTGATCGAGTCCCAGCCAGCGCTCAAGATTCCACTTGCAGCTGGCTGCATCGAACGCTGTGCCGTCCTGGAAAGTGACCCCCTTGCGCAATGTAAGGTGCAGTGTCTTGCCGCCGTCTTCGATCTTCCAGTCGGTCGCAAGGCAAGGCTCGATCTGGCCGCCCTTGCCGTACCGCACCAGCGGATCGAACATCAGGTCCTGAATGGCCCAGATCGCGTAGTGGCTCTGCGGATCGAGATTGCCCGCAGGCTTGGCGATAGCCACTCGCAATGTGCCCGCCGCCCCTTCGGCAAAGGCAAACTTGGTGAAGGTAGCATCGGTTATGGCGAGCCCTAACGCGCCTGACCCGATCTGCAGAAATGTACGCCTGTTGAATGACATTGGTTGCTCCTCTCGTTGCTTATTGTTCCCTGGGGCCTAGGTTGCCTCGAAAGGCACGGGGCCTTTTTTGTATAGACATATTACATTATCGTATACAATCTAATTTAGACATCGTATCCCTTCTAATAAGTTTTTGTGCTCATTTGCGCAGGTGAGGTCTGCACCGCAACCCCGCCTCGCGCGACGACCTTGCCGCGCTTGACGACCAACGCGCGCGGCCGGTGGGACACGACGGCATCGGCGAGTGTCTCGCCTTCCACCAAAACCATGTCCCCCCAGCAGCCGGGCATCAGGCCGTACCTTTCCAGCGCAAGAACTCCGGCACCGCCGCGCGTGCAGACGTCGAGGGCCCATTCGAGTTCATCGTCGCGGCGAAAATTGTTGCGCAAGCCGACAAACATCGCGCGTTCCAGCATGTCACCACTGCCGTAAGGTCCCCAGATGTCACGGATGCCGTCATTTCCGGCGCCGACGACCACTCCAGCAGATCGCAATTTGGCGACCGGAGGCGACGGCTGCGATGCCGGCCCGGTGGTAAGAATATGGATCGAAAGCTCCGCCAACTCGTCGATTAGTCGGCCGACATAATCGGCATCGTGCATGCCGAGACAGAAGGCATGGCTGACTGCCACCCTTCCCTGCATGCCGAGTGCACGGGTGCGTTCGATGATGAGTTCGAGCGAAAAGGCGCCAAGCTCTCCCGCTTCGTGCAAATGTATATCTATGGGCCGGCCAAAACGTTGAGCGAGGTCGAAAATTGCATCGAGGTGCCCTTTGGGATCGCGATCAACCCCAGCAGGGTCCAGCCCGCCGACCACCTCGGCGCCCATTTCCAACGCCCGTCGCATAAGTTCGACAGTGCCAGGCCGGATCATCATACCGCCTTGAGGAAAGGCGACGATCTCAATATCGACGAGGTCTCGTAGCTCGTCACGAGTGCGCATGACGCCCTCTACACCGGCAAGGCCGTGCACGGTGTCGATATCGACGTGGCTACGGATATGGGTGGTGCCTTGCGCCACTGAGGCAAGCGCCTGTCGACGCGACTGGCGGACCGGATCGATACCCAAGCGGATCTTGGCTTCACGCTCGGTCTCGATCTTGTCTATCAAGCGAGGGCCGACTTCATTGCGATACCACGCCATTCCGATCATCGATTTATCGAGGTGGGTGTGCGCTTCGACCAAGCCCGGAACGACGATGCGACCTCCGCCGTCCTCCACCAGCCCGCCCAAAGGTGAAAGCTCCGGCTCGACGCGGGTAATGCGGCCATTCTCAATAAGAATATCCACATTGGCGCCAGCCATCGGGCGCACATTTCTAATCAACAAATTGGTTGTCATGCGGTGCGCTCCTCCCAGAGGCAGCCTATCGTCTGCGGCACGGCGACGGCCGCGCCTGCAGGTCCGTGTACGTAACTACCGCATAATTGTATACCTATTTCAAGATAAATCGTATCCCATATTGACAAAAATATATCTTGATCGATAAGTTGCGGGAGCTTAGGGGGATGCGATGACCAAATCGAGTCGAGCCGAAAACGTCTACTTGTCGCTGCGTCGCGCCATCATTGAGCAGGCGCTTCGCCCCGGTATGAAATTGCCCGAAGACGCCATCGGCGAGCAGTTCGGCGTTAGCCGGACCAGCGTACGAAACGCGCTTGTCCGACTGAGTGCCGAAGGCCTGGTGGAGGTGAGGAATAATCGCGGAGCCTGCGTCGCCGAACCGACGCTCGAGGAAGCGTTAGATATATTTTCCCTACGACGCTGCCTGGAGCGCGAGGTAGTGGACCGGCTTTCGCGAAAGATCACACCCGCTCAATTTGCGGCACTTGAGGGCCACGTCAAACTTGAAAGGGACGCAGTAAACACGAGCGGACCATTATCGATACGGCTGGCGGGCGAATTCCACATTCTGCTGGCCGAACTCACGGGATCGAAGCCGCTGACCCGTTATGTCAGCGAGATTGTATCGCGCTGTTCGCTGATCCTAGCCTTGTACAGCCGTCCGCACTCCGATCAGTGCGGCGTCGACGAACACGTCGAAATCATTCAGGCGCTGCGCCAACACAATCCCGAGCGCGCCATGCATGCGATGGAACACCATCTCGAGGCACTCGAGGCTCGGGCGCAAATCAGCGATCAAACTGAGCCCGACGTTCGCTCCATCCTGAGTACATACGCTCAGGCAGGGTGACCAACTCTCAAGCAGCTTGGCAAAATTCAGGAGGATATAATGCTCAACCCCCAGCCCGAGCCGGTGGGGCAGCGGAGCCGCGTGAGCATCGACTTCGCCCGCATCTCGGCACGCGAACGCTACAAGCTGCTGATCGGGGCAGTGGTGCCTCGGCCAATCGCTCTGGTGACCACACGACACCCCGACGGGACTGTCAATGCTGCGCCCTACAGCTTCTTCAATTGCCTCTCGGCCGATCCTCCAATCCTAGCCCTGGGTGTGGAGAACCATAATGACATGTCCTTCAAAGATACGACGCTCAACATCCGACTGACTGAGGAATTCACAGTCAACATCGTGGACCATGCGCTGGTTGACGCCATGAACGTCTGTGCCGTCCCATTTCCTTCCCACATTGACGAACTGGCCGAGGCCGGACTGACGCCTGTGCCCGGTGAGACGGTCCAATGCCCCTACATTTTCGAAGCGCCTATAGCCTTCGAATGCCGCCGACATTTGACGCTTGGCCTGGGTAAGTCGCGCGAGATTGTCCTTGGTCAAGTTATGCGGATGCACATTCGTGAGGATCTTGTTGACCAGGAGCGTTTCTATATCGATCAACTCGCGCTAGACGCCGTCGGCAGAATGGGTGGACACGGTTATTCGACCACCCGCCACCAGTTTGACCTGCCAACGATGTCGCATGAGCAATGGTTGGCAATGAGGCCTATGCCACCCAACACCGATGGATAGCGCCCTGATCGCGCAACGCGCTCGTCGCTTCAATCATCCTTCCTGATCGGGCAGAGACGCTGCCTGCGGCCAAGGACCCTGCCGATGCCGGGCTGGGAGAATATTCACTGCAGCTGGGCTACAGCGCACTGGAAGCTGTTAAAACCCCTTGCGGCAAAGGGTTTCAAGATCCGCCTTTGTCATTTCCTCGATGCCGAGCGCAGGAAGAATATCATTATCTCCCTTGAGATCCCGGCCATAAGCCGCCGACAAGATGGAAATTCCGGATTCATGGAGTGTCGCCGGATTTCCGCTGATCTTCCCCAGAACGGCAGTCGGTAGCAGGCCGAACGGAACATCCTCGAGAATATAGCGGCTCTGGATGGTTGTCGGGCCAAACCCGCCGCGGCCTAGACGATCCATCTCCTGGTTCATTTCCGAAACAGTGCCCATGGGGACGTGGAACGACAATGAAAAATGTTCCTGGACGGTACGAACCGCGATACCGAAATGGGCAGCGATGGCCAACCGTTCGGCATCCAGAGCCTCGATCAAGCGACCAACGGCAGGAGTGACATTTCCCCCCTGGCTCCACTGCTCGGCCTTCTCCATGCGTGTGAGATTGAGAAGGGCAATTCCCAGATGGTTCTGCGGATTAAGGTTGCTGAGCGCAATCGCCAGCAGACCATCCCGCTTGACGAAACGATCGCCGAACAAGGCCGTGCAAAGCTGGTACCCTTGGTCGAGCGCATCGAAAGGCAGCGTCGCGACGTCAAGCTTCTGGCGAATGGAAGTGACATTGACTTCGGTTGGTCCGAGCTGGCGCCCAGTCAGTAGTGTTGTGCCCCAAACGACGATCGGCAACCTGACCTTGCGCTCGGTCAACCGCTTCCGAAGATACAGCGCCCCGAACGAACTATGCGAACTGATGATGACCGGAATTCCATCTGCCAGATGAGGGACGGCGGCTTCCATCACCATCTTGTGGCCGTAAGCCGGAAGCGCTATCACCACCACGTCCGCCTGGTCGATAGCATCTCTACAATCCTTGGCAATGCGCACCGGCACCGTCGCCTCGATATCACCCGTCGCCTTCAATAATTCGCCAGCAGCCAACGTTCTGGTGCGGTGTCCCGACGGTGACCAAAGTGTTGGCGAGTGTCCCGATTGTGCCAAATAGACCGCAAGGCCATAGGCAATTGCTCCGGCGCCCAGAATACTTACGCGCATAACATTCCTCCTGTTGCAGGCTTTATGGTTCGAGAATCCTTGCCGTCCCCGCCTGCAAGTTTTTTCATCACGAGGTTTCGAATTGGAGTCACCTCGGTTGCCCCCAGCCGTTTCGATCAAGGGCTCCGGCTCTGAGCCGGCAAGCGCCGCTGAGAACATTAGTTTCCGCTTGACATATATCAAAAATGAATGAGACGATGTCAATCATACGTATTTCACATGTAGGGAGAATATGGAAACTCGGGACCTTCAGACCTTCCTTGCGGTGGCTGCCAGCGGCAGCATTACCAAGGCGGCTGACATGCTCGGGCGTTCCCAACCTGCGGTGACACGCACCATTCAGGATCTTGAGGGCGAACTTGGCTTCGAATTGCTGCACCGGGTCGGTCGACGGGTGCAGCTATCTGAAGAGGGTGTCGCATTTGAAGAAGAAGCGCGGCGACTGCTGATGTCCTTCACCGAACTCGCGGCGCGGGCCAAGATGATCGCCGCCGGCCGGGGTCGGATCCTGCAGATTGTCACAACCTCCGCGATCGGCACTGGCCTGATCCCGACGGCCATGGCCGAGCTCAAGGGTATCGAGCTTCCGCACGAGACACATCTCGGACAGTTTCTTCCCTCCATCGTGGCCCAGGAAGTGCGCAGCGGTCGTGCCGAGATCGGCTTTTCAAGCCTGCCGCTCGATACACCCGGCCTGGATGTCCTGCGGCTCTATTCGGCGCCCGATGTTGCTGCTGTGCGGGAGGACGATCCGCTGGCAGAACTCGACGTCATACCGCTTTCGGCCTTTGCCGGCCGTCGCGTCGCTACCTTGCTCAACCCGCTGCGTTTCCAACTGCACGTCTCCAAGGCATTGGCCGCCAGGGGTATCGACACCGGGCCAGTGATCCGGACGAATACTGCCTATGGCGCGTTGCAGCTTGTGCGCCGGACCGGCGTTGCCGCTGTCATTGATCCCCTCACCGCCTATGGCGTGGCCTTGCCAGGGGTCGCCATCCGCCCGATTGACGCGACCGTTCTCTTTTATTGGGGGGTTGTGGCTGCCGAAAAACGTCCCCTTCGTCCAGTCGCACAGGCGTTGATGGAGGCGGTCGAAGCGGTGGCTGAACGATCGATAGTCGGCTTCAAGAAACTCGATCCGGCCTTGGCCGGCCAACTGGTGACCGATCCTGCATCCGCCACAAATCACGGAACGGGGATATGAAGCATTCCCCCACCGCGCCAATTTTGACAAGTCTTGCCGCGCTCGAGGCACAGCTGGCGCAGGATCTCGACTTCCTCGAACTGCCTGCCAGGCCATGGGTCCCGGCACGTTCGCGCGATGGTGTCCCTGTCCGTGACGTCGTGGTGATCGGCGCCGGCATGTGTGGACTTGCTGCCACGGCAAAGCTGGTGCTGACGGGGATAACCAATGTCGTCGCCTATGACGCGGCTCCGGCAGGGCTCGAAGGGCCGTGGGTAACGTTTGCCCGCATGCAAACGCTCCGGTCGCCGAAAACCCTGCACGGTCCGTCGCTCGGCCTGCCGCAATTGACGTTCCGCGCCTGGTTCACGGCGCAATGGGGCGTTGAGGCCTGGCGGTCGCTGGACAAAATCCCCAAGGGCCAGTGGATGGATTACCTGGTCTGGTACCGCAAGGTCCTGGCTCTGCCATTGCGCAACAGCGTGCGCATGACCGCCGTCGAACCCGTTGGTGATCTGATTGCGATCGATATCGAAGGCGCGGAATCCGGCCGGGTTCTCACCCGTCGTCTGGTTCTGGCCACCGGTCGCTCCGGTCTGGGCGGTATTGCCGTACCCGATTTCCTCAACGGGATCGATCGCGCCTATTGGGCCCATTCTGCCGACGACATCGATTTCGATGCGCTGAAAGGCAAGCGTGTGGCAGTTATCGGCGCCGGTGCCTCTTCCATGGACAATGCTGCGACCGCACTCGAGGCGGGCGCCGGTTCTGTCGACATGTTGATCCGGCGCAAGGAGATGCCGCGCATCAACAAGCTGACCGGCATCGGCAGCCCGGGTGTCGTACTCGGCATGCATGAATTGCCCGATGCCTGGAAGTGGAAGTTCTTCGACTACACCGCCTCCACCCAGACGCCGCCGCCGCGTTCATCCACGCTTCGCGTGTCTCGCCACGCGAATGCCCGGTTCTTTCTCGACTGCGGCATCGTTGCGGTAAGGGAAGATCCGGAGGGCCTGCTGATCGAAACCACACAAGGGCTGATGCGCTACGACTTCCTGATCGCGGCAACCGGTTTTTCAAATGACTTCAACGGCCGCCCGGAATTCGCGGCGATCGCCCCACATATCCGCACCTGGTCGGATGGCCGATATAGGCCGGATATGGGGCCGGGTCGTGCAGGCATGTCGGACGCGCCGGATCTCGGTCCTGCCTTCGAGTTTCGCGAACGCGTCCCCGGCTCCTGCCCGATGCTTGCACATATCCACTGCTTCAACGACGCCGCCATGCTGACGCACGGCAAGGTCTCCGGCGACATCCCGGCCGTCAGCGCCGGTGCCGACCGTCTTGTGCGCGGCATTGCCGCATCGCTGTTTGCCGAGGATGTCGAAACCCACTTCGCCAATCTGATCGCCTACGACACGCCCGAACTTCTGGGCGACGAGTGGGTCGATTCAACACCCTTGTTGCACAAGGAGGCCGCGCTGTGATTGACGCAATGGACAAGGCAGCGGGTCTTTCACCGGACGATGCCCTTTTCGCTGCACGGCGGTTTCGGCCCGAATTCGTGCGAGGGGCCGAGGAATGTCGCCTCTCGGTGCTGCACCCGGCAAACGATCAGGGGCTGGCGCCGAATTTGCGTGTTGCTCTTGCCCGTCGCATGGCCGCCCTGAATGCCGATCCGGTCCTGGTGGCCGAATATGATGTTCAGCTGGATCAGCTTGATCCTACAGAGCAGCTTCTGGCTGTAGCCCAGGGCGAGACGGCTCTGGAAGAACCATTGGCGACTATCGCCCGGCACGCCGACCTGGTCACGGTGACGCCAAAAAAGGCCGAGGCGAGCGACATCGCCCTGCTCGCCCAGGCCGGATTGAGCAATCCTCAGATCGTCGCGCTCTCCGAACTGATTGCCTTCGTCAACTTCCAGACGCGGGTAGCGACCGGCTTGCGATTGATGAGGTCGGCATGATTTCCTCGGTGCGCCTGAAGCCGCTGAACTGGCAGCCATACATCGCGCCGGTCAAGCTATCCGAAGCCACGCCGGAACAGCTTGAAGCGATGAAGGTTACGCCTTCGGCCAAGAAAGTTTCGGAATATGTGCGCACCCTTGCGCATGACCCAGAGAGCTATCTTGCCCGCACGGTTCTGTTCAACGCAATCATGTATGTCGAAGGCGGGCTCGCCCGTCCCGACCGCGAACTTGGCGCATTGGGGGCCTCGATCGTCAATGGCTGCAAATTCTGTGCCGTTGTCCACGCCCGCCGGCATGCGGAGTTGACCAAGAGCGACCAAGTGGTCACCGCACTTTATCTCGACAAACCTGAAGCGCTCGGCCAACGCGATGCGGCAATCTACAGCTTTGCCCGCCGCCTGTCGGCGGCGCCGTCGGAAGCGACGGCAGACGACATCGCCGCGCTTCGATCAGTTGGCATGGATGACCGCGAGATCATCGATCTGATCCACGCCATATCGATCTTCGGCTGGGCAAACCGGCTGATGCACGTTCTCGGCCATGCGGAGAGCGGGTGATGATGTCGCATGCGGTCAAGGCACTCCGTCCCACACTGTGAAGGGCACCAACCAGAATGCTTGAACTCAAAGATATAAAGCTGTCCTACGGAAGCACGCAGGTTCTGAACGGCGTCAATCTCTCGGTAAAGCGGGGTGACGTGGTGTCGATCATCGGCCCCAGCGGCACCGGCAAGACCACGTTGCTGAAATGCATCAACTACCTTGCCAAGCCGTCCTCAGGAACCATCGCGTTCGATCAGATTCGGATGGATTACCAGCGTGCCGACAAGACCGCTGTCCAGGCGATCCGGTTGCGAACGGCGATGGTCTTTCAGCAATTCAACGTCTTCAAGAACATGACGGTCCTGCAGAACGTGATGGATCCCCTGGTGATCGTGCAGCGCAAGTCCGCAGATGAGGCGCGGGAGATCGCCTTGCGGGAGCTCGAGCGGGTCGGCCTCACCCCGAAGCGAGATAGCTATCCCTCCCAACTGTCGGGCGGCCAGCTCCAGCGCACCGGCATCGCGCGCGCCCTGGCGGTTCGCCCCGACGTGATACTCTTCGATGAGCCTACGTCATCGCTGGATCCCGAGCTCGTCGGTGAAGTTCTAAAGGTGATCAAGGATGTCACCTCGTCAGGGATCACTTCGCTGCTTGTGACCCACGAGATGCAATTCGCAAAGAACATCTCCAACCGGATTGTCTTCATGGATCGTGGCGTGGTTGCCGCCGATGGCAGCCCGGCTGAAATCTTCGATGCACCTTCCAGCCCGCGACTTGCCCAATTCCTGCAGTCGGAACTCGCTTTTCAATAGCTCAACAAGAAGGGAACCTAAGAAATGTCTGCAATCACATCCAGTTTTTCTCGCCGCTATGCCCTGGCCATCGCTGGCGGCATCGCAATTGCCCTTGCAACAGCGGGGATCAGCCATGGCCAGACCGTTCGGACGATCAAGATCGCCACCTCTGCCGAATCCAAGCCGCTGGCATGGGGCGCGATCGGCGTCGAGCCGCAAGGCTATGAGCCCGATCTTCTGAAGGCGATCAACGCAAAGCTGCCGCAGTATAAGTTCGAAATGGAAGGCGTCTCCGACATTGCCCAGGAAACCGGCCTCGCCACGGGCAAGTACGACGTCGCGGTCGGTGGCTACTACAAGTCGCCCGAACGCTCCAAGCAGTTCCTCATTCCGGAAAATCCCATGGGCGCCAGCCTGATGAAGATTTACAGCAAGAAAGACAGCGGCATTAAGGAAATGAAAGACCTGGTCGGCAAGAGGATCGTTCCGACCACGGCCGGCGGTGGAACCTACAAGTTCATCATGAATTGGCAGAAAGAAAACCCGGAATACAAGCTCGATGTCACGGCATCGAGTGCCGGTATCCCCTACCCGAACCGGCTGGACGAAGTTCAGAACGGCAAGTTCGACGCTCTCGTCCTGCCGTCGAATCTCGGTGAGCAGACCGTCATCGAGCAAAAGAAACTCGATATCGTGGCGTCCGAGCCAGTGTTCAGCAACAACACCTACATGCTGATCCACCGATCTGACGAGAACAAGGTTCTGGCCGACGATGTGAACAAGGTTCTCAAGGAATTGAAAGACGACGGCACGATCGAAAAGCTCTCGCAGAAGTGGTTCGGCGAGGGCATCGTCCAGTACATGAAATAGCACGGCCGTCGGCGACCATATTCGCTAGTCAGCGGCAAGGCTGAATTGCAAGAAGGAGCGTTCAAAGTGGATGTATCTGCTATGATTCCCGAGTTGCTCTCGGCACTGCCGCTGACGCTCGCCATCACGTTTACAGCCCTCATTTCCGGGTTCTGCCTGGCTCTCATCGCGACAACCCTCCGGGTCCGCAGGGTGCCAGTCATCAGTCACCTGGTGGACCTCTACGTGTCCTATGCCCGGAGCGTTCCTGTCGTACTGCAGTTGTTCGTCGCGTTTTATGGGCTTCCGCTGTTGGTGATCCTGTTCGGCGCCAAAGATTTTATTTCGGCGACGATGGCTGCCATGGTGGGGTTGAGCCTCTACCACGGCGGCTATCTGTCGGAAGTCATGCGGCCTGCATACCTGGCCGTCGATCGCGGCCAGCACGATGCGGCCGACAGCCTTGGATATACGTTCCGACAGAAAATTACTCGCGTCGTCGGCCCGCAAGCGGTGCACTTCGCTTTGCCGGGCTATGGGAACTCCGTCATCTACCTGATCCATAACGTTGCGCTGGTCATGTACATCGGGGCGGCCGACGTCATGGCGACTGCGCATCTGATCATGGAGCGAGACTACAACCAATTCCAGTTCGAAACCTATCTCGTCCTGGCGGTCATCTATTCGCTGATGTGCCTGGTCGCATGGCTCATCGTGCGCTTCTTCGAGCTTCGATCACCGATGCAAGCGCCTGAGGCGACGCCAACAACCCCGATCAAGAACCAGCTCCTCGCGAGCGTCTGACGTAAGGGTATTCAACCATGTTTGATACCGATATTTTGCTCCAGGACACGCAGGAAATTCTGAGTGCCGTACCCGTGACGATTGGAATGGCGCTCATGATTTTCGTCCTGTCGACGATAGTCGGCAGCATATTCGCACTTATCGAATACAGACGGGTACCGGTGCTGCGAGAGCTCATCATGACTTACAAGATCGTCTTCAAGGGCGTTCCGATGGTCATCGTTATTTTCCTCGCCTATTTCGGTCTGCCGCCCGCATTCCAGTTCCTATTCTCATTGCTTGGTATCAACTTCAACGCCCACGAAACCCCCAATTGGGTCATCCTTGTAGTTGCGATTACCGGCTGTGTCGCCGCGTTCCAATCGGAGATTATCAAGGGAGCCCTGAATGCATTCGACACCGGTCAGTCGGACGCAGCCCATTCGCTGGGCTATACGGGCGGCCAACTGTTCCGACGTATCCTATTTCCCCAGGTGGCCCTCACGGCAATTCCTGACCTGACGACTTCGATGATGGTCATCATGAAGGCCCTTTCTCTCGGATTCGCCATCGAGGTTGTCGATATCTTCGCCCAGTCCCAGTTGACCGCCGCGCTGAACTACTACTACCTCGAAGCCTTCGTGATTGCCGTCGTGATCTATATGGTGATTGCCTATATCGTCACACAGATTGCCGACAGGCTGGAGCAGGCGCTGAGGGTGCGGACATGAGGTGGATGTGGGATAGAATCGTCAAGCTTCGGATATCGAGCCGTACCTTGGAGGCAATTCTGTTGGCCATGAAAAGCCCGAGGAGAAGCCCAAGTAGCCGATGTATGTATCGATGATTTTGAGTGCCTGCCGGTCGACCCCATGCCGCCTGGAGCGTGGGCAAATAGACTGAGCTTGCATGCCGACTTGCATTCTCTATCGGCAGCTGCAGATGACACATATTTGTTGAGGTGGGTTCTCCCCCGTCTGGAGGGCTTCCCCTTAGCGGGCGCCGGGCTTTGGACGACAACGAGCCCGCCCGCAGTCTAAAGTATGATTGCGATCAGCGTCGCCCTTACGATCTTGCGCGTGACGCTAATGACATCGACAGCGCCGATAAATTGGGTGTCAACGCCAACCGCAGCCACGCGCCAAAGATTCCCCCAACCCTTGCTACCCAAAATCCCGTGTAGAACATCGGGCGCTGGCACCAGGCCCGTTGTCAACGTCAGCCCAACTGCCTCAGCGCCTTGACCTGCTCCACCGCAACTTTGATAAGCCGAGGTGTCAGTTAGCGCGCCGTCTCGAGGAGCTCGGCCTCAAGTTCCGCCCGCTCGCGCGAAAGCGGGCGTGTCTTTTCCAGACCATCAAAAAAGTCCATCAATGGCATCTTGAGGATGCGCGCTAACTCGGCAAGCGTCTCAATGCTGGGTAGCTGTTTGCCGCGTTCGATATTGGAAATGCTCTCAGGGGTGCGCCCAACACGGTCAGCCAACACTTCCTGGCTCAGCTTCGCCCCGCGCCGCGCAGCCTGAACTCGCGCACCTATAGCCTGCTTTAAAGAGTCGCTCATACTTGAAGCGTGACTTCGGCATTTCTCGTTGACAACGAAGTCAGCTTCAGCATTGGTCATCATCATGAAGTTTACTTCAAGTCACGTCAGAAACATCACCGAACCAGCGGTGACCGCGTCCAGTGTGAAGCCGGCACATCCTTTCAGAAAGAGCGTCATACCCGAATGAGTGCATTGCTCCTATCATCCCTGCAAGACATTGCCACGCCGCTGCGTCGACACCCTCTGGTGCGCAATGCACCGAGCGTCGGAGAGTCTCCCACCAGCGTCTCAGCGCCGGCTTATGACGAGCGCTGGCTTCGCGATCTTCTATTTCGACATCCCGAACTCATCGTCGCCGACCGCGATCACGGCCTTGGAGATATCGTTCCCCTATGCTGCGAACTCCCTCTGCCTCGCGCGGGCGGGACAGTATTTGCGGACCTCCTGGGCGTTAGCAGAAGTGGCCGGCTGGTCGTCATCGAGTGCAAGCTTTGGCGAAATCCCCAAGCACGACGAGAAGTGTTGGCGCAGATCCTCGAATATGCCGCTTTGCTACGACACTGGAGTTTTGGCGATCTATCCTCGACCTTGAGGCGCAAGCTGACCTTGGTTGATCCCAACCCGATCTTCGCCGCGGCGAAGCTTCGGTGGCCAGACCTGGAAGAAGCTCCGTTCGTCGATGCGGTAACACGATCGCTAAGACTCGGAGATTTTCAGCTCATCATTGCCGGTGACGGCATCCGATCGGACACTCACGCGATTGCCGAGCACCTCAACGCGCAGGGCGGCGGACTAGCCCAACTCGCGCTACTTGAAATCCAGATTTGGCAAACGACTTCTGGAAATATTATCGTTATGCCTACGGTGCCGCTGCGGACCGAAGTCCTGCAGCAGAGAGTTTTGGTCGACCTCGCCGGTATGCCGCTCTATTTGGAAACGCCAGAACCTATCAGCGCCCCGCCCGCTGACACCATGGAGAATGTTGTCGATCCCGACCGAGTAAACCGGCGGGGCATCAACCGTGCATTCTGGCAGCGGTTCATTGATGAGGTACAGTTCGACCACGCAGACCAACTGGCACCACGCCACGGCGGCGACAATTGGGTGAGAGTTCCCCTGCCCGACCCGCTAGGATGGCTGACTGCCTTTCGGTCGACTGGCAGCAGAGCCGAAGTCGGCCTGTTCCTGACCTTCCGCGAAGAGGATGGTCAGGCTCTCTTTGATGAATTCCACAACGACATTGCAGAATTGCGCGGAGAAACCGGCCTTGATTTGGTCGCGCGGCTGAAATCGGACAGGCCATTTCATGCGGAGTTGGGCGTGTTTAGGCCAAGGTCAGACTTCGCAGACGAAGGCCAGCAGCTCGACTGGCTCTGCCATGCGGCTAATCGCTTTGTTTCGTTGATCCGCCCAAGGCTCAGCCTGATGGCGGAGGCTGCCGAATGACAAGGCTGCTCAAATGGGAACGGCTGGCCCTGGAGGGCGACTTCTCAACCATGCCCGCGCCCCTTAAGTGGGATCAATCCGGCCGCTTCGCCCATTTCCTCAACGGGTACGAGGTCGCCGGAGGAATGGACGCTCTAGCCGGCCTTGCCATCGCAATGTCGGGGCAAGCTCGCAAGACGGGCAAATGGCAAGGCAGCGCGCTCGACCTTTGGCTCAGCCTGTTCTTCCAGCAACGCGCCCATCGCCATACCGGATCAGAAGACAATGACCCAATTCTCGACGAACTGTGTGAAGCGCTTCGTGTGGCTCTCAATCAACTGACGCCGGAAGAGGCCAAGGCATTGGCTCTGCGGCTCAAACAGGAGGCCCTTTAGCTCAGCATTTTGCGAATCAGCTTGCGACGCTGAGGTCGCTGAAAAAGCATGTATTGGCTCGGCCTAGATATAGGCCAACAAAATATTTTGTCGGCCTTCGGCATCACTTTTGCCGAGCGACAAAATATTTTGTTGCAATCTCAAGTCGTGATAACACAAAGAAAAATGCATTTAGTTCAAGTTTCGTTCGATGGATCCGAAGATTTGGTATTTTGCGCCAAGTCAATGGTCGCTATTCTCTGGGTAATTCTCAGGAACATACCGATGTCGGTCGTTCCTGGGCTGGCATTCAGAGGATCTCATGGCCACCAACATCACCACAGTTTCGATCCACGCACTCACCCCTTACCGCAACAACGCTCGCACCCATTCCAAGAAACAAATCCGACAAATTGCCGACAGCATCGAAAAATTCGGCTTCACCAATCCGGTCCTGGTCGACGAGAAGAACAACGTCCTTGCCGGCCATGGCCGACTCTCAGCAGCGCGCCTGCTGGGATGGAAGAACGTTCCAACCCTCTCGATCAACCATCTCAGTGAGGCGCAGAAGCGCGCTTACATCCTCGCCGATAATCGGATCGCCGAGAAGGCCGGCTGGGACAAGCAGATCCTGGCCATCGAGTTGCAGGCGCTGGTCGATCTCGACTTCGATGTGAGCCTCACCGGCTTCGACATCCCAGAGGTCGATCTGATCATCAGCGAGTTCTCGCCGGACAATCAGGATGATGAAGCCGAAGGGGACGAAGCGGAACATCTGGAGCAATCGGCGGGGCCAGCAGTAACACGGCCTGGCGATCTATTCCTACTTGGCGATCATCGACTGCTTTGCGGCAACGCGCTTTCGGCAGAGCATTTCGATATGCTGATGCAGGGCGAGAAGGCATCCGTCTGTTTTACAGACCCGCCCTACAATGTTCCGATCGGCGGACACGTCAGTGGTCTTGGCAAGACAAGCCACCGGGAATTTGCAATGGCATCCGGCGAGATGTCCGACGATGAGTTCGCAAGGTTCCTGGAACAGTCGTTCTCACTGATTGCTGGGTCGAGCAAGCCGGGCGCTATCGCCTTCGTGTGCATGGATTGGCGTCATATCGCAGAGACCACATTGGCGGGTAAACAGACGTTCGGCGATCTGCTCAATCTGTGCGTCTGGAATAAGACTAATGCCGGCATGGGCAGCCTCTACCGCTCTCAGCACGAGCTGGTGCTGGTGTTCAAAAACGGGAAAGAGCCGCATCGCAACAACGTCGAACTCGGCAAACACGGACGTCACCGCAGCAATGTCTGGACCTACCGCGGCGCCAACAGCTTTGGCACGACGCGGATGGAAGAGCTCGAAGCCCATCCGACCGTCAAACCTGTCGCTCTGGTTGCCGACGCACTGCTGGACGTCAGCCGCCGCGGCGACGTCGTGCTGGACCCATTTGGCGGCTCGGGGACCACGCTACTCGCGTCGCACAAGACAGGGCGCCATGCACGCCTTATCGAGATCGATCCTCACTATTGCGATCTGATCATCCGCCGCTTCGAAAGGCATACGGGCAAGCAGGCAACGCTCGCCACCACGGGCGAGACGTTCGAGGAACTGTGCGAGCAGCGTGGAAGCCTCGAATCTTCCGACGCACGCGCCAAAACAGCGTCCGCGACCCCGGCGCCTGAAACTGTGGGAGGCCTGCTGTGACACGGAGAAAGAAACCTGCCGACTACTCGATAGGCTACGGCAAGCCTCCAACTGAAACCCGGTTCCAGAAAGGAATGTCAGGCAATCCGAAAGGGCGACCGAAAGGCAAAAAAAACATGAACACTATTGTACGTGAGACGCTCTTTGGGCCGATCCAAATCCAGCAGAATAGCAGGACGACGACGGTGACGGCACTCGAGGCCATCCTCCTCAAAATGCGCAACAATGCGCTTTCAGGCGATTTCCGGTCGGCGGCCCATGCTCTTCAGCTCGCATCCCGTTGTGCCGAACTTGAGGAAAGCCGGCAACCCGATGCAGAGGTCGACGTGTTCGATCCGCAAACAATGGTCGACATGATGCGGGATTATCTCGACCACAAGGACTCGCCAGAGAATGATACCGAGACCCGTTCCAAGACCGGCGACGAGGGAGACGAGGAATGAACGCTCCACTCCCCCTACCGGGCCGACCATCCTCCTCGCCCGTTGCACCGACTGCCCTTCAGCTGCTGTTGGGCGCGGCCCGCGATGACTTGGCGACCTTCGTGGCGCTGGCTTTCTCCGCTGTCGATCCAGGTGCCAAGTATTTGCCCAACTGGCACATCCGAGCGATTGCGCATCAGCTCGAGCGCGTCTCAGCGGGCAAGTGCAAGCGCTTGATCATTACGATGCCACCGCGATCGTTGAAGTCGGTCACCAGCTCGGTCGCGTTCCCGGCATGGATTCTTGGCCGCGATCCGTCGAAGAAAATGATCTGCGTCTCTTATGCTCAACCTCTTGCGGTCAAGCACGCCAACGACTTTCGAACAGTCGTCAACACCGCCTGGTACCGGTCGATGTTTCCGACCTTCAAGGTTAGCCCGCGCAAGAACACTGAAAATGAGCTGCAGACCACGCTCGGCGGTGGGCGCCTGGCGACCTCGACCGGTGGTCAGCTAACCGGCCGCGGTGGCGACATCATCATTATCGATGACCCCTTGAAGGCAGATGAAGCGCATTCGGAATCGGCTCGCAATAGGTGCGCCGACTGGGTTCGCACGACATTGATGTCGCGCTTCGACAATCCCGCTGCCGGTGCCGTCGTCCTTGTCATGCAAAGATTGCATGTCGACGACCTGGCAGGCGTGCTTCTGGAGACTGGCGGCTGGGAGCATTTGAACCTGTCGGCGATTGCCGAGCAGGACGAACGCGTCCAGACAAGTGTAAATCGCTGGCACGATCGCAAGTTTGGCGACTTGCTCCACCCCGCGCGTCTGGGACACGCGGAACTGGACGGTCTAAAGCGCCTATTAGGATCGCTCAACTTTTCCGCGCAGTACCAACAATCCCCTGCCCCACCGGACGGCAACATGGTCAAGAGGGTGTGGTTTCGCGACTACGATCCGCATCAGTTCGACCGTCGGTCGATGACCATCGTTCAAAGCTGGGACACCGCCCTTAAGGGCGACCCCTCCAGCGATTACTCCGTCGGAACGACATGGGCCAAGGATGACAACAACTATTATCTCCTTGATCTCGTGCGCGTCAGGGCAGCTTATCCAGACCTCATCAAGTCCGTCAAAAACTCCCTTTTGGAGCACGACCCTGACATCATCCTCATTGAAGATGCCGGCTCTGGCTCAAGCCTCATCGCCGACTTGGAAAGCCAAGACATCAGCACGACGCCGGTAAAAGCCAGAACCGACAAGGAAAGTCGGCTGTCACGCGTTGCCGCGATGATCGAAAACGGCAACGTCAATCTTCCGAAAGACGCACATTGGAGAGATGACTTCCTGCTTGAGGTGCTCGCATTTCCGCATGGCAGGCACGACGACCAAGTCGATTCCATGACGCAGGCGCTGATCTGGATGAAAGACGACAAGCCTACGGGAAGGTTCTATATCGGCAAATTTTGAAGTCCTGCTCCAAAATCTGGGCGCTTTCGCGAAATGTCAGCTTTGCGCCCACATAACGACGTTGAGCAGAACCCGGCCGCATCCGAGGAGCGGACATTAAAGCGAACGGACGATGTAGCACGCCGATGCCGCTAGACGATCCGAGATACTGAGGTTGTCGGCTCAATGATCGCAGCTTGTAGCAGAGCGCGAAAGGCTACGGTCAGGACAGCCGCCGCGATCTGCACCCGGAGGGTTCGTTGCCATTGTTTTCGGGCGCCCACACCATCAGTTACGACCTTCGAAGCGTTCGGGGTTTTGAGACGCCCGCAACGCCGCCGTCGATTTTCTGTATTTCAAACCGAGACAAAACCCGAAATGTACGTCCTTAACCATTCATTGACTCGCGCCCCTTGCAATCTCTAAATCGGTTCTGAGGGAACGTTCTTGCACGTTGCGTTTTGAGGCGCTTGATGTTGAACCGACTCGATCACCCAAACCTTTCCCCCGATGATTTGCAGACCTGCAAACGGGTCTTCGAGCGGCTTTGTTCCGAGCGAAATTTCGACCATACGAGCGAAGAAGCAGAGCACATCGCTCCGGCGGTGATCCGTCACTTTCAAGAAGGCCACATGGACGAAGGCGATCTTTGGCTTGCCGTTCGAATGTGCCGCACATTTCGGGAGGCCTTGGCAATGCATCGCAGTGTCGGTCGGCTGGCCTACTATCAGGGCGCCCGACCTGGCTCGGATTTGCTGAACAGCCTGGCATAGACTTCGAGTTGGCCATGAAAGCTACGGCCGTACCGATACGCCTGACCGACGCGGCTGCGCGAAGACCCTATGACTAACCAGCTACCACCTCGCAGCTATTCTGAGGCAGGTAGCTGCTTCACGCTCTCTTGATTGAGGAGAGTTGCCAGCCCGATAATGATCTGCGGCATAACAAACGGCTTGGTGATCATCAGGCTGTTGGGCACTCCAAGCGACGGCCAGTCGTCCGCGCCATCGCCGCTCATGTATATCACTGGCATAGTGGGATTGACGGTTCGGAGGTGTCTGGCCACATCCCACCCGGTTCGGCCGTCTCCAAGCCTGATATCTGTGAGCAGAGCCGCAACTCGCTCCGGCTCACGATCAAAAATTGCAATGGCTTCAAGGCCCTTTGAGACGGGAATCACCTCAAACCCGGCCTCCCGGAGGGAGCTTTCGATGTCCAAGAGAATGATGCTTTCATCTCCACAACCAGTACGGAAACCGACGGCATTGAAAGGTATGCCTCCCTGAGTATTCCTCGGCAATTCAACGGCCGCAGGCCCGAAAATGCTCCTTAGACAATAACATATGTTAATGCGGCGAAAGCGGGCTGGGACTCGGAGGGCGCAGCCGAAAGGGAGGAGCCTCACGCAAAACAGTCATTTAGATAGGAACTTATAAACATATGTTATAGTTTGGAGGGTTCTGAGTGGTAGGTCATAGGGGAGCACGATTTGAGGTCTGACTCGAGCGTCGCCTTGTCCCAAGGCTTATCGGAGAGAGACATCACAGAGGCGCAAGCCCTGGAGTTGATATCGCTTCTAGGAGCGAATTGGTCCTCCCTGATGCGGGAGGCCAAAGGCATCAAGCACAATCTAAGGTCACCAACCATGCCGCCCTCGAGAACATTAGCGCCCCCAGCAAGTTAGGGCCAACCCCAAACAGGTTCTTGATGGCACAGGCTCCCTCTTCGAACATTTTAATCCGCAAGCTCCAGACCATCTCGGAACTCGCACCGTCAGATATTGCGCTCTTGGGGAACATCTCGATTCAGGAGAAGGAATATCATGCCAACGAAGACATTCTGCGCGAGGGCGACAAACCGACCCTTTCCTTCGTCGTTCTGGACGGCTTGATAGGCTCGACCAAACTAACCGGCGACGGCAAGCGTCAGATTTCCTCCTTTTTTGTTCCGGGCGACATTCCCGACCTGCATGGTTTGCATTTGTCGGTCATGGATTCCACTTTCACACCTTTCATGCCGACGCGGGTGGGCTTCATGCGGCATGACGCTCTTCACGATATTTGCGACCAGCACCCTTCGATAACGAGAGTGTTTTGGCGCTCGACGGTGATCGATGCGGCGATTTATCGAGAGTGGGTCACCAACGTCGGGAGACGCGACGCCTATGCTCGTATGGCTCACCTTCTTTGCGAACTGATAGTCCGCCTGCACTCCGTGGGCCGCATTGAGGATCGTGTGGCCCACCTTCCGATCACGCAGGCTGCACTTGGCGACGCACTTGGGCTTTCCACCGTGCACGTGAACCGGGTGCTTCAGGAACTTAGACGCGACGGTCTGATATCCACCGTTGGCTCGCGTTTTCATGCGACCGACTGGGCAGGGCTCGTCCGCGCTGCAGATTTTGACTCTACCTATCTGCACCAAAGGGCTGCGCAAACAGGTGCCGATTTCTGAGCCTGCTGGCTCGCTCATAATCCGTTCAGCCAAGCCCTTCGCGATCCGCCGGTCACAGCTTGACGAACCCGACCGCAGACATAAAATAGCGACGGCATGACTTCTCAAAGATACGACCTCAGGAAGGAGCCCGACGAAACCTGGACGGTGTTTGACGTGTTCACTGGGCAGCCAGCAGACGCGTGGGGCGCTCCGGCGGAGTATCTTGACGAGGAGTATTCCCGCGATCTCGTCAGCGTTCTGAATCTTGTCGACCTGAAGCGAAGGGCCGCCCCAGGTAACCTCTAAGTACGACTGCCTAGGAGCGCCTGATAGCGTCGAAATTCCGCAAAGTCACCGTTCTGCGGGCGCCACCTGACATGGTGGAGAGGCTGAGCGGGCCGTGCTAAGGGCGAACCCGAAGCCTTAAAGGCGCTGGTCAATTCGCCGCCGCCATAGCTACCAGACCCGCATAACGTTGTTAATCCGGCAGCAGCATCTCCTCTTGGTCGGCCGCAGCCTCGAACAGTAGCCGGAAGTCACCAATCGGCATTTTGCCATCCATCGCAGACAGACATGCCTCCGCCGCCGACCGCCACTTTGGGCCACGGTTGGACCACTTCAATAGTTCCTCGGCGGCAGTGCCGATACGGCTGATCCCAAGGCGGAATCCCGGTCGGTCGGTTTTGACGTAGACAGGCGGGTTGAACCAACGATGGGGCATCAGGGTTCGCGCACGTCGAACGCGACGAATAGCTGCCAAATGGAGGCTGTATTGACGATCATTTCGACTAGTTGGCAGTCGGTTTCACGAAGGTCACGGCCGCGCTCGCGCACCAATGCAATGGTCGCCTTCACGGAAATTATGTCGCCCGGTAGATAGCCCAACAGGGCCTCGCGAACCAGCTCCTTGGCCGCTAGCTGCGCAGGCCAAACAGGTGCTTGAATGTCCATCCCATCCTCCCAGAGAGACAGAACCTCAATGACCCATTCTGTGGTGCACTTTCCGAAAAAGGCAAGGGCCGGAAACGTACAAAGCAGGTTCTGAAGGGCGCCAATCCCTTAGATCTGCGCCTTGCGCTTGAGGGCATTGCTGGGCGCTCTTGATCGTGCCAGCACACGTGCGGAGGGTCGGCATTTCGTATCTCCTAGCGGTTTGTTCGGCCCTGTGAGAGCCTGGGCCACTGGTCGGATTGAGGGTCGTGCCGGTGATCTGCCAAACATTTACCCGGACGGAGAATGCTCCCCTTCGAGATGTGTAATCCGAAAGATCGTCGGGTTACGGTCGCAAAGCGCGCCGCCAAACTGCGCCCACAAGCGTTCGCACTCTCTTGCCCTAGACTCGGGGTGCCCGGTTCGCCATAGAAGATCATGGCTCCGCGAACATCGTATCCAAGCACCGAAGCGTTGGCCACCAACTGAATGGCCATACCCAAGGTGATGGGACCGATTTTGGCCTCAGTTTTAGTGGAGAGGTCGACCACACCAAACACTTCCGCATTGACGCCTCTGCCAGCCAAAACGGCCGTCGAGATCGCATTATTCGCGGAAAGAAGCATTCGATTAGTCGCCCGTTGAAACGGCTCTACCAACTCTCAAAGGCAAGGTTTGCTCCCGATCACCCGACCTATCGCAGGTGGGGCGCCTTCGGCTGCAACAATCAACTGAATCAGGCGGCATCTCTCATTTCTGCGTCGTTGACGGGAAACTCCTGGAAAGACAGGCCACTCCGTCGAGCCCAATTCCGCTCAACATCGAGGAGTTCATTCTCACCAGTCAAGCCGTTCATAAACAGTCTGAGTACGTGTGCAGCTATGCGCTCACCGTCCTGCGAAGCAACACGTACACCGCGCTCTTTGCAGACCGTCCGACAAACATGGGCAAGCACCATAATATCGCTCGGCTCCAAAAACCGACCTGGATATAACATACCGTCCTCCCTGGGAAAGCTACATTGAGCTTCTGATTACATAGGGTCACCGGCAGCCACAATTAACTATGATAGTCGTTTACTCGACTCTGCAGAAATTTGAGCTGCCCACCAAAACGCATCGGGCATAGCGCCACTACGGCACCGAGGTACGGGCTATTCAGGACACGCGAGGTGCCTCCGAGCTTAAAATTTTAGGCAAGCTTCGCTTCTTCGCGTGAGAGATCCACCATAATCCGCAGGCAGTGCACTGTGAACTCTCCCCCGAAAGACCGATAGCAGCGGCGCAATTGTGTGGATCCGCGCTGTTTAGCCCATTCACTCGACGATGTTCAGGACGCTCGTTCTATGACAGCGACGCGCTTGGCCTCCCCTCATCGCTCCGCAAGCGGGGCGGGCGCCTTGATTAGTCATTTTTCTGGGAACCGTCGTTTCGCAGCGAAGTTCGGTACCGAAGGGACGTTCCGAGATGGAGTTGATCATGAAACAGGTTCTTTTCGCTTCAGCCATTATGGCACTGTCAACTGGCCTCGCCTTTGCGCAATCGACCACCACGACCACAGGCGGATCGTCGAGCTCGACAACCAAGACAATGCCGAGCACTACGACCGATCAGGGGACGGATTCGACCACCACGAGTGGAACGAACTCGAACTCCGCCAAGGACTGCGCTCCGGGTCAACAAACTGGTAGCGCCAAGCAGGCCGCGCCAGGTCAACAGGATACCGATGCTAACTCGGCTGCTCCTGGCCAGGTGAAGAAGACCACGGAAGGCTGCTGACCTGACCTGTCCCAGGTTGATGCATAGCGGTCGATTCTCAGGATGTCGCCGCATTGGAAAAACCCGTCGTGCTAGGCCGGCACGGCGGGTTGATAGCAGGACTATAGTCTTGCATTTCGCAGCGAAGGTCCAAGCTGTGCCAGTTGGTTCTCTGCTTGTCCAACGGCCGTTCCATTACATTAGTTAGTCGACATATATGTTATCGCCGCCTGCAATCTGTGCCATGTTGGTTCACCCTAGTGGCACCTGTTTTGCATCGCCCGCGACAGCAGGGGAAAACCAACACCCCAGCGAGTCCCGTTATCCCTGGGACGGCCTGCCGCTGCCGTGAATGGGGCGGCGGGCTTTTTTCTTATTCGATGAAACGAACGGTCATGCCGTGAGTTGGCTTCCCAAAGGAGGAGCCGATGAAAAAGGAAGGCGATGGGCGTGTAGACAAAGGCAATCAGCAACTGCTTGCCCGTCGTTTGTCTGAAGAAGTCGGCATTTCAGAACCTGAGGCGCGCGCTCTGATCAAGCTTATCGGCACGGACTGGAATTCGCTGCTTCGTGAAGCCCGATTCTTGAAGGAGCGTCATTAGAAGTCCGCCGCCTATTGGGGCGCCGGCGGCGGACCTGTTAAGCGGCTACATCCTTGGGAATCGACCGCTCGTAGGGTTAATGTGCCACTTGGAGGCCAGTTCCATGTAATTGCACAGCGGCAAGAGCATGCGACTTCCGCTTTATCCGGCATAGGCCATCAGGCGTAATTGTAGCGACGCCATTGTCTAGTATCATATGGGGCCTGGTCATTAGGCCCACCCTCGTGCCCAGCATGGTCGGCACGGTCACTCACTCGATCCTTCGGCTGCTTGATCGTGCCGACTACTGCCGACGTCTGCTACTGCCGGTGGAAAGAGCCGGTTCCAAGGGCTGGTGCCCTGGCAATTCATGCCAAGCGACTTGGCGTAGGTCGCGCATGTCGACCTGCTGGCCGCACGTGGGGCAGGTGTAGAAATTCTCCCGCTCGTCGGCTGGCTCGCCGCCGTGCTGCCTGCCGGGGATGGGTGGTCCAAGGTCGGATAGCTTGGTCATCTACTGCCCAGCGCTTTTGCTTCTCGTTCTAGCGTCTCACGGTCGTTGCCGTGCTTTTTGATAAGTTCACGCACCTCGGGGATCGTAAGCTGAAACTTGCTGGCGAGATAACCGACCTCATATTCTTCGTCGCCTGATACCCGGTCGCGGTCGCGGAAATCACGCTTGCTTTTGTCGTCGGCCATTGGTGTTGCTCCTAGAGGTTGTTGATCCGCAACGCGCACCGGGTCGCATTGTTCATCCTTCTTGGAACTATTTTAGCTAAAGCTGATTGAATCGCGGGTGTGGGTCAGTTGATGCGTTTGAAGTTCATCAAGCCGATGGAGCCGGAGCTTGTCGATAACCCGCCAGAGGGTGACGACTGGATTCACGAGATAAAGTTCGACGGCTATCGCACGCAGATCATCAAGGACGAAGACGGCATCCGAGTGCTGACGAGGAGAGGGTACGACTGGACTGCACGCTACCAGATCCTTGCCGACCAAGCCGCCGCGATTGAAGCCGACGACTTCATCATTGAGGGTGAAGCCATCGTGGTTGATGAGGCTGGACGCTCCGATTTCCATGCGCTGCAGTCGGCCGTCAGCAGCAGCGAGCCATCGCAGGATTATTATCTCGTTGCGTTCGATCTACTGCACTTGAACGGCCACGACCTCCGCAGCATGCCGCTCGAGGATCGGCGCGAGATCCTGCAGGGAATGATCGAGGCCGGCGGCCGCATCCAATTCAGCGAGGCGATGCCCGGCACGGGCGACGCGGTTTACTACCTTGCCGACCAGACTGGACAAGAAGGCATCGTCTCGAAGCGCCGGGACAGTCTCTATCGCAGCGGCCCGACGATGAACTGGCGCAAAATCAAGTGCTACGATGAAAAGGAGATGGACATCATCGGCGTTCAGCGTGATCCGGGCCAGGCGGCAAGGGTTCTTATGGCTGACAACGGCCGCTCTCTCGGCACCGCCAACGTCAATTTCAAATTCGACAAACGCAAGCGCCTCTGGGACCGCGTGCAGGGCAAGGTGGGCGGCCCTGTGCCGAAAGGCCTGAAGAGAGACAAGGCGGAATGGCTGAAGCCGGGTCTTGTCGGCCGCGTGAAGTTCCTGAAAGGTGAGGAGCAACTACGCCACGCGAAGCTGCTCGATTACCGGGAGGAGGAATAATGGCGGTCGCCAAGAAAGATCAGGAGCGCATCACCTATGCCTGGATGTATGGCTCCCAAGCGCGCAAGGACGGTAAGGAGCGCTCAGTGCCGGAGTATTGGGAAGAACAGGCCGACGCTTGGCTGCAGGGTTTTGATGACCATCCTTTGGCCGACGCCGGCAAGGTCAAGCCTGTCAGTGAGCAGATGGAAGCGGAAGTCGATGAGGCCGGCGTCAGCGAGCATTAGAGCGGCTTGCCGGCGCGCATCATGGCCCGCGCAATCGCGAGCTGCGTTTCCGTCCTGGCGTTCTCTTTCTGCGTCATGTTGTCGGCGGCGATGAGCCGTTTCAATGCCCGCAATATCTCGCCCCGCGTCCATCCCGCCTCTATCATGCAATCGACAATCGCCTGAAATCCGGGCTCCATTGCCTCCTGGCAGTCAATTGCCCGGTCCTGATATTCGTCCTGTCTCCTGGGTGGATTGATCATGCGCTGCATTCTCAGTTGGCGGGGCCTTTGGGCATCGTCTCGGACGTAGTTCCGTCGAGAAGATCGAGAAACGAGTGCATCGCCTTCACCATCATCCGCGCACCGTTTTCGTTTAATGTGAAGGATCGCTTCCCCTCATCAGTCAACAGCCCGACCAGGCAGACCTTGGGATTGTCGCGGTCGTCGATATCGATTGTGACGCCCGATACCCCTGGCAGCATCACGTCCTTTTGCTTCTTAGGCATCACTACGACAGCCTTGACTCGTTCTCACTCTGTTCCCATTTTGGGCAGGCCTCGATCCTTGTCAATGAGACGACCCTAAAATGTGTGGACGCGTTTTCGTAAAATCGACAATCCCGGACATGGTGCGGCGCTTCGAGTTCGCGCACCCCGGCGACATCGAGCGCTTGGGCAACGGGTTCCCGATCTGGAACGGTGCGCCCAGCCTGACCTATCCAATCATTATCCGCGAAGAGCTTTCCACGAGCATGGCCGGTTTCGTTTCTGCGAAGTGGGGACTTGTTCCCGGCTGGGCGCGCGATGGCGGCGGCCGTCCGCCGCCTGTCAATGCGCGCTACGAGACCATTGCCAGCAATGGCATGTTCCGAAAGGCATATGCCGCGCGCCGCTGCCTGGTGCCTGTCGACGGCTATTTCGAATGGCAAAAGCTCGACCCTTCGGGCAAGAAAAAACAGGCTTACGCTATCGCCATGAAGGATGACGATCCTTTTGCCATGGCTGGAATCTGGGAAGAATATGCCGACAAGGCGACCGGCGAGTTGATCCGGACCTTCGCTGTCGCCACCTGCGAGCCAAATACGTTGATGGCGACGATCCATGATCGCATGCCGGTTATTCTGGCGCCGGCCGATTACATGCGCTGGCTCGGGCCGGAAACAGATCCTCGCGACCTCATGAAGCCCTATCCATCCGACCTCATGAAGATGTGGCCGATCGACAGCAAGGTCGGGAAACCAAGCAACAACACGCCCGACATCATCGACGAGATCGGTTTGGGGCCGACCGATTTGTTCGACGTCTAGAGATACTGATCGCCGTCGCCGCGGTGCTCATAGCAGAACCAATGTGACTCCCTGCGCGGCCGGGCAAAGCCCCAGCCGGCGACCTTGCCACAACCGTTACGCTCACATGTGTGGCCAAGCACCTTCACGTGGTCGCGCTGTGCCGGCGTCATGCCTTCGGCTAGTCTCGCTGGTTCGTCGCTCATGGCAGAAAGATTCCACAGTCAGACTTGACGGGCAAGGAAAATGTTCCTTTTCTGTTCTCATGGCACACGAACCGATCGACACGCTGGGCAAAGCGACCCGGCACAACATGCTTGTGAAAGCGGAATGCAGCTGCGGCAATGTCCGCTACTGCCGATCGGCCGACCTGATGATGGTCTACGGCGGCGGCGTCGATCCGCAGACGCTGAAGTTCAATTGCAGCCGGTGCCAACCTCAGATCAAGATCACGCTGCTGGAGGTGCATCCAGAGCACTTGCCGAAGCGTCTGCTGATCCACAAACCGATGAAGATCGACGGCAAGATCACCTGGCATACCGAGCGCTTCAAAGGATGACGAAGACCCTCGCCGATACGTTGGCCGCGCGCGAATGCCTCTATGTAAATTGCGGGCATGCTATGTGCTGCAAGTCCATCAAGCTGGACATCCATGCGCTGATAGATCGCCTCGGGCCAGATCACGGATCGATGCACTGGGACCTGGTCGGGCTTTTTGGCTGCTCGGATTGCAAGGCTGCGGGTCGCGACCATCGACCGGTGTTCTTCACATGTATTCCCGATTACGAGGGTCAGCAACGGAAGCGCAATCGCGAATGGGAGCCGACTTTCGATGGTGAGTAACAGGTAGCCGCGCGGCAGGGCATGGGAGCGTACCGGCAGCATGTGGAGTTGTTGGGCTGTGCGGCGCTGGCCAAGCAGACATCAGGTCCGCCGCCTAACACACACATGGCCATTCTTCCAGGCGCAGTTAAGGTGTGGTCCCGGAAGCCAAGGCCTGTGTGTGCGTCCGTCGGCCATTCCCTACGGTTGGGTAGAGTCATTGTGCTTGGCAATTTTCTCCAAGAGCTTACGTGAGGCTTCGAGGATAAGGCGTGTTACGGCGACTCGTCGGCAGGCTAGCCGCTGTGCTGGTCGGATAGCTTCGTCAGGGCTATTTAGTGGTTTACGTCCGGCATGCGATGGTCTTAACGAGCAGTACGTATTCGGCCTCTGGCTTGCCGTAGGTGCCATTTGAGCAGGCCGCAAGGCCGCTGCGGTCCCTAATACGCACTTCGCCCCGCCGAGAATAGATGAGCCCGCGTCCTTCCAGCATTTGAAGCCCAACGGTAACTCCTGGCCGTCTTGCTCCAAGCATGACGGCGAGAAACTCATGGGTGATCGCAAGGCGTTCGCCGTGGATCCGATCGTCACACATCAGAAGCCAACGCGCCAAACGCTCTTCAAGGTTTGATTTGGCGTTGATCAGGGCCGTATAGCTGGTCTGAATGTGGAAGTAGTGGACATAGCGTAACAGGAACAGGCGCAATGTTGGGCTGTTCGCAAGAGCATCCTTGAAGGGCTCGGTTCCGATCCGGAAAGCGCTACCGGGCGACTGAACGTAACATTCATGCGGGGCATAGTCAGCGCCCATCACGAGCGCGGCACCGGTCATTCCCTCAAAACCGACAAGTCCAACCTCGGCCTCCTTGCCTGAAGCCGTCGCGACCACAGAAGCGATGCCGTCCTCCAGGAAGTAAACCGTCTCGATCTCTGAATCGGCTTTCTCTAAGGTCATCTTCAGCTTGAGGGCACACGGCTCAAGATGTGGCTGCAAAAGCGCCAGGTCACCAGGGTTAAGCCGACGCAGCACTTCGTTTTTATAGGAATCGTTCTGTGGATTGGTCATAGCTCAATCCCACTTGGGGCAAGAGCTTTCCAATCTCCTTGCCGTCCGCGCCCGTAAACACGTGCAGACGATTTGGCGAACTTACGCCCTCTGGCGCGCGATTGACAGTGAAATGCAAACTGATGCACGGCGTCCCCTCAGCCGCGGAATTACAAAACAGGGTGTACAAATTTAAAGGGTTGGAATCGTACAGAACTCTGCTTCGTACGAATCCAACAATTTGCGATAGCGGCCAACGAGCCGGCTTGATGTGCACCGGGAAGGAAGCAACTCTGGGGCGGCCTCGGTTTTGGCGGCACGATCAACTGGGCCGACGACAGGTTCTCGGCTTTCGGCGAAGCCATCGCCCGGACGGGCCTCAAAGACTTCGGTGACAGTCATGTACTGACCGGCTCGCTCGGCTTGCGCGTCAAGTGGTGAGTTGCTTGGCTCTTACAAGCTGATGTAGATCATCGTTGAGCGTCGGCTGTTTGGAGTTGCAGAGCTGAAGCTGCCATTCAGCTTCCGGCCCCAATGCTGCCGAGGAGCAATGCGCCTCTGAGGTGACCAGGAGTGAAGAAGCTATGCCAAACCCGCACGACGGGCGCCTTCTCTGATTGCAGCAGTGGCGACAGGATTGGTAACCGGATAGGTTCTGATGAACACCTCAGCCGTGAAATTCGGGAACTCGTCCTTCAGTCGCGAATTGATCCTGGCGACCTGAGGCGTTTCATTGAGCATCGCATGAGCCATTGCCACAAACAGAAGTGTGGCGGGCGAATCTGGCGCAGATTGACGTAGCGCGACCAGGGATTCACGGTAAAAGCCTAGAACGTAGCTGCATCGCGCAAGCATTCCATAATACCAAGGAACATAAGGATTTAGCCGGACCGCTCGCTTGGCCAGTTCGTAGCCACGCTTCGGGTCGCTACCAACAAGAGCAAGGCTACCCGCAAGAAAGGCAAGTGAGTCCGCGTCATTTGGAGCAGCCACCGACACTCGGTCATGTTCTTCGACAGCAGCTTCGACATCGCCCTGCAATGCCCGAAGATCGGCAAGCATTATGCGGGCGTAAATGTCGGCCGGATCGAGCGCCAGCGCTTGCTTGACACATTTGCTCCAGCTCTCGATCGAGCCGGAAAGGTTGTCGGTAAACCCGTTGATGGCTTCCACAGCATGCGCAAGTGCCAGCGCGGTCCAAGCTCTTGCTAGACCCGGGTCGAGTTCGATCGCACGCGCCAGTAGCCGTATCGCCTCCTTGTTCGACTCACGGGTGAAAAGGTGCTTCTGCTCAAGCCCAAGCAGATAGCAGTCATAGGCCTGCAAACTTGCTGGAGCCTTCCGACGAGCAGCATCGCGTCGCAGATTGGCGAGCTGACCGTGGCAAGTTGCAAGGACATTGATGACGTTTTCGGTCACGCTGTCCAGCATCGCAAACAGGTTGTTCGCGGAACGATCGTAACGCATCGTCCAGACATCGACCCCTGTGTGGGCGTCGACGAGTTGGACGCGGATGCGCACCCGCTGCCCGTCCACTTGAAAACTTCCCTCGATCACATAGTCGGCATTCAACTCTCGTCCGAGAGCTCGCACGTCAACACGCCGTCCCTTGTAGGAAAGCATTGTTTGGCGGGCGATCACCGCAAGGTCCCGGTAGCGAGAGAGATCAACTATGAGGTCCGCCGACAAACCATCAGCGATACGAGTCCAGCGTTCTTCTCCGCTTAGATTGTCGAACGGGAGAACTGCGAGGACCGGCGGACCCGGCTCGTCGGTCGAAAGACTTCCGGGTGGTGCATGGCTGCGGTCCTGCTGGCGGTGATCGGCAAGTAACCCAGCAAGCGCCACTTTACTGCGAACATCGAGCTTCCGATAAATGGCCGAAAGATGGGTCCGAACGGTGGTAGGCGCTATGAAGAGTGTTTCGCCAATTTCGCGATAAGTCATTCCCTCCGCAAACTTTGCCGCGACCATCAACTCCCGATCCGATAAGCCGGCGAGAGGATTGCCTACGGGGCGAAGCATCGTTCCATTTTCCTTGCTGCCGACCTGTGGCCAGAACCCGATGGCCTTACATCAGGATGAAAATACTACAGATGCGATATCGAAAACACTGCATTTGCACGATTCCATGCGACGGGTCAGCATCCTAGTCTCTGCAGGTGGGCAGGTTAGGTTGCTTGGCAGGCCTGGTCGATTTAGAACACGGAGGGCTCCATGACAAAGTTGCCTGTCTTGACCGTACTACTGGTGCTTTTGGTGTCGGCGGGGCCATGCTTGTCCGAAGGTACCCAAACCGACAGCAAACTGACTTCGGAAGAAACGGTGAAAGCTGCCAGCGCTGAACTGTATTCCGACATTCTCGTGCGAGCATGCAGGAACGGATGGCGGTATCCGCGCAGCTACATTGAAAACGGATTCAGGCGCCACCTGGCGGAGCTGAAACTGCAGCTTGTCGATCAGGGTTACACTGTCGTACCCGACATGACCGCGAATGATCCGCAGGTCCAAAGAACGATATCGAGGACCAAACGCCGTCTGGTTGGCTCGCGCCAATTCAGCTGTTCCCACCCATACTGGCGCGATGAATGACTCCAACGCGACGGTGTGCAATCTGATAGCCTGATTTCCGGCGGTTCTCCCCAGGTTGGAAGGATGGCGTTGACGAATGGCAGGTTGTTATTCCGGGAGGAGTGACACTCCTCCTGGGGCTGTAAACAACTTCATGGAATGACCGCTCTTCGGCTGCGTGGCTCCGCAAGCTGCCGATCCGCTCCCGGCCCAAAAGCCGAGCTAGCCTCAGTTGGCCCTTAGTAGGCGAGTGATAGCCCAATTTTCCTGCAACGAAGACCCGCTAGGCCCGCTGACCGACGAAGAAAGTGCGATTTCTCCTGTCGTTGATCTCCCTTGCAGCCGGCTGGCCCAGGATTGCCGGTGCAAGCAGTCGAACATACTATTTCGCTAAAACCTGGAACCTATTGGTGCACTGAGCCTTGAGTCGCGGTTCGGAGGGTGCATGAGTAAGGCAGCAAACGGGCTCTCTTTCGTCGAGTTTCAGTCGCCGACTCTGGTCGCAACGGCGCCCGAGGGCAGCGAATGGATTCACGAGATCAAGTACGATGGCTACCGCACTGAGCTGATCATGCAGCGTGGCAAAGCACGGGCCTTCACGCGCCGTGGCTACGACTGGTCGCATCGATACCGCCGGATAGTTGAAGCAGCGGCGGGCTTGCCGGTGAGGACCGCGATCATCGATGGGGAGGCTGTCGTTCTCGGCGACACCGGCCTTCCGGATTACCAAGCCCTGGAAAGAGAGTTGGGCAATCCAGATTCCGCGAGACTCATCTTTTATGCGTTCGACCTGCTGCACCTTAACGGGCGCGATCTTCGGCAACTGCCATTGGTGAAGCGCAAGGCAGCCCTGGAGAGGCTACTGGAGAACACCGCGCCGACACTGACCTATGCCGAACATCTGGAGGTAAGCGGCAAGGATGTGTTTCAACATGCCTGCCGGATGGGGTTGGAGGGGATCGTATCCAAGCGCGTCGATGCGACCTACGGCTCGGGGGTTCAGACCAGTTGGTTGAAGGTAAAGTGCATCAAGAGCGACACCTTCCCTATCGTGGCTTTCGTAGAGAAACTCGGTGCTCACCCGCGCCGCATTGCATCGCTTTATATCGGGCGCCGCGAGGGCAACCGACTGCTCTATGCCGGGAAGGCTCGCAGCGGGTACACCTTGAGCGCTGCGAAACTTGTGCGAGAGCGGCTTGACCCGCTGATCATCAGCAAGTCGCCTTTGTCAGAGCCGATTGTGAAGCCGAAAGCGACTTGGGTGAAACCACACGTGCTGGCCGAGGTCCAGTTCAGCGGCGTCACCGATCGCGGGGTGCTGCGCGAGGCAGTGTTTAAGGGTTTGCGCGAAGACCTCGTGCCAATCCCGGCCAAGCCTCAAGCGCCATCAAAGCGACGCGGGCCAACCCGGAAACATGGCGTTCCCAGTGAAAACATCCTGCAACTGCTGCCAGACGCTGTCTCGCCCTCCAAGGATGAGCTTGCGCGTTACTGGGAGAGGGTTGCGGATCATGCCCTGGTTCATCTCGGCCACAGACCGCTGAAGCTGGTCCGCCATGCTCATGGCGCGACCTTCTATCACAAAGGCGCACTGCCGCAGATCCCGGCGGCAGTGCATCAATTGCGGCTGCAGAAGCGCGAGGGTGGCGAAGGTGTGCGCGTGTGGGTGGACGACCTTGCCGGTTTGCTGGGACTGGTCGAGATGGATGCGGTAGAGCTGCATCCCTGGAACGCCACCGTCGACGATATCGAACATGCCGACCGTATTGTTCTGGACCTTGACCCCGGCGAGGGCGTGGAGTGGGAGCAAGTCATCGAGGCCGCACTGGCGCTCCGCGACATCCTGGAAGCGGAAGGGCTGGAGAGCTGGCCGAAGGTTACTGGCGGCAAAGGCATTCACCTGATGGTCCCGCTGGAGAGCAAGATCACGCACGACAGCGGCCGCCTCTTGGCCAGGTCCTTCGCCAATCGGCTCGCTGAAGCGCATCCGGACCGCTATCTACTTTCGGCCTCGCCGTCGGCTCGAACAGGCCGCATCTTCATTGATTACCTCCGCAATGGTCGGGGCAGCACTGCGGTGGGCGCCTTCTCGCCACGGGCGCGCCGCGGTTTTCCAATCGCCCATCCGGTGACCTGGAGCCAGGTTGAGGCAGCCATCCGTCCAGATGCCTTCACGATCGACCGTCCGTTCAGGGCGGCCCTCAGAAAAGCTGCGTGAGCGCAAACGCCGGAAATGAAGAGTGCTCGCCGGAGACATCCCGAATGAGATCACGTCGTGTCTTTGCCGGACCGGCCGAGTTCTATCCAGGCTGGCGCATGATCACTCGGCTTTTCCCAACCGCGCACGTCAGCGTCAACGCCGGCGTCACACAACCTGTCCGAAAGGGATGGGCTGACCAGAAGATGATCCATCCTCAGGCCGGAACTTCGATCATAGCGACCCTGGTAGGAGAAGTTCCAATAGGTGTAGACGCCTTTCTCCGGGTGGATGCGGCGGACGCCATCGGTCCAGCCGCCATCAAGCATTTCGGCATAGGCTTGCCGGCTCTCCGGAAAGTAGACTGCATCGCCTAACCAACGTTGCGGCACCACGGCATCGATCGGGGTGGGCACGACATTGTAGTCGCCGCAGAGAATGCTTGGGACGCCTTCCCTGAGCAGCAGCTTGCCGTAGCTGATCAGGCGGTCGAACCAGCGCAGCTTATACTCGAATTTCGGGCCAGGAGCGGGATTGCCGTTGGGCAGGTAGAGGCAGCCGACGACGATCCCATCCACCTCAGCCTCAATATATCGGCTGTGCGTGTCGTCAGGATCGCCCGGGAGCCCACGACGGCGCTCCAACGGCTCTTTTCCACGAGCGAGTATGGCTACGCCGTTGTAGGACTTTTGCCCGTGCCAGATTGCGCCGTAGCCGGCGTCCCTGATGGCTTCGGCGGGGAATTTCTCATCCGAGGTCTTCAATTCCTGAAGGCACACGACGTCATAGTCGGTCTGACCCAGCCACTTGATGAGCACAGGCAGGCGGCCGTTCACACCGTTGACGTTGAATGTTGCGATGCGGGTCATCAGGAGCTCTCTCCAAAACTCTTCACGCGGTATCAAGGTGAATGGCTCAGCAGTTGATCCCTCACTACGCTGCACAGGAAGACCGCATGCCGTCGGACCCTCTGCCATCAGATTTCGACATCGTTGATCCTCTCGGCTCCTTTTAACCGCCGAGCGTGGGGAAAGTTCAAGATGACAGCGATAGGATGAGTCCGGCCGAACTCGAGCGAAACTCTCAGGCAGGTGCGATGCGGCCCTCGACTGACTGAATGTCTGAAATGCGCCTCGAAGCCGACATCAAGAGTCGGCGTGCCGAACGTCCTGTCTGGCAGAGAGCGAACAGGCAGCTTACGGTATGATGATCCTCAGACGGGGCCGTTCGCGGCCCCTAAACTCGCGTTGAAAATCCTTGGCGCGCCATTGCAGTAGTGATGTCACCGCCTCCCGCAGTTTCATTGGTGGCGCAATCGTAAGGCCAAACGTCCAAAGAACTGCGCCTTGGGCAAATAGCCAAGGTCACTTATCAAAACTGATGGTTATGATAAATTCGCTCTCTCTGGGCGGAGTTTGGCATGAAGCGTCGACTGATTTTTGCAGTGTGCATCCTGATAAGTCAGGTGGCGGTCGGAAACGCCCAGACGGTTGAGACGGCGGTAGCACGCGCCCAGACGACTTCCGACAACAATATCATCCAGAATGCCGCTCTTTCCAAGGACTACACCACCCTTATAGCAGCTGTGAAAGCGGCCGGGCTGGTTGAGACGTTGGAGGGTAAAGGCCCGTTCACTGTTCTCGCGCCGACAGACGCCGCATTTGCAAGATTGCAGCAAGGTGCAGTGCAGGTTCTTCTTGCGCCCGAAGCTAAAAACGAACTCTCCAAAATCCTAAAGTGTCATGTGATTTCCGGAGATCTGAGTACCGACGCGATCCTCGCTGAGATAGCCGCGAACAACGGAGCCTACTCGGTCGACACAATCGGGGGATGCTCTCTCACTTTTCGGGCGGCAGGAAGCAATATTTCTGTAACGGACCAATTTGGCGACATTGCCAGTCTCGTTGCCAGCGACGTGAAACAGACGAACGGCTTGGTCTACGCGGTCGACAAAGTACTTTCGCCCGGCGCTCCAGACACCTCTCACGAAATTCACGCCTCTAGGATCTTTGCCGGACCGAACGAATATCCACCCACTAATTTCGCGGCTTATGGGATTCTGGCATTCAAATCGAAAGTTACCATCTACGACCAGGAACGGCAAAAGATGCTGTGCGAGGCGTTTGTGAATGCCGTCCTGCCGTCGTCGTCGCTCGTCGTCCCTACAGCGGCCCAAATGGTAACGGTATGGCCGATGGACAGCGCCGAGCATGCAAAGGCCGCAACCAAGGCGAACATAACCAGGACCTGCGACGAAGCCCTTCAGGATTATGGACTGGCTGTTTCGCAAAAGGCAGTCCGCGATGCAGTTGCAAGCGGCGTTGCTGTCGACGGCGACGGGCCTTTTCTGATTGCGTGGGCACCGCCGACGCAAATCGGAAAGCCTGGTGCTGTGGTTCTTAAAGCCGACCTTTCAACAGTGACCGAATACAAGATGGCAAGTGACATCATGCACCGGTGGGTAGTGGAAATTGAAAACAGGCCCGAGCTTTGGAGATCGGGAACGTTCGATAGAAGCTTGATCGCAACAGCTCGCGAGTGGGCGGATCACTACGGGTCCCTGATCTTTTCAGTCGTCGGTGTAAAGTGACGCCCTTCCTAGATTTCATAGCCGGGTTCGGTGTGTCCGGAGTGGTGGGATTGGTGCTTGGGCTCATTGCGATGACGATCATTGCGCCAAACACCACTGGTGGAGCGTTGCTAATCATTTTTGTTGGGATAGCAGTGGGGATTATTTTCGGCGCGATTTACCGCTCATTTAGACCAGCTAAGACGCCACCCGAAACGAAACAGTGAAATTTGCTGAGTACACGAAACGCGCTGGACTAAAAAAAAGATATTGAATAAAAAAGCCGCCGAAGCGGGTTTTTCGTTATCAAATACTAGCCAAAAGCGCGGGGCCGAGGATCATTACCTCCGGCGGCCTGTCTGGAGGCAAAGCGCGGGAATATTCGAGGCCGCCCAGAGCGATCTGCAGGGCATTTGCTGATCCAGCAGAGCCGGGAGATCGGACTGAAGGCACGGATATTTGATGTGATTCTGTACCTCTTCTCAAGCAGCGTTCTGACGGTCGCTGGCGCAGACAGACCGTCAGAACGCCGATCATCACGATGTACGCTTTTGGACGCGGCAAATGTCGACCTTCTGGCCGAAATGAGGCGCATTGCAGACTGGCGACTCTGGGCCGCAAGCGGGAGGTCGGCTTTCGGGCATCGAGCTGACCTAAGCAGTCATTCAACTCATGGCCACAAGTAGCTCATACACGCTCCTCTTGACGCGGCGTGCCACCCTAGCCGATGTCGGGCTGATGTGCGTGGACGGCAGGACGTCCTTGACCACCGCTTCTGGCGCCGCCGATTGGCGAGCCGCCTCTCCATCATTTGCGATGGAACGGAAAAGAAACCATTCAGCATCAGACTGCCGCTTTTCGACGCACCTTTTCGAATACGTCGGAACGAGCGCTTGTCGCGCAGCCCACGATGCCCCCATTGGTGAACCGGTTCCATGAAGAGTCTGACAATACGCCACCGCATCCTCGTCAGTTTCGCTGCCGTTCTGGTGGTCATGTCCGTGATAGCCGTCATGGCGTACGCCTGGTTTCTTCAGGCGGGCCAGGAGGCGACTGAGGTCGAGAAGGGCATCCTACCGGACCTTTATCACAGCACCGAGATCATGACGGGCCAGATGGCGGCCCATAGTCTGCTTCAGGAATTTGCCCTTCAGGAAAACCCGTCGGACAGAAGCACGCTTGAAAGCGCGATCACGACCAATCGCGACCAAGTGCAGCGATCGATGGACGACTATGAGGCAACAATCGTCTCCGACCTCGACAAGCAGAATTATGCACTCGTCAAAGAACTCGCCAACCAATTCCGTCTGGCTGAAACTGCTGTGCTGGACACAAGCCGGGCTGCCTTGTCGAAAGGTGAAACTCCCAATGAAAGCCCGGCCCTCAAGAACACCGTAGAGCCGATTTTTGTAAAATTGCAGTCCGCTCTGCAGGCCATGGTTGAGGATCATAGAGGCGAGGCAAACAGTGCGACCCAGCGGATCAGCTCGATCGTTAGAACGGCCGAAGTCGGTTTGAGTGTTGGCTTGTTGGTAGCCCTCGGGCTAGCCCTTCTTTTGGGTTACCAGCTGTTTCGCGCCATTACAGGTCCGCTCACCCGTTTGGTCAACGCGGTTCAATTGATGCGGCAAGGCGACTTCAGCGAACGCCTCGATCTGATGCGCCGAGACGAATTCAGTGTGCTTGCCGACGGCTTCAACGCAATGGCGGACGATCTCACAACCCTCATTGGTCAGGTTCAAAGGTCCAGCATACAGGTCGGCACGTCGATAACTGAGATCGCCGCCACCTCCAAGCAACAGCAGGCAACTGCGACTGAAATCGCAGCGACCACAACAGAAATCCGCGCGACAGCCAAGGAAATCTCCGCCACATCAAACGAGCTGGTCCGCACGATGAACGAGGTCTCCACAGTTGCCGAACAAACGGCTGCCGTCGCCGGCGGAGGTCAAGCCGGGCTGACCCGCATGGAAGAAACCATGCAGCAAGTCATGGAAGCGGCCGGCGCGATCAATTCCAAACTCGCGATCTTGAGTGAGAAAGCCGGCAGCATCAATCAGGTGGTGACGACCATCACAAAAGTCGCCGATCAGACGAATCTGTTGTCGCTCAACGCTTCCATCGAGGCTGAGAAGGCAGGCCAATATGGCCGGGGTTTTGCAGTTGTAGCGACGGAAATCCGAAGGCTCGCGGACCAGACGGCTGTCTCCACCTACGATATTGAGCAGATGGTCAAGGACATCCAGTCGGCAGTCGCGGCCGGGGTGATGGGCATGGACAAGTTTTCCGAGCAGGTCCGCCGGGGTATGCAGGAAATCCAGCAGGTCGGCGGGCAACTCTTCGATATCATTCAGCAGGTTCAGGGGCTGGTGCCACGTTTCGAAGTCGCCAATGAAGGCATGCAAGCACAGGCGACCGGCGCGGGGCAGATCAGCGACACGCTAACCCAGCTAAGCGAGGCAGCTCAGCAAACAGTCGAATCCCTTCAGCAATCGACGCTCGCGATCGACGAGCTCAATCAAGTCTCAGGCGGCATGCGAAGTAGCATTTCGAGGTTCAAGCTGCGAGCATAGCGAGTCGGCAGTAGGAGGTGACAATGCTATTCCTCGCCTTCAGCATGGGTCCGGATCGCTACTTGATCGATGTCCACCAAATTGAAGAGGTGCTGCCCTATTTCGATGTGAAAGTTCTTCCGGGTGCGCCAACTGGTGTGGTGGGTTTGGTCAGCTATAACGGAATACCCATCCCTCTGATCGATGTTACCCATCTTGCGCTTGGCCGGCCATCGGAGCGCCTATTGAGCACCCGGATCGTTGTGACGCGCTATCCGGCGCATGATGGCGAGCAACGCCTGCTGGGGCTGATCGCGGAACGGGTGACGGATACGCTCGAGCGACACCCTGCCGATTTCGCGCCGTTCGGACTTGAACAAGGAACCCCGCCCTATCTTGGGCCGGTGGCTTCCGATGGTTCGGAGATCATTCAGTCGGTCAAAGTGGAAGCGCTGCTTTCGGAAGAGATTCGTACCGCTTTGCTCCGCCAGGCCGCAATAGGTGATCAATGACCGGCGCAATAGAAAAGCTCCTGATGGAAACCATCGGACTGGACAGTGCCAGTGTTGGTCCGACAGTGGTTCGTCAGGCGGTCAGAGACCGGATGGAAGCATGCCGGATAACCAACCCTCAGGCCTATAGGGAACACTTGACCGTTTCCTCGCAGGAGCTGCAGGAGCTGATCAATGCGGTGGTGATCCCAGAGACCTGGTTCTTTCGCGACCGAGAAGCGTTCACGATGCTGGCGCGGCATGCGCGCGTGCACAAGCCTGCTCAGCCGATAAGAGTCCTGAGCCTGCCATGTTCAACCGGCGAAGAGGCTTATTCGGTCGCCATGGCGATGTTCGATGCCGGCTTTGAGGCGCACGAGTTCAAGATCGATGGCGTGGACGTCAGCAGTCGCAATATCGCCACGGCTGAACGCGCCATCTATGGGCGCAATTCGTTTCGCGGGAGCCATCTCGAATTTAAAGATCGCTATTTCGAAGCGGCTGAGGGCGGGTTGCGGCCTATTGCTGGGGTGCTGAAACAGGTTCGGTTCAGGGTAGGAAACCTGTTCGGCTCTCGCGCTTTCGGGCAAGAGGTGTATGACATCCTGCTTTGCCGCAATTTGCTGATCTACTTCAATCGAGAGCTGCAGGATCGCGCATTGAGCTGCCTGAAGGACCTGCTGGCCAAGGACGGACTTCTTCTGGTCGGTCCGGCGGAAGCAGCTCTTCCAAGGTTGCATGGCTTTATTTCCGCTGAATGGCCATTGGCCTTTGCCTTTCTGAAATCGGAGGCCGTCAAGACCACGGCGCCGAAAGTTCCGGCCGCCGTCCCGGTGCGGGCGCCAAGCCCGAAGGTCAACAAGAGCGAGCCTCTTCTTCCGTTCCGACCGACAATTGGCAATGAAGGCCGTAGGCAGGCTCCGACCAAGCCGCTTGCACAGGCCTCGGAAAGCCTCATCGCGGTTGAACGGATCGCCAATGCAGGACGGGTAAAGGAGGCACAGGAGGTCGCCCTGGCGCATCTCAAGGAATTCGGTCCTTCCGCGGAAATCTTCTACCTGCTGGGCCTCGTCCAAGATGCGGATGGTTCTGCACCCGAAGCCGCGCGAAGTTATCGCAAGGCGCTCTATCTCGCACCAAATCATCGAGAAGCTCTCGTCCATCTGGCCTTGCTGCTTAGCAAGCAAGGCGACCATAACGGCGCCGAGGCGCTGGCCGGCCGGCTGGGTCGGGTCCAGAAAAGGAGCGGCGGCTGATGGCGGCTTCGACAAAGATCGCTCAGCCGGTGGAGGAGATTGCAATCGACGACTGCTGGCGGCAAATAGGCGTACGGGGCGACAAGTCATGTCCGCTACTGGAGCAGCATCTCCACTGCCGGAATTGCCCGACCTACAAGAAGATTGCACGACGCCTTCTTGACCGTGCAGCGCCCTCGGCATACCGCGACGAATGGCATGATAACGCTGATCGTGCAGGGATCCATTCAACAGACAGCGACGCGCTGCAGACGGCCGTTCTCTTCCGTTTGGGGGACGAATGGCTTGCACTGCCGGTCGGTATTTTTCATGAAGTGGCTGAATCTCGTCGCGTTCATTCACTTCCACACCGCAGGAACAGTGCACTGCTCGGTATTGCGAATGTCCGTGGTGAATTGCTCATTTGCCTGTCCCTGGCCGAATTGCTCGGGATAGACGAGCGCAAGGAGGGGGAACAAGGCACACGCACCAAGGTATTTCGCCGCCTAGTCGTGGTAGGCGAGCACGACAAGCGGGTTGCTTTTACGGTTGACGAGATCCACGGCTTACATCGGTACCAAGAACGCGACACTCTCGATGTTCCGGCCACGATTGGCAAGGCAGTGTCGGCCGCTACAGTTGCCGTGCTGCCGTGGCAGGGACGAGCCGTTGGCTGTCTCGATCCACGACAACTGCTCACGATGCTTGACCGGAGCATCGCATGACAGATGGAGACTTCAGCCAGGTTTCGATGCTCACCCTCTTCCAGGCCGAACTGGAGACGCAGTCACAGGCTCTAACCTCTGGGCTTCTGGCACTCGAACGCGATCCTATCGCCCCCGACGCCCTGGAAGCATGCATGCGTGCCGCGCATTCCCTGAAAGGAGCTGCCCGCATCATCGACTTGATGCCTGCGGTCAAAGTTGCAAATGCGATGGAAGACTGTCTGGTCGCAGCGCAACGTGGGCATCTGAGGGTGCGACGGGAGCATATAGATGCGCTTCTGCAGGGCTCTGACCTTTTGAAATTGATCGCATCGGGATCATCGAGCGAGAGTGCCAACTCAGAAGTAGAAAGCTTTCTCGCGAAGTTCGAGGAATTGTCCCTCCCCGAGGCAAAGCCCGGGACCCAAGATTCTGCAGCTGATTTCGCAACTCCAGACCATGCCCAGGAGCAACTGGCGACGACCTCTTCAGCGAACGTCCTAGTTGCGGCGGTACCGCAAGCGCACGGCAGCATCGGCTCTGATAGAATGGTCCGGGTGACGGCAGACAGCCTGAACCGATTGCTCGGGTTGGCTGGCGAGTCGCTGATGGAAGCTCGGCGGCTCAGGCCATTCGCTGATGGGCTGCTACGGCTGAAGCGACTTCAATCGGACCTCGCAAGTGCGTTCGACAATCTTCATGCAGTGCTGCCGCCGGTTTTAAACCATGCGGCGGTGATGGAGGCGCTGGCTGAGGCGCAGCGAAAGCTTCGGTTAAACCAAGCGTTCCTGGCGGAGCGTCTCGATGAATTGGATTCAGTTGATCGGAAAGCGACCGATCTTGCCAACAGGTTGTACGACGAAACGTTGGCGAGCCGGATGCGGCCTTTTGAGGACGGCGTGCGACACTATGCGAGAACGATCCGCGACCTCGGTCGTACCCTTGGCAAGCGGGTGCGACTGGAGATTGTAGGCGGCTCGACCGGCATCGACCGCGATATTCTCGAGCAGCTTGATGCCCCTTTGGGGCATCTCCTGCGCAACGCTGTAGACCATGGGCTTGAACCGCCTGAGGAGCGCATCGCGATGGGGAAACCCGAAGAGGGGCTCATCAGGCTCGAAGCGAGGCATAATGCCGGGCTGCTGCAGATAGCCGTGGTGGACGACGGCAGGGGGGTCGAGCTCTCGAAGCTGCGCGAGACCGTCGTCGCCCGGCAACTTGCAACCAGGGAAAGTGCTGACACACTCAGCGAAACCGAATTGCTCGCATTCCTGTTTCTGCCAGGCTTTTCGATGAAAGCGGGCCTTACCGACGTCTCCGGTCGCGGTGTGGGGCTTGATGCAGTGCAAGCCATGACGAAGGAAGTCCGGGGAGTCGCAAGCGTCTCCTCAGAATTTGGGCACGGAACCCGATTTCAACTGCAATTGCCGCTGACGTTGTCGGTCCTGCGCACGCTGCTCGTCGATGTTGATGGGGAGCCCTATGCTTTTCCACTCGCTGCCATTTCCAAGACTTTGAAACTGCAGCGGACGCAGATCAATCTCCTGCAGGGCCGGCCACATTTTCGATTGAATGATCGACAGATCGGGCTGGTCACCGCGCGCGAGGTGCTGGATCGAGGTGAGCCCGGATCGGAACCGAACGAACTCTCGGTCGTCGTCGTGGATGCGGGTCGGGGCGATGCGTACGGCCTGATCGTCGACCGTTTTCTCGGGGAACGCGAGTTGGTGATCAGACCTCTGGACCCACGGTTTGCCAAGATCAAGGACATCAGCGCAGCAGCCCTGATGGAAGACGGTTCGCCTGTTCTGATCTTCGACGTCGACGATCTGATCCGATCGGTGGAGAAGCTTGCATCATCCAGCGGACTTCGAACTCTTCGGCGCGCCGCGGGCGGTCCCGAAGCGAGCAGGCGCAAGCGCGTGCTCGTGATTGACGATTCACTGACGGTTCGCGAACTCCAGCGCAAGATGCTGGGCAATTACGGTTATGAGGTCGAAGTTGCGGTCGACGGTATGGACGGGTGGAATGCCGTCCGGTCTGGTCCTTTCGATCTCGTCGTCACCGACATCGACATGCCTCGTATGGATGGCATCGAGCTGGTGAGTTCGATCAGAAAGGACGCTCATCTTAAGAACACACCCATCATGATCGTTTCATACAAGGATCGGGAAGAAGATCGCGCGCGCGGGCTCGACGCAGGTGCGGACTATTATCTGACCAAGAGTAGCTTTCAGGACGAGGCGCTGATCCATGCCGTCGTGGACATGATTGGCGAGGCGGTTGAATGAGAACGAGATGGGAAGCCAGCGAATGAGAATCGGCGTGGTCAACGACATGCCCATGGCGGTTGAACTTCTGCGTCGACTGGTCCTGTCGACCGGCGAACATCAGGTCGCGTGGATCGCGACCAATGGGCGAGAGGCGGTCGAGGTCTGCAGACGTGATCTGCCGGATCTCATACTCATGGATCTAGCGATGCCAGAGATGGACGGCGTGGAAGCGACCCGCAGAATCATGGCGGAAACCCCGTGCTCAATCTTGCTGGTGACCGCTAGTATCGAAGCCAACCTCGCCGGCGTCTACGAAGCAATGGGTCATGGCGCGCTTGACGCAGTCGATATTCCCTCAGTGGGCATCGAAGGTAACGCGTCCTCGCAATCCGCCCGGCTTTTGACGAACAAGATAGGGACGATCGGCAAGCTGATTGGTGATGCGCCGACCCAGGCAAAAAGGCGGATGTCACGTGCGGCTGAGCCGACACCTCGACGCCTGATTGCAATCGGTGCCTCCGCGGGCGGGCCGGCTGCCGTTGCCGCAGTCCTGAGTTCGTTTCCCGTTGACTTTGGCGGCGCGATTGTACTCGTCCAGCATCTCGATGCTCAGTTCGTTCCAGGCCTCGTTGATTGGCTGGGGCAGCATACGCCTCTCCCGATCAGTCCGGCGCGGGAAAGGGATAGTCCTCAAGCCGGCACCGTTCTCGTTGCCAGTTCTGCGGATCATCTGGTTTTCAAGTCAGCTCGGCAACTTGGCTATACGCCCAGCCCCAAGGACAATGTTTATCGGCCGTCCGTAGATGTGTTCTTCGAAAGTGCGGCGCAATGGTGGCCCGGCTCGGTGACTGGTGTTCTGCTCACAGGCATGGGCAGGGATGGTGCGCGCGGGCTGAGACAGCTCCGCGACAAGGGGCATCTCACAATCGCGCAGGATAAAGCAACCAGTGCCGTCTATGGCATGCCGAAGGCCGCCGCCGACATCGGCGCGGCTGTTGATATTCTTCCTTTGAGTGCTATCGGCTCACGTATAATCGAAGCCTGCGAGCGCTCCACGTGAAAGGGCCCGTCCGATGACGCAAGAACCAGAGCTGGTCCCGCCACTCGCAGATAATTATTCATCCATGGTTCTGCTCATCGATGATCAGATCATGGTTTGCGAGGCGGTCAGGCGCGCTCTAGCCACCGCGCCCGATATTTCCTTACACTTCTGCACCGACCCATTGAGAGCGATGGCGGTCGCGGATGAGGTAAAGCCAACGGTTATTCTGCAGGATCTCGTCATGCCCGGGGTCGATGGGCTGCATCTGGTGCGAGAATACAGGAAGCATGGGTCGACACGCGCGGTCCCAGTCATTGTGCTGTCGAGCAAGGAAGATCCAGCCACCAAGGGCGAGGCGTTCGCTGCGGGAGCGAACGACTATCTCGTCAAACTGCCGGACCGTATCGAGCTGATTGCACGTATTCGATATCACACGCGGGCCTATCTGGATCACGTCCAGCGAGACGCGGCGTACCGAGCGCTAAGGGAAAGCCAGCGACAGCTGATCAGTGCAAATCTCGAGCTTGAACGTCTGACGCGGATCGATGGCCTGACGGGTCTAGGCAACAGGCGCTATTTTGACGAATATCTGGCGGCTGAATGGAAGCGCGCTTTTCGCGCACAGTCCCCATTGTCGCTGTTGATGATCGATGCAGACAACTTCAAACGATACAACGATACCTATGGCCATATGGCCGGCGACGAGGTGCTCAAGCAAATCGCCCGCGTAATCCAGAGTGGTTCCGGCCGCTCCACCGATCTCGCTGCGCGGTACGGAGGCGAAGAGTTCGTCATCGTGCTGGTGGACACTTTACTGGAACAATCCAGCGCGATCGCAGAGCGGCTCGTCCAGAGCGTGCGGGAATTGAACATACCCCACGGCCCGGATCGCGTGACCATCAGCGTTGGCGCCGCAACAGCGGTGCCCACCGAGAACGAGACGCCAAACGATTTCGTCAATGCCGCCGATTTGGCTCTGTTTCGTGCCAAATCGGAAGGACGAGATCGTGTTGCGCTTCATATGTCCCGCAGCTAGAGAAGCTCAATGCACCTCCGAAGAGCGGGTGTGTAATTTGAGGCTAAGATGGGGCGTGAGAGCGGCACTCGGTTGAAGATAGGAGCCGGACAACGGGCTTGAAGACTGGTTGGGCAAACGTTGGGAATGACAGCGACAGCGAGCTGGCCAGGTTCCGCTCCCTCCTCCTTATCATTGCGCCGCTTAAAACCCCAGGGTTGATTGCCGTGTGAAGCACTGGCGCGGCGAGGAAAACTTGCGGCGCGCTTCGCTGCAGAATTCCGGGAGGAGAAGGCTGAGCGTGTTCCAGAGGTCTATTAACTCCAGCAGGCGGAACCTTGCGAGCCTCGAAGCCTTCTTCCTGTTAGCTAAGGAGGAAACCAATGGCAAATCTGGGAAGACTGGCTGTCGCGATGCTTGGCATTCTTGCTTACCAAAATCGCGATAAGGTCGGTGACTTGATCCGCGGCGCGGGAAATCGAGATCCAAACAACACACAAGGCGGGCTCTTGGATCAGCTGTCCAAGGGCGTCTCCGGGACCGCGTTTGGGGACATCCTCGACCGCTTCAGAAATGCAGGAGCGGGACCGAAGGTCGATTCGTGGGTTAGTACCGGACCCAACGAACCGATCGACCCGAAGGACGTGGAGACGGCAATTGACGAGGACACTCTCACTGCGCTTTCGATGCAAACTGGTCTGTCGCGCGATGAGTTGATTGCCCGGATCACTAAAGACTTGCCCGAGGCGGTCGACAAGCTGACGCCAAGGGGCGAACTGCCAGCAGCGACCGATGAGATCGCACTCCTAGATCAGGTGCCGCCACGCACTCCAGAGCGGTAAACGGGGGATTACATCGACCGTTAAATTGGCCGCGCCGCAATCCGGAGCGCATGACTGAACGGGCGGGCCACGGCCTGCCGTTGGGCGCCGCGAAGGAAAGAGTGGTGAAAGGGGGCGATCTTCTCTTTGGACTGGTTGTGATGAGGCGGGACCCTGGCACAGGTCGGCGTTGAGTTCCACTCTGCATTTTATTCAACATGACCCTAAATTGATTGGTCCACCCGGTTCCGAAACGACACAATGCGGGCTCGGCTGAGGCCCCTCCGTCTTTGAGGTATCGTCCTCGCGACCGCGTAAACAAGAAAGTGAATGATCGACCGACGTGACGCGATCACCCCATGTAGCGGCTTGCCGATCGAGCTTCAAAGTCAGCCTGATAGACTTTTGAAATAGACGTCATACAATCCCATTTTTCTGCTTTCAATGAAAGCAAAGCGAAATGGCCGAAGAACGCGCCCAACGCCGTCTTGCCGCCATATTGGCCGCCGACGTGGTGGGCTACAGCCGACTTCTGGACCTGGACGAGCAAGGAACATTGAACGCGTTAAAGAGGAGGCGGAAGGAGATCCTGGAACCACTGGTCCGCGACCGTCACGGCCGTGTCGTAAAAGTGATGGGTGATGGCGTTCTAGTCGAGTTCGGAAGCGCAGTGAACGCGGTGTCATGCGCCGTCGAACTCCAGAAGCGGATGATGGCCGCGAACGAGGGTTTGGCGTTCGACCGACAAATCAACCTGCATATCGGCATCAATCTGGGCGATGTCGTTGTCGAGGACGGCGATCTGTTCGGCGATGGCGTTGTTGTCGCAGTGCGGCTTCAGGCAATGGCCGGGGCCGGAGATATCTGCGTCTCCGGCAGCGTCTACGATCAAGTCAAGCGAAAGCTTGAATGCGACTTCGACGAACTCGGTCCGCAAGCGATCAAGAACGTTGCCGAACCGGTATCCGTTTACCGGATTCGGTTATCGGCCTCATCTGAAAGTGGCGGACCGGCAGAGAAAGCGCCGCTGCCGCTCCCCGGCAAGCCCTCCATCGCCGTCCTTCCCTTTACGAACATGAGCAACGATCCGGAGCAGGAGGCTTTTGTCGACGGCCTCACCGAAGACCTGATCACGGATCTGTCGAGGAACAGCGAGTTGTTTGTTATCGCCAGCAACTCGGCTTTTGCATACAAGGGCAGGCATATGGATGTGCGTCGCATCGCGCGAGAACTGGGAGTGCGCCATCTTCTTGAGGGTAGTGCACGGCGGGCAGCTGGACGGGTGCGTATCAACGCTCAATTGATCGATGCGATCGGGGGCGACCACCTTTGGGCCGAAAGATTCGACCGAAGCCTTGAAGATATCTTCGCTGTTCAGGACGAGGTGACCGGCAAGATTGTCGAGGCTCTGGTGGGCCGTCTGACCGCCGCGCCGGGGCGCAACAGACCGAAGAACCTGGAGGCCTATGATTTATGTGTGCGTGCACGGGCCTTGGGCCTGCAAACGGCACTCACCGCGAAAGAAGCCATTTTCCTGCTGAACCGGGCAATTGCGCTCGATCCGGAATATGCGGAGGCGCATCGTTGGCTGGCACTCAACCTCTGGCTGGGCTGGGAGTTCTGGGACGAACCGATGGACCCCAATCGCACAAGTGCGCTTGCCGAAGCACAGCAGGCGGTCGAACTCGACCCGAATGACGCTGGGAACCGATGGGTATTGGGCGTTATACTAGGACATGAGGGTCGCTGGGCGGAATCGGATGCCGAATTCGCCGCCGCCCACAAGCTGGATCCCAACCACGCCGACGCATGGGCAATGCAAGCTGAACTGACGACGGAAAACGGCCGGCCTGCCGAAGCCATAGAGCAGGTGCGCAAGGCGCTGCGGCTCAACCCTCACCCGCCCGGTTGGTACTACTGGATGTTGGGCCAGGCTCAGTATGCCATCGGCGACTACGAATCCGCGGTTCAAACGTTGCGGAGACCCGAAACTTATCGCACGACTTCACGACGCCTGCTTGCAGCAAGCCTTGCGCAACTTGGCCGTTTGGAGGAGGCGCGCTGGGAGGCGGAAATGTTCATGATAAGCAATCCGCACTTCACAATCAGGCATTGGTCAGCTTCGCAGCCTTTCCCGGCCGAGGACGTCCGACGGCATATCGTGGAAGGCTATCGCATGGCGGGGCTGCCAGAATGACTGTCACGGCTATGCCGTCGGGGCCGCAGTGGATAGCGTCTCGAGGCTGCCGCAGCAGCGAATATTTGGTCTCTTCTGCCGGAACGAAATTCGTCAAATCGAGACTTGAACATGGCAAGTGAAGACTTTCGGCACCGGAAAGCACAACGGGAGGATCTCCCGGCCCTGATTACGCTCATGGACGCGGCGATCTCTGAACTCCAGAAGCCCTTTCTAGATGACGCTCAGATCCAATCCAGCCGGGCCATCATGGGGCTGGATACACAACTTGTCGACGACGGCACTTACTTCCTCGTGGAGCACAACGGCGTTTTGGCAGGTTGCGGCGGTTGGAGCCGGCGCGCAACGATGTATGGTGGAGATCAGTCGCCTGGACGTGATGCAGCGCTGCTTGATCCTGCCAAGGACGCAGCACGCATCAGAGCCATGTACACCCATCCGGACTTTGTCCGGCGGGGGGTCGGCCACTTGATCCTTGCGCTTTGTGAGCGTGCCGCCAAGGCCGAGGGCTTCGCCCGTGCTGAGCTGGCAGCTACCGCGGCCGGAGAGCCACTGTATCGCGCCTGCGGGTACCAATCCGTCAAGAAATTCTTCGACGAGCGTGGCGGGGCTCCGGTTCCTATCCTGCTTATGAGCAAGACGCTCTGACCTCCGGCTTACAGGGCAGTCGCACGCAGTTGGCGGCGCTCGCCGGCACGGAATGCTCACCTATACTTCCGCCCCATGGTCCGCTTTTGGTGAATGGACGGGACCGTACGAATGACTGCCATTGGGCGCAAAGCCGCCGTTCGGCTTCCACTATGCCCAGATCGCATGCCGTCACGTTCGGACGCTCAGTCAAAGCGAACGAGATCTAATCCTGAAGAATCAGCCGGCCGGGATTACCGGCGCAGCCGGATCGTGAGGTCCGGGAACATGGCCGGCAGGAACCACTGCCGCCGCGCCTAAAACGTGCTTCTCTTGATCATCAAAGAAAATGTGGGCCCCGAGCGCCTTCAGGATGGGTGCTTTCTCACGGCTGCCTACGAAGTGCGCCTCGTCAGCTGGTGTTCCCCACGCTCTCAGCGTCCGAATTACGCGCTCATGCGCAGGGGCGTTCCGGGCAGTGACAAGTGCGATGCGGACCTTACTCACGTTGCCCTCATTAAGGAAAACTCGGCGCAATGCCGATAACTTGTGAAGAAAATTGCCAAACGGGCCGCGCGCCATCGGATTGCTCGCGTTCGCGGTCTCATGCGCAAGGAAAGCCTCCAGGCCCTTTTCTTTGTAGATTGCGTCGGACTCGGGGCCAAACACTACAGCATCGCCGTCGAACGCGACCCGGACCTCGCCCTGGGGTGTTTCGGCACGATCCTTGGGCGCCAAGCCAAGCCGAGCAGCGGCTGCTCCGCCGTCCACCGCTCCTTTTACATCCGTGTCCGCGTTTGAGAGAAATAGGTCAATGCCCCAAGCAGGAACAAAAGGAGCGAGTGACCGCCCGCTAGTAAAACTGCCTGTCTTGACGACAAGCCCATAATGATCGATCGACTTGAACGCTCGGAGAGAGAGGTCGGGCGAGTTCTGGGACAGAAGGATCACTTCAACATACGGAGCAGCCTCAGGATCGTTCAGCGCGAGTAACCGCTCGACTACCTCAAAGCCAGCACCCCTGCGGAGGATCACGTCCTCGCGTTCGAGTTGCATGGCCGCATACGACTTGACGCCGTAGTTCTCGAATACGCGATGTTCCTCCTCCAGATCAAAAAGAGCGCGCGTAGAGATTCCGATGCGGAGAGGGCTGGCCCTTAGCGTAGACCCTGGATCGCCATTCCCCTTGTCATCTTCGGCTGCAAGAGAGGCTTCCGCGATTTCCATTTGCCCTTCCTCCGATATTAAGACAGCCTAGGCAATGCCCTTTCTATATTTGACTTATTTCCGAAGAATTGAAGATCTGCGGTTCATTGCGGATCGCTGTCATTTCATCGCGATTTCCTAACTTTTCAAATGCCAGATGGACTTGGGAGCATCGACACGTCGTGGGAAGGTCCACTGGTGTGGTCTAAGCCCTCGAAGGCAGCGATATTCGACTGGACTTCATACGGCAACGAAGCATTGGTGTTGCCAGCGCAGCAGAAGAACAATGGATTAACAACGAGCAGAATCTCCAGCCCGCCAAGACAGCGGGCTTCGGTCAGTACAAGCGCCGGAATGGTCCGGGCTTCTAACTGATGGAGATTTGAAATGTCTATCTTTAACAACACCACTATGAAGGCCGACAATGCGGAAGCCGCCGATACGGCACCCAGCGTCGACGACAGCACCCCAACCCGGAAGCCGCGCGAGAAGTCCGTGGTGACCGTCGCGGTGACGGTCAAGAAGGCAAAGGACGAAGCGCCCGCAGCGCCTACCAAAACCGACATCGTCCTCAAGAAGCTGAAGTCGGCCAAAGGCGCTACAATCCAAACCCTGATGGATGCGACGGGATGGCAGGCGCATTCGGTGCGGGGTTTCCTCTCCGGTACCGTCAAGAAGAAGCTTGGCCACGAACTGCTCAGCGACACCGGCAAGGACGGACAAAGGCGGTACCGCATTGTCGAGGCGAAGACCGCCGGTTGACCTAGATGCGCAAAAGACAGGATCTGGATAGTGAGATCGCCGGGATTGGCGGTCTCACGCGTGATGAACTCACGGCAGCATGGAAAAAGGCCTATGGCTGCCCGCCGCCCAAAGGGGTCAAACGTGGGTTGCTTGAACGGTCGGCCGCCTGGCATCTCCAGGCCAAGCGATTGGGTGGTTTACCTTCGACCGTCAAGAAAACACTCGGAGCAGGCAACGCGCGCCAGTCCAACGTAAAGGCTGTCCAACCGAGCAATACTGGACCGGATCGCGAGGACGGTGTTCCGTCGGTCCGAGCAGCGTCATCGGATAAGGCACTAACGTCGCCGCCACGATCCCTTCCGCCAAGAATCGGCTCCCGTCTGGTGCGGGAATGGAATGGCCGGATGCACGTTATCGAAGTGGTCTATGACGGCTTCGTGCTCGATGGCAAGACGTACGGATCGCTGTCGGCTGTCGCCCGCCGCATTACCGGCGCCCATTGGTCTGGCCCGAGGTTCTTTGGCCTATGACAGCAATCCCTCGCCTCAACTGCGCGATCTACACTCGCAAATCGACCGAAGAGGGATTGGAGCAGGAATTCAATTCGCTCGATGCCCAGCGCGAAGCGTGCGCGGCCTTCATCGCATCGCAGGTCGGTCTTGGCTGGAAGTTGATGCCAAGCCACTACGATGACGGCGGGATTTCGGGCGGCACGATGGAGCGCCCTGCCCTGCAGCGTCTCCTACAGGACATCCGGGACAAAGAGGTCGATGTGGTGGTCGTCTACAAGATCGACCGCCTCACCCGTTCGCTGATGGATTTTTGCAAGATCGTCGAGATCTTCGATGCCAGCTCCGTCTCGTTTGTCTCGGTCACGCAGCAGTTCAACACCACAACCTCAATGGGCAGGCTCACGCTCAACGTGCTCTTGTCCTTCGCCCAGTTCGAGCGAGAGGTTACAGCAGAGCGTATCCGCGACAAGATCGCGGCCTCGAAGAAGAAAGGCATGTGGATGGGTGGCGTGGTGCCCCTGGGCTATCGTGTCGAGTACCGCAAGCTGGTGATTGACGAAACCGAGGCACAAACAGTCAGACACCTGTTCGCCCGCTATCTCACCCTGAGGTCAGTGCGCGACCTTGTCGATGAGGCTGCGAGCGACGGGGTTTCCACACGATCGCGACACCTCATAGACGGATCAGTTGCAGTTACCATGCCGTTTGGTCGCGGCAACCTCTACCACCTGCTTTCGAACCCGGTCTACGTCGGCAAGATCAGGCACAAGGATCAGGTCTACGATGGAGAGCACAAGCCAATTGTCACGTCTGCCACGTTCGACGAGGCCCAGGCACTACTTGCCTCTCAGGCGCCGCGGCGGCGAAGCGAGTCCAATGTCACGCAAGCCCATTTGCTCACCGGTCTGCTCTTTGATGAAGCGGGCGAGAAATTGCGATCGGTTCATGCCAATAAGCAAGGTGTTCGCTACCGATACTATGTCTCAAAGCAGTTCGTCGATGAGCGCAGGAAAGGTTCCGAGGGCTGGCGTCTTCCGGCACCCGCACTTGAGTCAGTTGTTGAGCATCGCCTCAATCGGATTCTCAGTGATCAAGCCCAACTGTCTGATTGGATTCGGCAATGGGCAGACTCTGGCGAAATCCAGGCAGCGATGCGGCGAGTTGACGAGATGCGGTCGTGTTGGGCTTCAGGCACTACGGATGCGAAGCGATCTCTCCTCCAAAAGATCGTTCACAGGATCACCCTCAAGCTTGGTTTATTGACCATCGAACTGGATCGCCGCTCGCTATCGGAATTGCTTCTCGACCGAAAGCTGCCACCCAACGATAGCGCCCAAGTAACTTCCATCGAATGTCCAATCGGAATGAAGCGTCGCGGCGTCGAAACGCGGATCGTGCTTACCAACGGATCCAATATCAACCGGGCACCCGATGCCGCCTTGATCAACCTTCTGCGCCGCGCCCACCTATATCTCGGCCAACTTACAGACGGAGTCGGTCGCAGCCTTACCGACGTTGCCATGCTCAACGGCACCGATACATCCGAGGTCAGCCGCCTATTGCCCTTCGCTTTCCTCGTTCCAAAAATTGCGGCCAACATCGTTGCAGGTGATCAACCTGTTGAACTAACGGCGCACCGGCTGTCCCGATTGTCGGACCTCCCCCTTACTTGGACTGACCAGGCTGCACTCCTGGGCTTCTAACCATCCGGCGAGCATCTCGCTGACCAGTCGACCATCGCTTTGGCAAACACTTGGCTACGGAATTCGCCCGACAGAGACGGACGACTAAAAGTCGGGTGTTTTGCGTTTACCGCGGCGTCTCAGCCAAGTGTTGCCCACTACTCGGCGCTAACCCACGGAAATGTCGGAGGTATTCTGAGACGGTCGAAACCCCGAAAAACGAGGGGACTGGATGGTGGGCCCGGAGGGACTCGAACCCCCAACCAAGCGGTTATGAGCCGCCGGCTCTAACCATTGAGCTACAGGCCCCACGCGGGCTGGATTAATGTTTTTCGCATCGCGGCACAAGGCTTTCCCTACGGGCTTCCGCAGATCGCCCAAATCAACCCATAATCGCGCTCTACGCGACCCCTTGCGACTTGATCGCAGACCAAGGAGATTTTCATGACCAGACATCTTTTGCCTCTCGCGCTCGCCGCTGCAATCGCTTTTCCGGCGATGGCTGGAGCCGCCGATCTGCCGACGCCGCCCCGCATCATCGTGTCGGGCGAAGGCGAAGCAACCGTAGCCCCCGATCTGGCGGTCCTGACGCTGAGCGTCATGCGCGAGGCCAAGACCGCGCGCGCCGCGCTCGATGCCAACAATGACGCCATGGCCGCCGTGATCGCGGCGATGAAGTCCGCCGGCATCAAGGACCGCGATCTGCAGACCGCTGGCATCCAGATCAACCCGCGCTACAACTACACCAACAAGCCGGACGGCAGCCAGGAAGCCGAACTCGTCGCCTATCAGGTGACCAACACGCTTTCGGTGCGGGTGCGCGACGTCGACAAGACAGGCGAGGTCCTCGACAAGGCGGTGTCGCTGGGCGTCAACCAGGGCGGCGGCATTGCCTTCACCAACGACAACCCGGCAGCCACGGTCACCGAGGCGCGAAAGAAGGCGGTCGCCGACGCCATGGCCAAGGCCAAGACGCTGGCCGAAGCCGCCGGCGTCAGCCTCGGCCGGGTGCTCGAGATCACAGACCAGAACATCAGGCCGGCGCCGATGCCGATCAATGCCAAAGCCTTCGATGCCGCGGCCGGCGCGGCTCCGGTACAAGCCGGTGAGAACGCCTACAATGTGCAGGTCACCGTCACCTTCGAACTGAAATAATCGGCTCTGACGGTCCGTAGCTGAGCCTAGCCACGGCAATCATCAGCCAATAGCGTGCATGAAAAACCCCGCAGGATTGCTCCCGCGGGGTTTTTTCGAGCCACACCCTTCAAACGGAAAGGGGCTCGGCTAGTCCCGGCTGATCTTCGTAGGAGATCATGCTGCCAGACCGACCTTCACTGAAGGTCGTGTCTCCCGGCTGATCCTCGCAGACGATCATGCCTCTATGATCCGCCAAAGCCGGCCTTAGCGATAGATGACGGGGCAGCCGCGCTCATTGGCGAACACGACGACGACGCGGTCGCCGTCCTGGCGGCCCATCACCTTCACCGTACGACGGCTGACGTCGACGATGCGGGCACGGCGCAGACCCATGCGTTCGGCCTTGTCGAGGGCGCGGTCCGGCGAGCAGCCACGGCGCCAGTCGCCACGGCGCTCGTCACGGCGATGGCGATAACCGTCGTCACCGGTATAGACGCCGAAACGCGGGTCGTTGTTGTTGCCGAAGCCGAGGTAAAGGCTGTCGGCGTGAGCGGGAACAGCCGCCAGCGTGCCGAGACCGACCAGGGCCGAAAGGGCTGCCGTCTTGATCGTGTTGAACATCGTCTTCTCTCCTTTTGCGGGCCTTCGCCCCTTGTGAACCGATGAGGGGGAGAATGCGCTTGCCTGTCTGAACTCTTTACGAACCTGCCGTTCATCTCCGGTTCATATGGCGGGAAGAAGGAAAGTTCCGGCCATTTGCCGTCTTCCCCAGCCCTTGGTGAAGGCCAGAACGTCTGACTCGACGCCCCGGTTCCAACCCCGCTGATTGGCCGAATGCATTCGAACGGGAGGCTCCTGCTCACCGTCGCTGGTCCTACGGCTCCTCGTCCAGCACATAGTCAAAATAGTCTTCCGGCTCGGCAAGATCGGTTTCGCTCGCCTTGACCCGGCCGCGCATCGAGATGCCGGCTTCATGCACGGTCTCGGCGCTGCCCGACACCAGCCGGTGCCACCAGTAGAGGTCGCGGCCTTCGGCCACCAGCCGATAGGCACAGGTGCTGGGCAGCCAGCTGATGGTTCGCACATTCTGCGGCGTCAGCCCGACGCAGTCGGGAACGCGCGCCAGCCGATTGGCATAGTCCGAACAGCGGCAGGTCTCGGCGTCGAACAGCCGACAGCCGACGCTGGTCCAGTAGATCTCGCCAGTGTCCTCGTCCTCAAGCTTTGACAGGCAGCATTTGCCGCAGCCGTCGCACAGTGATTCCCACTCGGCCGGGCTCATCGCCTCCAGCGCCTTGGTTTTCCAGAATGGCGTTTCCATTTCCGGGATGTGGCCCCAGCCGCGGGCAAGGTCAAGCGCGGCAATGGTCGCAATGCGGCTATCGCCAGGTGAATGACATGAAGTTGCCTTCAAAAGGTCGGTCAATCGCCCCGTACGGCCTCTATCCGTGCCAGACTGGAACCAATCGGCACAAGATCGGTTTCGGCAAGGATGGGACCCCACAAGGAGAATTTCGATGAAACGCCAACCACGGATTCTGGCAGGCACGGCACTTGGCCTGTTGATGGCATCCGCGCCGTTGGGCGCGTTCCCGCTTCAGGGAAGTGTCGCGTCCGGCCTTGCCCAGCGCACGGCAGCCCCATTCATCCTGGCGCAAGCAGCATGCGCCGAAGGCGAAGCGGCCGAAGCCTGCGCACAAAAGCAGCAGGCGGAACCCGAACAGAAGCGCGAACGCAAGAAGGCCGAGCCTGAACAGCAGGCCGCGCCTGCCCAGAGCGAGCAGCCCGCCGAGGAGCAGCAGCCACGCCGGAAGAAGCGCGACCAGCAGCAGCAGACCGAGCAGGCGCCGGCCGAACAGGCAGCACCCGCCGAGGAACAGCAGCCGCGCAGGAAGAAGCGCGACCAGCAGCAGCAGACCGAGCAGGCGCCGGCCGAACAGGCCGCTCCAGCCGAGGAACAGCAGCCGCGCAGGAAGAAGCGCGACCAGCAGCAGCAGACCGAGCAGGCGCCGGCCGAACAGGCCGCTCCAGCCG
>NZ_JAMYRE010000025.1:0-118056 GCF_040321265.1 Mesorhizobium sp. M0491
ATGCTGGCTAAATACTAATTTTTCCCGCAATAACTGCCGGCAAAACCCGGTTTTATGGGGCGTATTAATTTGGTTTACCTCCGTGCCTGAGCGACCTCGGGCCGCGCGGCTGGCGGGGCCGGACAAACCAACCTCCGGACGCAACCAAGGGCGCGATCGGCGAGACGAGGAAACGAACCGTCCATGCTGCGATTCCTGCTCACGCGAATAGCGTCGGCAATCCCGGTCCTCGCCATTTTGAGCCTGGCCACATTTGCCATCATCCAGGCGCCGCCGGGCGATTATGCCGACTACATCCGCTCGCAGGCGATCAACCAGGGTGGAGCCTCCTTCGCCGAGGCCGACGCGCAGGCAAAGGCCTACCGCATCGAGCATGGTCTCGATAAGCCGCTTCCCCTCCAGTATCTCAACTGGATCGGCGGCATCGTCACCCGCGGCGATTTCGGCTACAGCCTCTATTACAACAAACCGGTCGCCGACGTGGTCGGCGAGCGCCTGCCGCGCACGCTTCTCCTGGCGCTGGTCTGCCATCTGCTGGCTTCGGTGCTGGGCATAACATTCGGCATATGGGCGGCGACCCGGCAATACACCTGGATCGACTCGGCGCTGTCGGCCATCTCCTTCCTCGGCATGACGGTGCCGCGCTTCCTGATGGCGTTGATCATCGTCTATCTCCTGGTCTTCCAATTCAACGTGTCGGAGATCGGCTCATTCTTCTCGCCGCAATATGGGGGCGCGCCGTGGTCGTGGGCCAAATTCGTCGATCTGGTCAAGCATGTCTGGCCGGTGGTGGCGATCGCGACTTTCGGCGGGCTCGCCTACAATATGCGCGTCATGCGCGGCAATCTGCTCGATACGCTGAACGCGCAATATGTCGAGACGGCAAGGGCCAAGGGGCTGACCGGCGCCGCCGTCGTCATGCGCCACGCCGTGCCTAACGCACTGCACCCGCTCATCATGTATCAGGGTGTGGTGCTGCCTTACATGTTGACCGGCGAAATCGAGACGGCGATCATCTTCGCGCTGCCGACTGTCGGCCCGGCGATCGTCGGCTCCATGGCTGTCGGCGATGTCTATGTCACCGCCACCTTCATGATGGTGCTGTCGGCGACGCTGATCGTCGGCAACATCATCGCCGACATGCTGCTCGTGCTGCTCGATCCGCGCGTGCGCCAGTTCGGGGAGCGCTGAGATGCTGGCGCGCGATCCATCCCCTCCACCGCTGCCGGCCGAAGGTCGCATCGTAGCCAAACCGGCGCGCGGTAACGAAAGCTACCTCGCCCTTGTCTGGCGCCGGCTGAAGCGCTCCTGGACCGGCATGGCCGGGCTCTGGCTCGTCGTGCTGCTGCTGGTGATGGCCGTGTTCGCCGAGTTCATCGCGCCAATGGACCCGAAGGTGACGGATGTCGGCTTCGCGCCTCCGCAGGTGCCTGTTTTCCATGACAGAGATGGCGGTTTCGTCGCGCGGCCGAGGGTCTATGCGCTGGCCGATTCGGCGGACCTCGATCCGGTCACTTTCCAGCCCGTCGTCGGTCCCGACTACGATCATCCAAGGCTGCTTGGTTTCTTCGTGCATGGCGCGCCTTACAAGCTCTTCGGGCTGTTGCCGGCGGACCGGCATCTGTTCGGCTCGCTGGACGGCCAGCCGGTGCATTTCCTGGGCACCGACAAGTTTGGTCGTGACGTGTTGTCGCGCGCCATCCATGGCTCGCGCGTCTCGTTGATGATCGCGCTGACGGTCGTCTTCATCATCACCGTCATCGGCACCACCGTCGGCATGGTCTCCGGCTATTTTGGCGGCAGGTTCGATGTCTGGATGCAGCGCTTCGTCGAACTGGTGCTCGCCTTCCCGCAGCTGCCGCTCTATTTGGCGCTGACGACGCTGATCCCGGTCACCGCTCCCACCAACGTCTTCCTCGCTTTCGTCATCATCGTCATGTCGGCCTTGGGTTGGGCGCAGATGTCTCGCGAGGTGCGCGGCAAGACTTTGGCGCTGGCGCGGATCGAGTATGTGCGCGCCGCCATGGCGGTCGGCGCCACCGACCGGCGCATCATCATGCAGCACATCTTCCCCAATGTGATGAGCCACGTGATCGTCGCCGTGACGCTGGCGATCCCGACGGTGGTGCTGCTCGAATCCTTCCTCGGTTTCCTCGGCTTCGCCGTCAAGCCGCCGCTGATCTCGTGGGGTCTGATGCTGCAGGACACCGCGACCTATTCCGTCATCGGCACTTATCCCTGGATCCTGTCGCCGGTCGGTTTCGTGCTCGTCACCGTCTTTGCCTTCAACGCGCTGGGCGACGGCCTGCGCGACGCCGTCGACCCTTATTGAGGTGCCTGAGATGTCCGTCGCGCTCGCCGAATCCTTCGCACCCATCGTCCGTCACGACCATGACGGACGCCAGAGCCAGCCGATCATCGACGCCCGCAACGTCGCCGTGGCCTTCAAGGTCGAGCATGGCGTCGTCGACGCGGTCAAGGACATCTCGTTTCAGCTCTATCGCGGCGAGACGATCGCCATCGTTGGCGAATCCGGTTCGGGCAAGTCGGTGACGGCGCGCACCGTCATGGGCCTTCTGTCGCGGCGCGCCACGGTGTCGCCCGGGTCGAGCGTCTGTTATGACGGGCAAAACATCCTGAAATTTCCCGAGAGCGCCCGGCGCAAGCTGCGCGGCAACCGCATCTCGATGATCTTCCAGGAGCCGATGAGCTCGCTCAACCCGATCTATACGGTCGGCAGCCAGATCGTCGAGGCGATCCGGGTGCATCGCAAAGTCAGCCGCAAGCAGGCCTGGGCGCGCGCACTGGAACTTCTGCAGCATGTGCAGATTCCCGATCCCGCCGCGCGGCTCAAGCAATACCCGCACCAGCTATCGGGCGGGCAACGTCAGCGGGTGATGATCGCCATGGCGCTGGCCAACAATCCCGATGTGCTGATCGCCGATGAGCCGACCACAGCGCTCGATGTCACCGTCCAGGCGCAGATCCTGAACCTGATCCGCAGCCTGCAGAAAGAGCTGCGCATGGCGGTGATCCTGATCACCCACGACCTGACCGTGGTGCGCCAGTTCTCCGACTACGTCTATGTCATGCAGCATGGCGAAATGTGCGAGCACAACGTCACCGAACGGCTATTCGCCAACCCCCAGCACCCCTACACGAGACGGCTGCTCGCTTCCGAGCCGCAGGGGCAGCCGAAGCCGCTGCCGGAGGGCTGCGGCACCATCCTGGAGGCCAGCGGCGTGCGCGTCTCATTCATGCTGCGCCACGGCACCTTCCTGAAACCGGACTGGCGAGAGCTGGTCGCCGTCGACGATCTCGGCCTGAAACTCTGTCGCCACGAGACGCTGGGGCTGGTCGGCGAGTCCGGTTCAGGCAAGACCACCTTCGGCCAGGCCCTGCTCAGGTTGATCGACGCCAAGCGCGGCGAGATCCGTTTCGACGGCAAGCCGATCCACGGCCTGTCGCGGGCGCAGATGCGGCCGTTGCGCTCGCGCATGCAGATCGTCTTCCAGGATCCGTTCTCCTCGCTCAACCCGCGCATGACGATCGGCCAGATCATCGAGGAAGGGCTGATCGTCAACAGCATAGGGGCGACGCGGCGCGAGCGGGTCGAACGGGTGCGCGACGCGCTGGTCAGCGCCGGCATGCCGGGCGATATACTGTCACGGTTTCCGCACGAATTCTCCGGTGGCCAGCGCCAGCGCATCGCGATCGCCCGCGCCATCGCACTCGAACCCGAATTCATCCTGCTCGACGAGCCGACATCGGCGCTGGATCTCTCCGTCCAGGCGCAGATCATCGACCTGTTGCGCAAGCTGCAGGACGAGCGCGGCCTCAGCTACCTCTTCATCTCGCACGACCTCAAGGTGGTGCGCGCACTGTGCCATCGCGTGATCGTCATGCAGAACGGCAAGATCGTCGAGCAGGGCCCCGTCGACGACGTCCTGTCCAATCCCAAGACCGCCTACACGGAACGGCTCGTCAGGGCCGCTTTCGACGTGGCCTGAACATATGCCGGAGGTTAGCATGGCAAGAAATCCCAAGATCACTTTCATCGGCGCAGGCTCGACGGTGTTCATGAAGAACATTGTCGGCGACGTGCTGCAGCGCCCGTCGCTTTCCGGCGCGACCATCGCGCTGATGGACATCAATCCGCAGCGGCTGGAAGAGAGCGCCATCGTCGTCAACAAGCTGATCGCGACGCTCGGCGTCAAGGCGAAGGCCGAGACCCATTCGGACCAGCGCAAGGCGCTGGCGGGCGCAGATTTCGTCGTCGTCGCCTTCCAGATCGGCGGCTACGAGCCCTGCACGGTCACCGACTTCGAAGTGCCGAAGAAATACGGCCTGCGCCAGACGATCGCCGACACGCTCGGCGTCGGCGGCATTATGCGCGGCTTGAGGACCGTGCCGCATCTGTGGAAGATCTGCGAGGACATGCTCGCCGTCTGCCCGCAGGCGATCATGCTGCAATATGTCAACCCGATGGCGATCAACACCTGGGCGATAGCGGAGAAATACCCTGACATCAGGCAGGTCGGTCTCTGCCATTCCGTGCAGGGCACGGCAATGGAGCTGGCGCACGATCTCGACCTTCCCTACGAAGAGATCCGCTATCGCTCGGCCGGCATCAACCACATGGCCTTCTATCTCAGCTTCGAGCATCGCCAGCCGGACGGTTCGTACCGCGACCTCTACCCCGATCTCGTGCGCGCCTATCGCGAAGGCCGCGCGCCCAAGCCCGGCTGGAACCCGCGCTGCCCCAACAAGGTGCGCTACGAGATGCTGACCAGGCTCGGCTATTTCGTCACCGAGAGCTCGGAACATTTCGCCGAATACACGCCCTATTTCATCAAGGAAGGCCGCCCGGACCTGATCGAGAAGTACGGCATCCCGCTGGATGAGTATCCCAAGCGCTGCATCGAACAGATCGAGCGCTGGAAGGGACAGGCTGAGGCCTATCGCTCGGCCGATCGCATCGAGGTCGAGCAGTCCCGGGAATATGCCTCATCGATCATGAATTCGGTGTGGACGGGCGAACCCTCGGTGATCTACGGCAACGTCCGCAACAATGGCTGCATCACCTCGCTGCCCCGGGATTGCGCCGCCGAAGTGCCGTGCCTGGTCGATGCCTCCGGCATCCAGCCGACCTATATCGGTGACCTGCCGCCGCAATTGACCGCGCTGATCCGCACCAACATCAACGTGCAGGAACTGACGGTGCGGGCGCTGATGAGCGAGAACCGCGAACACATCTACCATGCGGCGATGATGGATCCGCACACCGCGGCCGAACTCGATCTCGACCAGATCTGGTCACTGGTCGATGATCTCTTGGCTGCTCATGGTGAATGGCTGCCTGCCTGGGCGCGCTTGAAGCGCAAGAACGAGGCCGCCGCCTGATCGGCGGCGCCCAGCCTTAATTCGGAGCGTCGGGGTCCGTCTCTTCCTCGTCATCGCGGGCCTTGATGACATAGGCGCCCTTCAGCCAGCGGTTGAGGTCGATGTCCTTGCAGCGCGTCGAGCAGAACGGAAAGGTGTCGCGCGCCGAGGGCTTGCCGCATTCGGGGCAGGGGCGCTTTGGGCGTAAGGGCGTGACTTTGGAGTCGGAATTCACAGCCGGGTTCCCGCCAGCCAGCCGCCATGCACCTTGAAGCCTTCGCCGCTCAACAGCGCGACGGTCTCATACAGCGGCAGCCCAACGATGTTGGTGTAGGAGCCGACCAGCTTGACGACGAAGGCGCCGGCGAGACCCTGGACGGCGTAACCACCCGCTTTGCCGCGCCATTCGCCCGACGCGACATAGGCGTCGATCTCCTCGCGCGGCAGCCGCTTGAAGCGCACCCGCGTCTCGACCAGCCGCTGACGCAGCTTGCCGCCCGGGGTGATCAGGCAGATGCCGGAATAGACCCGGTGCGAACGGCCCGACAACAGCCCGAGGCAGTTGGCGGCGTCGTCGAGGGTTTCTGCCTTGGGCAGGATGCGCCGCCCGACGGCGACGACCGTATCCGCGGCCAGCACGAAGCCCGGCGCGTAGTCGGCTTCGGTTTTCAGCGACGCGAACGCCTTCTCGGCCTTTTCCTTCGACAGCCGCTTGGCCAGCGAGCGCGGATGCTCTGCACGCAGCGGCGTTTCGTCGACATCGGCCGGCAGCACGCGGTCCGGCTCGATGCCGGCCTGCTGCAAGAGCTCGATTCGGCGCGGCGAACCCGAGGCAAGCACCAGCTTCTGCAAAATGCTCATCGCGGACCAGTCGGGCTTTGCTTACTTGAAACGATAGGTGATGCGGCCCTTGGTCAGGTCGTATGGCGTCATCTCGACCAGAACCTTGTCGCCGGTCAGCACGCGGATGCGGTTCTTGCGCATGCGGCCGGCCGTATGGGCGATGATTTCGTGTTCGTTTTCGAGCTTTACCCGGAACATCGCGTTCGGCAACAATTCCGTCACGACACCCGGAAACTCGAGGACTTCTTCCTTCGGCATTCGATACCTTTGCTTGGATGGTAGTTCCAGCGCCCTGGCCGGAATTTCGGCGGAACCTATATGATAATCGTCCGCTTGTGAACACGCTTAATCGGCGGCCTCCGGAGGTGTGAATCGACGCCCGATCCGCGCTTTCAGGCGCTCGCGCACGTCCCGGTAGGCCGCCATGATCTGTTCGCGCGTGCCGGCGGCGTCGGTCGGGTCCGGCGTCGGCCAGTATTCGACCTCGACAGCGAGCGAGCGGGTGAGTTCAAGTGCGGCGTGGTGCGCTTCCGGCGCCAGCGTGACGATGAGGTCGAAATAATCGTCCTCGAGATCGTCCATGGTCCGTGGGTGACGCTCGCCCAACGACAGGCCTTCCTCGGCAAGCACCGCATCGACGAACGGATCGCGCTCGCCGGCGCGAACGCCGGCCGAAGCGACAAAGATGGCCGCGGGCAGCATGCGGCGCGCCAGCTGCTCTGCCATTGGCGAGCGCACGGCATTCATGCCGCACAGGAACAGGATCGAACGGGGTAGGGCGCCGGGTGCCAGGGCTAGCCCCGCCAGTGCAGTACGCAGACCAGCGTGAACAGCCGGCGCGCCGTATCGAAGTCTATGTCGATCTTGCCGGATAGCCGGTCCATCAGCGTCTGCGAACCTTCATTGTGCAGGCCGCGGCGGCCCATGTCGATCGCCTCGATGTGGCTCGGCGTCGAGGAACGGATGGCGTCGTAGTAGCTTTCGCAGATCATATAGTAATCCTTGACGATGCGCCTCAGCGGCGTCAGCGACAGGATATGAGTGACGACGGCGGTGCCATCCTCGCGCGCCACGGCAAACACCAGGCGCTGCTCGGCCAGCGACAGTTTCAGCCGGTAAGGGCCGTCGCCGCTGTCATTGACGGGCTGAAAACTGTTCTCCTCGATCAGGTCGAAGATCGCCACCGCGCGTTCATGCTCGACATCGGGTGTCGACCGGCCGATCGATTCATCGAGTTCGACATCGATCAGCCTGGCGCGGGTTTGATCGGGGCCAGACATCGCCGCCTACATGTTCAACCGTATGGCGACGGAGCGTCCATGCGCCTCAAGGCCTTCCGCCTTGGCGAGCGCAATCGCCGCCGGCGCCAAGATACGCAACTGCTCCGGTCCAAGCTTGAGGATCGACGTGCGCTTGACGAAATCGAGCACCGACAGGCCCGACGAGAAGCGCGCCGAGCGTGCCGTCGGCAGCACATGGTTGGAGCCGCCGACATAGTCGCCGATGGCTTCCGGGGTGTGGCGGCCGAGAAAGACGGCACCGGCATTGCGCATCCGCGCCAGGAAACCCTCGGCATCGTCGATGGCCAGTTCGACATGTTCGGCGGCGATGCGGTCGACCAGCGGCAGCGCGGATTCAATGGTTGGAACCAGGATCACGGCGCCAAAATCGCGCCAGCTCGCCGCAGCCGTTTCGGCCCGCGGCAGGCTCTGCAACTGGCGCTCGACCGCTTGTTCGACAGCGATGCCGAAGGCCGGATCGTCGGTGACCAGGATCGATTGCGCCGATGCATCGTGCTCGGCCTGGGCCAGCAGGTCGGCCGCGATCCAGTCCGGATCGTTGCTGCCGTCGGCCACGACGAGCACTTCCGACGGCCCGGCGATCATGTCGATGCCGACGGTGCCGAACACCTGGCGCTTGGCCGCCGCGACATAGGCATTGCCCGGGCCGACGATCTTGGCGACCGGCTTTATAGTCCGGGTGCCGTAGGCGAGGGCTGCGATCGCCTGGGCGCCGCCGACACGGTAGATTTCCGACACGCCTGATATGTCGGCCGCCACCAGCACCAGCGGATTGATGATGCCGCCGGGCGCCGGCACGACCATGACGATGCGCTCGACCCCGGCCACCCTGGCCGGTATGGCGTTCATCAGCACCGAGCTTGGATAGCTCGCCGTGCCGCCCGGCACATAGAGCCCGACCGCCTCGACCGCCGTCCAGCGCCAGCCGAGCTCGACGCCGGCGGCATCCGTATAGCGATCATCCTTCGGCCGCTGCCGCTCATGGTGGGAGCGGATACGGTCTCGCGCGAATTCCAGCGCCTCGATCGTCTTTGAGTCGGCAGCCTTGTAAGCTTGAGCGATGTCGTCCTTCGAGACGGCGATGCCCAATCCAGTCAGATCGGCGCGATCGAATTTCTGTGAATAGTCGATCAGCGCCGCGTCGCCTTCGGCGCGCACGCGCGCGATGATGTCGCGCACCGCGGCATCAACGTCGGCGGACACTTCCCGCTTGGTCAACAGGAAGGCGGCGAAACGCTGCTCGAAATCGGCGTCGGACTGACGAAGCTTGATGGCCATCGGACGCTCAGGCCTTGTGGATGGGGCGCGAGGTGGCTTCCCACGCCCCGCCAATATCGGCAAGGCGCGCCTCGATGCATTCGACGTCGAGCATGATCGTGCCGCCGCCGGCAAAGATCAGCTCGACGATGCCCGCCGGCTTGCTGATCTCGATGAAGCTGATCGCCAGCAGCGACAGGACCTCATTGGGCTTGTCGCGGGCGATGCCGTTGGTCTTGGCGCCGAGCACCCGGTCGAAATGCAGCACCGCCTGCCGCCGCTCATTGTGCTGGCGAAACAGGCCGGATTTGGCCTCCCAGACGAAACGGTTCATGGTCAGCAGGAAACGCTTGGCCGCAGGCAGGAATTCGAGGTCGCTGACCTTCATCACGGCATCCTGGACATGGGCCGAAACGATGCTCAGATCCTGATCGTCGAGCGCGATAAGCTTAAGGGCAGTCATGCGGATTTCGCACCTGAAGGTTGATAACTGAACCTTCTGTTAGGCGGTCTTTCCCGTCCGCGCAACCGCACCGCGAGGCCTTGCGATTGGCCTATGCGGAAATCCGCTCGATCACCGCGCCGCAGTTGGATAGCTTTTCTTCCAGCCGCTCGAAGCCGCGGTCGAGATGGTAGACGCGGTTGACCGTCGTCTCGCCTTCCGCCGCCAGGCCGGCGATGACCAGCGAGACAGAGGCGCGAAGATCGGTCGCCATGACCGGCGCGCCCTTCAGTTTCGGCACGCCGTCGACGATCGCCGTCTGGCCCGAAAGCGTGATGTGAGCGCCGAGCCGCGCCAGTTCCTGCACATGCATGAAGCGGTTCTCGAAGATCGTCTCGGTGATGCGCGACTTGCCCTTGGCCATCGTCATCAGGCCCATGAACTGCGCCTGCAAATCGGTCGGGAAGGCCGGAAACGGCGCCGTCGTCACGTCGACCGGCGCAATGCCGGCGCCGTTGCGCCTCACACGAATGCCGGAATTGGTCGGCGTGATCTCCGCACCCGTCTGGGCGATCACGTCCAGTGCGGTCTGCAGCAGATCCGGACGCGCACCTTCGAGCACGACGTCGCCGCCGGTCATGGCGACGGCCATGGCATAGGTGCCGGTCTCGATGCGGTCGGGAATGACGCGTACGCGCGCACCGGAGAGCGATTCGACGCCGTCGATGGTGATTGTCGGCGTGCCGGCGCCGGAAATCTTCGCACCCATGGCATTGAGGCACTCGGCGAGGTTGACGATCTCGGGCTCGCAAGCCGCGTTTTCCAGCACCGTCTCGCCCTTGGCGAGCGCCGCGGCCATCATCAGCACATGGGTGGCGCCGACCGAGACCTTCGGGAAGATATAGCGGTTGCCGACAAGGCGGCCATTCCTTGTCTTGGCGATGACATAGCCGGTGTCGACGTCGATGTCGGCACCCAGCGCCTGCAGGCCCTCGAGGAACAGATCGACCGGCCGCGTGCCGATGGCGCAACCGCCCGGCAGCGACACTTTTGCTTCGCCCATGCGGGCCAGCAGCGGGCCGATCACCCAGAACGAGGCGCGCATCTTCGACACCAGCTCGTAGGGCGCTGTGGTGTCGACGATGTTGCGGGCGGAGAAGTTGATGGTGCGCGAATAGCCCTCATTCTGCTTCTCGCGGCGGCCATTGACCGAATAATCGACGCCGTGGTTGCCCAGGATGCGGATCAGTTGCTCGACATCGGCCAGATGCGGCACGTTTTCCAGCGTCAGCGTGTCGTCGGTCAAAAGCGAGGCGATCATCAAAGGCAACGCCGCGTTTTTCGCGCCCGAGATCGGAATGCTTCCGGAGAGCTGGTTGCCCCCGACAATTCTGATGCGATCCATGGAAGAAAGTCCCTCTCGGCCAAACAGGGCCGGTTCAATCGTTTGAGTAGCGGCCCGTCTAGACCATTGGCCGATCTGGTTCAAGAATTACGCTGGTTCAAGAAATGGGATTTCGCCCACCCCGGGCCAAGAGTGGCCGATTTGAGTTAATCTTTTTGTATTTCCTTCGATGCAGCGAGCCCGTCCGGCCGTTGATCTGCATCTCCGGTGCGCCGCGAGCGTGACTGCGCCTTGCGCTTCTGCAGATTGGCGCGCAATTGCTCTGCCAGCCGATCCTTGCGGATTGTTGCGCTGTTATTCGGTGGACCATCCTTTTTCACTGGAATTGCCTTGTCATCCATTGTCCCGCTCTGGCCCGTGAGCAGCCAGCCCGCCATTCAGGGATAGCCAACATTGTGGCGCCCCCATGTCATTAAAAGCTATCCGGCAAAGGCTTTCACAGAAGCGTTGCGCTTGGCCTTGCGCTTGCCGGTTCGATATGGCAGAAGCCCCGCCATCAGCGGCTGCGGTAGCTCAGTGGTAGAGCACTCCCTTGGTAAGGGAGAGTAGCCAAATCGGCACCTACGATTTCTTCTTATTTTCCAACCACTTAGTGAGCCCCGGATTTCGGACTGGTGTAGCTCTTGTAACCAAAGTGGCCAGATTGGAACCACCGATCCCCGACTTCTTCCCGGGCTCGGTCCCGAACACCTCGTCAATGACCGCCGGGCCGGTGTCGCTGTGCGGGTAGTTGTTCATCAAGACCTGCGGTGATTTCCAGTTCCCCTTGTCGGCCGTCGTCCTGATGTCGACGCGGTTTTTCACGATCATCTCGGTTGCGAAGCTGTGCCGTCCTGGCTGGTGGGTGCCGAGGTAGGGAATGCCGGCGCGGGCGCATGTGGCCTTGATCAGCTTGTAGACCGACCAGCGATGCAGGAAGCCGAAGACCCGGCCGTTTCGCGGCTCGAGCTGCTGAAGTTCATAGACCAGCTCGATCGTGAGATCGGCCGAGCCATCGTCTCCGTTCTTCATATCCCGGAACGTCACCTTGCGGGCCGGCAGATCGAGGTCTTTCGGCTCCAGCTTGATCGCGTCGCCGATGCGCGCCCCGGTCTGGAAGATGAACAGCATGAGGGTGCGCAGCCGGTCCTCCTCGCAGTATTCGCGAAACGTGTTGATGTAGGACCGGTCGACGGCTCGCCGCGGTGCGGTCGAGGGCAGGCGCACGTTCTTGTCGCGCTTGGAGAACCCCTTGATCTTCACCTCTGGGCAGTCGCCGGCGTCGGCGCTCAGGTTGATGACGGCTTTCGCCGGCGTGATGATCTGGCGGTTCCATGTCGTATAGGCCGCATCGGGATAGATTTCCTTGGCGGCGGCGCGGACCATTGCGCCGGTCATTGCCGAGATCCTGGTCTCGCCGAACTTGGCCAGCAGCGGAGCGAGATACTGATCGCCCTTGCCGGCGTCCAGGTAGGCGTTGACGGCGGCGGCGAAGGTGAAGAGCTGCTTCGGGTCGAGGAGGCGAACTTCGCGCTCTTCTAACTCGCGGCTGAGCCTGATTTCGTCCGCTTTGGTTTTGTCAGCCTCGCCTGTGCTCTCATGAACTCGCTTCTCGCCGTCTTTGGTTTTGAGGCTGCCCGTGAGCCACCAGAAACGGCCCCGCTTGTAGATGGTGAGCGGCATGACTTACTCCACAAAAACAACTCGTCGATCTGCCTTGGCGAGATCAATATTTGCTTGTCGACATGGTAGCAGAGCCCGGCCTTGATCGCCTTCTCGCGCAACGACCTCGCGGACATACGCAACCCTTTGTCGTGAAAAAGCGACGACCAGTAGTCTGGCGTCTTGGCGACGGTCAGCACCTCGGGAGGCTGGTCGTTCATGATGCCTCGAAGCAGAGCCCATAGCGGCCCGGCCCGTCGACCAGGTAACAGGTGACGTTCATCTCCTCGAAATCCTCATCCTGTGGCGCGCGCTCGTGGGCATCGATGCGCGCCAGTTCGTCGCGCTCCTCGCAGAGCCATTCGTACCGGCTCTCGTCGCCGTCGAAGAACGGGGTGAGATCGTAGTTGCGGTGCATGCGCGCCAGCTCGTGCGCGTCGGGCTCCACCCAATAGGGCATGTGCCAATCGTCGGGCGTTGTCTTCCAATGGTCATAGCTGGCGCCGGGGAAGCTATTGAGCATCGGAGCGCTCCTCGACCAACCAGGTCTGAGAATTTCCTTTGAAGCCGAAAAGGCTGTCGCCGGCCTCGATCACGGCGACAGCCCCGTCACGCACCGCCGCGTGAACAACATGCTCGGGGATGGCCTGGAACGGCCCTTCGAACCACCAACGCCTCTGGCCACTGGAGAAGCCGAGGTGGAGGTGGTCGCCCTTCGCGAGCCGATCAACGACGGTGCGGACGTCCATTGCCGTGCCTACGCGAAAGCGCGGCGCTTGGCGCGGAGCGGAACAACCTTCGCGTGGCGGCCGAGGCCGCTCGATTTCGCCAGCGCCGAGCGCGTCGCCGAGTAATTCGGCGCGACCATCGGATAGTCGGCGGGCAGGTTCCACTTAGCGCGGTACTCTTCCGGGGTCAGGCCGTAGTCGGTCCGAAGGTGGCGCTTGAGCGACTTGAAGTGCTTCCCGTCTTCCAGGCAGACGATGTGGTCGGGAAAAATCGACTTCTTCGGATTGACGGCAGGCTCTTGCGGTGCGGTCGCGGTCACGATCGGGCCGTCGAGCTTGTTCACGGCGCCGCTGACGCTGGCGATCAGGTTGGGCAGCTCAGCGACCGGCACCGGGTTGTTGGCGACATAGGCCGAGACGATCCCGGCGGTCAGTTCGATGAGGCGTAGGCTCTTGTCTTCCATTGTTACTCTCCGTGGTAGGGGTTGACGTCGTGGGGCCTAAAGGGCGGCCCCTGGGCGACCTGGTTGCGAGCGTTGCCGCTCGAATCTGAGAAGCTCGAACTCCATCATGCCGGGATAGCAGGCGGCCGAGCGCGGACGGATTTGCTGCTGCATCGCCCGGCTGTCGACGGTGTCGTATCCGTGCGAAAGCAGGAACGCCTCGAGCGCGGCGACGGTATGGGCTGGCCGCGTGATCAGGTGCTCGAAACTCAGCCTCAAATTGGGAAGCCGCCCGAGGCCTGCCGCGGCCATGTTCAAGGGCCGATCGCGGCGCAGGCCGGCGACGAAGACGCGCATGGATTTCCGGTTGTTCGCCACCGGAGCCCCGGTCCCGTCCAGCATCTTCAACTGCGATCTGGCCTGCTCTTGCGGGTCTCGATCGAGCCAGATGACGACATGGCGCGGCATCGGGCCAATGGGAAGGTCCGCCGGCGTGATGAGCTTGATCGCCTTGCCGCGAAGGGCAGAGAACGCCTTGGGGTCGAACCGACCGAACATGCTGGCGTTCGTCTCGAAATCTGGCCAGTCCCCAACGCAGGGCACGCCGCCGGCGTGCAGCATCTGCATCATCAACGATGTCCCGCATCGACCTAAGCCGGCGACGACGATTGCGGGCAACTCGTTCATTTCTGGTTCCTTGGTGTAGCCAAATCGATGCGCGATGTAACCATTTTGGTTACAATGAAGTCAAGAAGAAAAAGGCCGATTTGTTGTGCGGCCTGGCCTAAGCTTGCTTGTGGTCGAAAGCAGATGGCTGGTCGGCAAACACGATCTCGGTTCGCCAATGTCGGCGCAGCTTGTGTCCCACCCGACGAAACGCCTGCAGGACCTTTCGCTTTATCCATGGCCTGTTGACCAAGTTGTCCGGAAAACGGGGATCACTGTGCACGGCGAGCGCCGGCGCATCGATCAGATTGGATCCTGCAGAGTAAAAAGTCTTGGTCTGGACGCAAAGGGCCGGGATCACCTGATAGGATTTCAGACTGTCGGCCAGTCCACAGGCGGGGTTGAACTTCACATGGTCGACCGCATCCGAGAATACTTTGGTGACCGCCAAGAGGCGCTCGGCCGCCGCTTTCGAAAGAATGTATCCGCCGGACCCAAAATGAAAGCTCCGCAGAAGCGCCAGTTTGAAGACGCCGGGCAGTGAGCGTACCACGCGGTCAAGCCACACTCGTCCGCCGACTGTTTCGATTTTCACGATGTCCGCGTCTCCGGGAATCCAGTTGGTGTTGTCACCCAGGAACAGAGCCGCTTGCTTGGATATCAACATGTCGTCTTCGAGAACGCAGCCGTAGGCGTCTGTGCCCGACACGATCCGCTCCCAGCACCTGCGGTGGCTTAGGAAGCAGCCCACCTCTTCCGGCGTCATCGCGGCCGCGCCAGCTATGGGCTTGTAGACGTCCGCAATCTCAGCGTTGCTAAGCAGGCGTCCGTCCACCGCCGGGACTCTTTCAAAGGCTGCCCCGATCGAGTGGAGGCGATCTCTCATTCGCTGCCATCTGTCGGGGCTGCGGTCCAGGTTGATGACGTAGGATTTCATGGTTGCTGTTCGCCCCTTCTGCGGGTCGTTCCCTTACTCGACTAAACTGGATGCGGCGGATCACGACTGCTTGAGGCTATTTGTGATCAGGTCTCGGCGCGCCGGCGCCGACGACGCGGAGGCCCGCTTCGGTCAGGCGGACATAGGTCCACGGATAGCCGGAGAAGGCCTGACCGCGTGTGCCTTCCGGTTCGAGCTTTCCCTTGTGGCTCTCGGGCAGGTAGGTTTCGAGAAGACCGTTTTTCCTATCCAGCAATGCCGTCATGGCTCTGGCGATCGCCGGATTGCCGGACGCCTCGAAGCTGCTGAACCGGCCCTCCCGCTGGAGGATCGACAGGATGCTCTCGGGGGTGATCTCCTTTCGCGGGATTTCATCAAGGCCGACAGACCACGCGTCGATGAAGAACATCTCAGGTTCGCTCGGCGGTGAGACGTGCGTAGTCGCCCAAGATGGTGAGCGCCTGTTCGGTCTCGATTGCCCTGCGGCCGAGTTCAGGGTAGCGAACGCCACCTTCCTGCGGATCGTCAGCAATCTTGAGCCAGAAGTGGCAGAGTGCGATCCGTGCCGCTTCCAGCTCGGGCGTCCACTCGATGGCCTCGCTGCTCGCGAGAGCGGCGGCGATGAAGCCAGCATATTCGCCGGAAGTATCTACCAACGATTCCGCATGCGAGGCTTCGCTGTAGGGCCATTCAATCGGGACGGCCCACAGGTGCGGGTCGTTCTCGCGGCGCTCTTGCCGTTGCCACCACGCGTTGAACGTGTTGGCTACCTTGATCGCAGTCGGGTAGTCGGCGACGGCAACGACATCGTCCGGACCGTGAATGTTCACGCACCAAAGGGTCATGGTTGCACCTCCGGACGGCGCTCGAGTCTCAGGTAGCCGAAGCCTGGCCCCGACAGGATCTTGTGGCCACGCTCGCGGAGCTGGCTCACATAGCGGTAGACGGTGCGGGTGCAGATGCCGAGTTTCGCCGCCAGCATGTCGGCGGTGACGATCTCTTCGCCGATCTCGGACAGGAGCTGGTCGCGTTTCATCTCTTGAATGCCACTCATAGAAGCGATCCTTGCGTGTCGGTGGTTGGAGGTGGGGATATGCCCGGCCGGGCCGTGACGGGCTTCGACGTGGCCGGCAGCATCCATTTCGCCGGCAGGACGGGCTTGCCGTTCTTGGCGAATGGCACCAGGCGCTTCCAATCGAAAAACCCGAGCTGGCCTGCAACCGGGATGAACTCGACCGGCCGCGCGTTGGCGATGATCAGCCCCTTCGGGCCGAAGAACCACGGGCTGTCGAATTCGGTCACGATGGCGACGATGGTGCCGACACCGACGATGCCGCCGCGCTCCAGCTCGGCCGGCGGCGGGCATCGGAAACCGAGCGACTGGCAGAGATCGGCGCAGTCCTCGTATTCGTCGCGCGTCATACCGGTCGAGGCGTGGATGGCGAAATCGCCGCGGAATTTCAGGCCGGGGTTGGCTGCTTTCCAGGAGCGGTTTTCCACCGACTTCCACTGGTGCGCCAGCGCGAACGCCCATGGTTGGCGCACCGAGAGGGCGAGGCGGGGCAGATCGTTCATGGGTCACTCCTGGCGATCAGTTTCGGTTTGAGCTTGCCCTTCTTGGCCTTGGTCTCGACCGCGATAGGGACACCCGGCCGCTGCGCGAAGATCGTCTGCAGCACCTTGCGCACATGGTCGGCGCCGGGCGCGCCGGTGGCGAGGATCATCAGCGCCGCATCGGCGAGCGCCTGATTGATGTTGTCAGAAGTGGCGGCGACCGAGGGGGCGGCGCGCACCTTGGCCCGGTTACGCTGGCGGGCGACGCGGAAATATTCCCGCTTCTGATCCTCGTCGAGGCTGATGAAGCTGCCTGGCTTGGGCGCGTTGCGCTTGGCCAGCATGTCGTGCAGCTTCATCAGCGCAACGTCTCGCGGATCGACTTGTGTTTGGACATGTCCAAATGCGTCGTCCATCACTGCCCCGCGATGTTGGTGTGGGTGGTGATGATGTTCGCGCCGCCGTCGGCGCGACCAGGATCGGAGGCGAGCGGCGCGAGCCTGAAATAGTCGAGCGCGGCTTCGGAGACGGCGCACTCTGCAAGGTCCTCGATCGACCGGCCTTTCTCGGCCGCAATCGAGCGCATGCGAGCTGCCGTCCTTTCGTCGATGTAGACGGAGAGGATCGGCATCACTCGCCACCCTCGCCAGCCCGGCGCGGCCGAGCCTTGGTGATCAGCACCAGCTCACCACCGGGATAGACCAGCTCGACGTGTTCGTTGCGGCCGATGCCGTCGAAGATCGCTTTGAAGGTGGCTCGCAAGCCTCTCGTTGGTGCGCTCCAGCAAATCCATCTTAGCCTGTGTCTGCGCCTGCGTGATCTGCAATTGCAGGTCGGAAAGGCGCGGGGGATGCGTGATTTGATCAGCCATTCAGTTTCTCCTCGATGTAGTTGAGACGTTCGCGCATCTCGGTAATGAAGCGTTCGACGTCTTCGCGACGGGCCGGCTTTTCGGTGCTGGTATCGAGAACGTCGCCGGCCCATGCCGACGCTCTTGATGAAATCCTGGCGCAGCGCTGGGCAAACTCGATCGGCGTCATGCTGCCTCCTCGTCGGGCGTGCGGTCGGTGTAGGGCGCGAAGCCACGGAACTGGATGCCGGTGTGGAGCAGCTCGGCCCACTCGCCCTCGCTGTCGCGGTAGATGATGCGGCGCTCGCCGTAGATGCCGAGGCACTCCTGCACCACGCGCTCGGCGTCGTTGGTGACAGTCGTCGTGCCTGGCCGGCAGTTGTCGGCGATGAACACGAAGCCGTGCATGACGGCCATTTCGCTGTAGCTGGACCGCGTCATCGAGAACCCCTGTTTGCCTTCGGGAATTTCCGCGACTGCATCTTTTGCGAGGGGATCTTCCGCTTGTTCTTTTTCTGGCCCGTGCGCCCTTCGAGGCGCTTGGTTTTCGCGATCTCGCGCTGATCGTGCGGTGTCTTCGCGCCGTGCGTCGGCTTGTTGAGCGCAACGATGTGCTCCAGGCCGCACGACGGCGGGATTGTGTCTTGCGCCTCGGCATTCCAGCGCCGACGCTGGAGGGCGGGATCGTGGTCGAACTGGACGCCGTCCAGCGGGTTGAGCCGCGCGCCGCTGGGCTCCTTGCCCCCTTGGCGCACGACGATCTCCAGCTTTTCGCGGATGCTGAGCGCGCGGGGCCTCCAGTTCTCGGGCGGGCCGAGAACCTGGGCGCCGTGGTCGGCAAGGGTGGCGATGCGGCCAGCCATGTCAGCCAGCGCTCGGCGGGTTGAGCGCAGCAAGCCGCCGCGCTTTGATCTTGTCGGCCAACTGGCGGCTGCTGTCGTCGTTCGTAAACCGCGCTTCCACGTCGAACTCGGTCCAGACCTCTTCCACAGCCGCGGCGGACTTCGCTCCGGCGAGCGCCAGCTGGAAATCCTCGAAGAACTTGCCGTAATTGAATGCCTTGCCTTCGCCGTAGTCGGAGGACTGCTCCTGCTCCTCCTCGGCAGCTTCCGCGCCGTCGTGCTCGCCAGCCATATCCTTGTCGAAACCGCTGTCGGGAATCGTGTCGATGCCGAAAGGCGCGTCGGGGCTCGGCGGCTTGGGTGGCGATGGCGGCGTGAGCCTCGCCGTGGGTGCAGGCTCGTCGTCGTGCTCGATCAAATCGCCGGCGATCTCGCGCGCCTCGAACTCATCGCGGATGCCGCCCAGGACGTCGCCGAAAAGCTCACGAAGGCAGAAGCCGGCGGCTCGCCACTGCTTCATGCGCTTGGGATGGCGAAACCACACCGCGTCATTGGGGACATCGCCCCATTCCTGCTTTCCGTCCTTCCACACCTTGCCGCGCCGCGTGGGGCGCTCGTCCCAAAGGCCGGCTTTCTTGGCGTCAGCAACCGAGTAGGCCTCGATCTTCATCTCGCCTGTGTCGGCGCGCACAGCCTTGCACCAGCCGATGGTTCGCTCGTCGAGGGTGTTCATCCCGGCGACCACGTCCTTGTGCAGGCCGAGATTGAGGAGCGCTTCCTTCGTCGCGTCGCGCAGATAGCCCAGCTCCAGCGATTTCACTCTGCCTGACTTGCGAACGACGTTGATCAGGCCGTCGCCGTAAAGCGCTGGCTTCCCGCCGATGACGGTGAAGCTGCGCAGCGCCACCATGGGCGGCAAGCCAAGCTCCGCGCCCGACATGATGACGATCGCGACGGCGCTGGTGCCTTTCTTGCCCCAGCGGTTCCAGGCGTCGATGCCGGCGTCGTCGTTCGGTTCCCTGCCTACGAGGGCCTGCGGCGCCAGCCCTGCCTCAACGATCATGGTCGAGAGGCGCCACGTCTCCTCGATCGACTGCGGAATGATGGCGCTGATCGCGCCGCCGACTAGCAGTGCCGGCACCTGTGCCCGTTCGTTCATTTCCAATCCTCGGGGTTGAAGCGGTTGACGCGCCAGGTCTGGCGCATTGCATCGTGTTCGATCCGCATGTCGTTCCACGCGAACCAGAAGGCAGACCGGATCTCGCGCTGTAGCGTTCCGAGGAACGCGAAAAGGCTTACCGGCAGCCACAGGACGATGATGGCGAGGCGCACCCAGCTCATGGCTACTTGTCCACGTCGTCGAAGATCGACCGGTTGCCGTTCTCGTCGAGCAGCGTGCCGTCGGGCGACCACTGATGCTGGCCGGTCGGATGCTTGGCGGCGCGCTGCTCGTCGGTGCGGACGTCAGGGCGTATGATGGCGACCTTCGCCAACTCGGAATGGTCCTTCACCTCGGCCACGGTCACGCTGACCTCTCGGCCGCGCATGGGGACCATGACGCGCTGACCGACTGCGACGTCGAACGCGCCGGCAAAGAAGTCATAGGTTTTGTCGCTCTCGCCGAATTTCACGGCGACGATCTTCTGGTCGGTCATGCTGCCCTCTTGTCTGGAATGCGCTCCATGCCGGCTGGCAGGGTGGCGTCTTTGTTGCGAGCGATGCGGCCGGCGACCTTTTCGACCGCCTCCCGCACTTCGGGATCGTGTTTCAGGGCCACGACCAGCGCGTCGTAATCGGTGATGCTCGCGACCCAATAGGTATGGAGGGACACCTTGGCGCCGGTCCTGCCGGAGAAGACGGAGCGGGGCTGCGCCTCACGATCCGCGTCTGCTACCTGCTGGACCAGCCGCTTGGCCTCGGCCTCGGCTTCGAGAAGATCGGCCTCCTTCTGGCTCTCCTGTTCGAATGAAGCCGCAAGGCCGGCAGGGTTTGCCATGGCGTTGCGTTGGGCTTGCTCTTCCTCGGCGGCGCGGGCGGCATCCGCCACGCGCTGCGCCGCCGCTTCGGCCTCGCGCCGGATGCGGTCGGCATCCTCACGGGCCTTGCGCTGGCGATCCTGCTCCTGCCGATCGAGTTCTTTCAGCCATGCCTCGCCGTGCTTTTTCAGCTTCTTGGCGAGTTCCTTGGCATCGGTGCGCACGTCGCGCCATTTGTCGTCCACGGCGTTGCCGCCATCGAGCCAAGGCCGCTTTTCGACGTTGAACTGTTCATCCGCCTTGGTGGCGATGCCGGCGAGCCGCTTTGCCCAAACGCCCGCCTGATCGGCTTGCTCCTGGGTGCTGATCGGCTTTTTCAGGAAGCCCTCGACCGTTTCCTTCTCGGCCGACAGCTCGACGATCAAATCCTTGTGGAGATCGCCGGTCTTGGCCGGCAGGTTGTGGTCCTTCGAAACCGAAGGCGGCTCATCTGGCCACGCCTCGCCCGCCAGCACCGAACGATAGAGCGCTTCGGTGATCGGGTTGCGACAAGCGTAATTCCAGACCTTATCGGCCTCCGCTTCCTTGTCGTTCTGCAGGCAGAAGATTGTGCCCGACCCATCGCGCCAGATGGCAACGGGAACGAGCGGCGCGTCCTTATAGGGACGGTTCCTGAAAAATCCTGACTCCGGGCTATCGGCCGAGGGGCCAAGCAGGAGCAGTTGATCGTGGGTCAGCTCGCGATATCCGCCAGCCAGCTTCAAAGCCTGACGCCACCAAGCGTATTGGTCCGCCGTCATCGATTGTATCCTTTTGCGTTACACGTGAAACCATTTTGGCACCACAAAGGGCACGACAAGGCGGTCGTGGGTGCGGTCTGCTTTCAGATTGGGAGGACCCGACCGAGCTGGCGCTGGGCGTGGGGGGTAGGGTTGCAGGCACCAACCCGGCCGGGAACACGCAGATACTCGACACCAGACCGCGAGCCATGATGGAGAAAAACAACCAGGGGGTACTGGGCCATCGGTCTAGCGATCCTTCTGCGTGAAGGGATCGTAACCAATTTGGTTCATTTTGCAAGAGGTGTAGCCAAAATGGTTACAACCAAGGCAAAAAAAATCAGATCACAATGTGGAAATCCGCAAGCGGGCGCGGCCGACGACCTTCAAATCCTTCGGCTCGACGGTCTCATTGTTTGCAGCGCTGTTGTCGCTGTGGACCTGTACGGCGCCTGACGTTAGGGGAGAGAGGTACCGCCACTGCACCACGCCGGCGATGTCGAGCGCGTAGAGGCCCGGCCGATTCGGCTCGTTGTCATCCGTATCGATGACAAGCGCATCACCTTTGGTTACAAGTCCGTTGGCCTGGTAGGCGTCGACCATCATGAAGCGGAGGTTGTGCCCAGCCGCTTCTGGCACCATGCGCTCCAAGAAGTCGGTGTCGAGCGCTATGGCCGGCGATCCAGGCTTTGGTTCGTGGCCTTTGAGGATCTCGAAGACGCTGTTGAACTTGGTCAGATCAATCTGGCTAAGCTCCGGAAAAAGCAGCTCTTGCGGCTGGCAGTCGAGAAACGGAGCGATCCTCTCAGCCCACTTTGCCGACAGCTTCCGCTCGTCCTCTTCCATGCGGCCGAGGTGCTGGCGGGTGATGCCAACGCGACGAGCCAACTCGGCCTTGCTGATGCCCTTGATCTCGCGGAAGTGCCTGATGCCATTGCTCATATCGAGTCGTTACCGCAAATTATTTCACAGCGAAACTGTGCCAATCTGGTTACAAACGTTGACTTGTAACCAATTTGGTGCGAAATCGGGCTCATGGAAGCTGATCATCCTTTGAAGAAATGGCGCCTGGCGCACAATCTGTCCCCGGCCGAGGTCGGCCAGAAGATCGGTTGCACCCGATTGTCGGTCGACCGCTACGAGTCCGGTCGTCGGAGGCCGAAGCAACCATACCTCGACCGTATCGTCGTTATGACCGACGGCGAGGTGACGGCAAGCGATTGGTTGGGCAAGGAGGCTGCTGATGTCGTTGCGAAGCGACAGGCTTCGGCCTGACCAGAGGTACAATCAACAAGTTCCCTCTATCCGTCCGAAGTTGGTCGGCATTCTCGACAACGCCCCAGGCCGCGAGGCCGAAGGGTATCCAGGTATCGTCGTCATCGGTCATTCGCAGGCTCCCTGTTCCGGTGGCGACAATGACGCGGAAATCGTTGGAGGTGTCCGACAGGGCATCCGAGAATCCCGACCGTTCGTCGTTCCTTCTCCTGTTGTTCGTGAGGAATCGATGCAAGACATTGCAGCTGAGCTACAAGACGTGGTCTTCAAGGCCGCGGGTCCTATCAAACCGGGCATGGGCATCAAGGCGCAGATCAACGCGGCTTGTGACAACCTGGGCTATAAGCGCGGCCACTGGCGCGTGCGTGAGGCCTGGTACGGCAATGCGTCCAACTGGAACGGCAAAGCCATCTTCGATCTGCTCGGCCGTTACAACCGCCTTTGCCAGAAGTCGGGGTCCACGCTGGCGCCGGCTAACGATCCGCTGGCTAAGGTTGCTGATGCCAGAGAGCGGCGTTGACTGTGCCACGGCCCCTGTACTCGAAGACTTGATTTCATTCTTCGTCGGCCTGGCACCATTGGTCCCCAGCCAATGTTTCAAATGCGAAGCATTTAACGAGGAGTTTAAATAAATGATTCAGACGGACGCCGGGCCAGCCATAAACGGGGAAGTAAAAACCGTGATGGCTGGATTCTGTGTGATAGCCAGGAGCATTGGATCATCTGCCGCCGAGCGGGCGGCGACAATCCATATGGTCGCGGCGGCGGCATATCTCGAAGAGACAGTCGGCGCGGCCAGGACGAAGGAAATACTTGCCGCCGTGGTTTCAGCGATCGGGGCGGTGCTTACCTAGAACTTGAACGGCAATACCATTTGTAATTTGTAGGAATTGCCGCTCCTCACGGTTGAGAGAGCGACATGTACGTGCATACAGAAGCGGGGTCAGGTTATCCGTGGCGGGGCTGCGGATATACCTGCGCAAATGCGTCCACCCGTGGTGCAGGGGCATGAGCCACGCTGCAACCAATTGGGCCATCACCCAGCGCGGATTGAAGCCAGCGACCAGAGTGGTCCTGTGGCACCTCTGCGACCGCCACAACCCCGACCTCGGCTGCTTCCCCTCCCAGGACAAGCTCGCCTATGACTGCGAGATGTCGCGCTCCGCGCTGAACGAGCATCTCAAGATCCTGGAGCGCATCGGCCTGATCCGCCGCGAGCAGCACATCAACCCCCGCACCCGCCAGCAGGAGAACACGCGCTACCGGTTCTCGTTCGAGGCCGACTTCGTCGCGGCACAAGATGTGGTAGTGCCGAGTCCGGAATCCGGACACGGAGCCGTGTCCGGAAAACAGGCAAAGCCGTGTCCGGAAAATGCCAATAGCCGTGTCCGGAATCCGGACACTAACCTTGTAAGAGAACCAGTAAGAGAACCTCCAGGGCGCGCTGACGCGCTAGGCTGGGGGGATTTCGATATTTTGTGGAATTCATGGCCGGAGAAGATGCGGCCAGATAGCCGGGAAGCGGCTGCCCGAACGTTCGCACCCCTCGGAGCTGACGCCAAGGCGATGGCCATTGCCACGGCCGAGACCTATCGAACGGCCATGATCCTTCGGAAGGAAAAGCCCCTGATGATCCCCTTCCTGAAAAAGCAGCTCTTCGCCGAGTTCCACGGCGGCCCGCCGATCGACAAGGACGGCGATTTCGTGATCACACCTGATCGGCCGGAGTGGGGCGAATGGCTGGCGTCGATCCGTCGCCAATATGGCGACAGGGGCGTGGAAAGCACGATTAAGTGTCGTCGCATCCTGCGGAAAACACGGTGGCCGAGCGATCTTTCGCTTGCCCAAAGTGTAACCAAAATGGCAACATCCGTAACTGAAACGGCACCTGCTTCGGCAGCGCGGGATTGATTGAATGGGACGTCTTTTTCTCGATACGCCGGCCGACAAGGAGAAGCGGATCGACCGCTTCATCGAGCACATGCGGCATGCCGAGGACATCTTCTTCGCCAAGAACAAGCGGGGCCTGCCCACGCCGCGCGATCTGCTCTGGCTGCTCTTTGCCGACGCCGTCGACACCCAACGCCAGATGCAGAACGTTGAGCGCCGCATGGTGTCACGGGTCGGGTCGGCGATGCCTTCGTCACGGGAGACCGAAGGCGAGGCCTTTATCCGCGAGCGGTCGCGCCTCGAGGACGGCATGCCACAATACGACACGGCCGAGGTTCGGATCGTGGTTCACCAGTCGGCCGCCGACCGGATGGTCGACATCATGGACCTGTTGCGCTTCGTGCGGGCAGGACGGCAAGGCCAGGACGCGCTGCGCTACAAGCGCACCTTCCTCGCTCACGCCGGCGGCAATGGCGCGGAGTTCTGCACCCGCGTCTGGGACAAGCACCGCGTCGACATCATGTCGAGGCAGTCCCTTCACGACATCAAGAGCCGGGTGCTGGGTCAGATCCTCGCCGGCATCGAGCAGGAGTTCGGGCTGGTCCGCACAAGCCGTGGGTTCCGTCGCCTGACGATCCGCGAAATCGAACGGCGCCGGAAGGAACGCAAGCGCGAAGAAAACCGTCGCAGGCGCGAGGCCCAAGAAAATGCCGGTTGATATCGCCATGCCACGCAACCTGGTGGAGCGCCGCAAGAACGCCGGTTATGCAGCGGTCTGCGCCGTCGGCTTCGATGCCGATCCCGGCGTCTTCCGCCTTGCTCCGGCCGAGAATATCGAAGCGCTGCTCCCCCAGCTGCAACCCGGTCGATGGGAGAGGCTGCACTTCGCCAACGTCCTCTGGACGCCGGGTCTGCCGGTGGCGCGCACCCTTGTGCTGGCGGCCGAGCGGTTCCTGGCGAACGTTCATCTCGGGCAGCACTGGTACCGCGCCAATGTCGAAACGCTGAACAGCGTGCTCATGGCCGAAGCCACCACGTTGCGCTCGACCGTCTGGTCCCATGCCGAGCTGATCGCACGCCTCAAAGGGCAGGCTGATCGGGAAGCTGACCGGTTTGCAGCGGGGATCATCTGATGTTTCCGACAGCCGATCAAATCGCGCTCGCCATCGTCATGGCCTGTCGTCTGGCTGAGACCAGTCCAATCCTGACGGCTCTCGGCCACGTCGCGCAGCGCGAGGCGCGCGGGCGGCATCTGGCTTTCGCAGCTCTGGTCGACGCCTTCCCCGACGCTCGCAAGATGGGGATCGCCAGATGCTGCGGCTACGGCAAGGGGATGGCGGCTGCACCGGGCAACCTTCCGACTTACCGCAAAACCGCATGGTGGCGTGACGATTGGGTCGACGAGATCGTCGGCGCCGTCGTGGCCGAGCAATACGGCGACCAAGCGCAATGACCGCCCGCCTTTCCCGTTTCTTTCGCCGTCTTCGAGGCCGCGCAATCCCGCGCGTGTCGTGTCGCGGCATTCACCTGAGGATCCAGTGAAATGGACAACATGCCCACCGTACAAACTCTCGGTAGCGAGCTGGCCGAAGTCGAGAACGAATTCTCGCAGGCGATCGACGAGGATTTGGCCCGCGACACCACCACCACCGAGGTGAAGCCGACCGTTCGCAACATGATCGCCAACACCGGCATTTCGCTGAAACGCCTCGTCGATCAGATGCGCACCAAGGAAGCCGAGCTGGAGGCGGTCAAGGCCGCCGCGACGGTCGAATTCGAGCGCATCGTGGCACAGGGCAAATTGGTCCGCGACAATTGCCACCAGGAGACGGACGCCGACCTTCACCAGATCAGGACGACACTCGAGGTGCTGGATCCTGCCCGGGCCAAGCTGGCGGAAATGGCCTAAGCCATGGACGCCGTTGTCCCCTTCGACGCCTCCGGACTCGCTCAGGTCATCGAGCGAGCCCGGATGCTGTTCGACGACGGCGACGTCGCATCGGCGCGCATGCTGGCCTCTGGCGCTTATGACCAGGCGAAGGCGGCAGGCAGCTATGCCACGCGCTTCCACGCCGGCGAACATCTGATCACTAAGGCGCGGCGGCTCCAGGCTGACGCGCTGATCATCGAGGCGCGCGCCAAAATCACGATCGCCACCGAATGGTCGGCCGCGCAGGAATCGGGCGAGGCGTCGAAAGGCGGCCGACCGAAGAAAACCGTTCCATCTGAGAACGGTTTTACAGCGGCCGAGGCAGGACTGACGCGCCGGGAAATCCACGAGGCGCGCAAGCTGGCCGATGCCGAGCGCCGCGATCCTGGCATCGTCGAGCGCGCGATTGCCGGCCGCGTCGCCGCCGGACTCGAGCCAAGCCGGGCCAACCTGCGCGTGGCGATCGGCACCGACAGCGCCAGCGCGGCCGAGCGCGGCAACAATCTCTACGAAACCTGCCCCGAAGCAACACACACGCTCCTGGCGCTGGAAACCTTCGGCGGCCGGATCAAGGAACCGGCATGCGGTCGCGGTGCGATCTCTCGCATGCTGGAGGCGGCCGGCTACGACGTCGTGCTTTCCGACCTCATCGACTATGGCACCTATGATCGCCATGGCGTCTTCCAGGACGTGCAGGACTTCGTCACCAGCGAGGCAGGCGAAGGTGGTGACGATATCGTCTCCAACCCGCCCTACGGCTCGGTGCTCAACCCTTTCGTCGCGCATGCGCTGCGCGTGCACCGGCCGCCGAAGATGGCGCTGCTCCTCAACCTGAATTTCCTCTGCGGCTTCGACGATCCCGACCGCAACTACGCCATGGACGAGTGCAGGCCGGCCCGCGTGCACGTCTTCACCAGGCGCTTGCCGATGATGCATCGCGACGGCTGGGACGGGAACGAGGCGTCGTCCCGCATGAATCTCGCATGGTTCGTCTGGGAACAGAGCCTCGTTGGCGAATATGACGGGCCGACCATCATCAACCGCGTCGACTGGAAGGACTATCAGCCGGGGGCCGAGGCATGAAGCACACTCGCTCCCTCGCCGAGATCGAAATACGCCAGAAGGTCGTCGCGAGATTCCGCGAGCTGTGGCCCGATGCCAGGATCATTCACGAGATGAACGTGGAGGGCGGCGCAGCACGCGCCGACGTCGTCGCGGTGCAGCCTGACAGGATTTGGATTTGCGAGATCAAATCCGAGCGCGACACCCTCTCGCGGCTCCCCGACCAGGTGAAGTTTTTCGGGCCTTCCTGCCACGGCCTGATCATCGCGGCGCATTCAAAATGGACGACGAGCCCCGGCATGTCGGAGCCGCACCCGAAGCATGGCTATCGCACGACGCTTCCGAGCAAGCTCGACACGACTCTTTCGGGCGTAAGCCGTCGCCTCTACGACCTCTGGACCTATCCCGAGCCGGTGCTGAACAGCGGTCGCGACTGGCGCGCGCCGTTCTCTGCGCAGGTGCCCTGGTATCACCGGATGATCCACCTGCTCTGGAGCGACGAGATCCGCGCCGTTGCCGGCGAGCACCGCATCGCCTGCACCTCGAAGACGTCCGGATCGAAACTGGCGAAAGACCTATCGCAGTTGATGAGCGGGCGAGAGATCGAGCGCGCCGTCTGCAAGCAGCTCCGCGCCCGCACGTTCGCCGAGGCTGACGAGCCCATCTTCGTCGATCGAAAGGCCATTCCCCCACACCCGAACTCTGTCCGCCAGGAGAGCATGCTTTGAACCATTTCGCGGGCTTCACGACGCCGGTCGTCGGCGGTCATCACGCCATGCTGCGCTTTGCCGAGGATGGCCGAGCGGAGCCGGTGCTTGGCCCCTGTGGCGCGCCTCGAGTATTCCCGACCGAGCTGGAGGCGTGGAAGGCGGTCACGGAGAACCTGTTGCGCTACTTCAATGGGCATTTGAGGCGAGACGGCGAGACCATCACCAGCGCCCGCGACGCGGCCGAGCGCATCTTTCGAAAGGGCCGGATGATTCCGGTGGAGCATCGATAGCCATGACTGACAAAAAGGGTTTCAGCGAAGGCTGGGCAACCAGACGCGCCGACGGGACGCCTCACTATTTCCGTCGCGACGGGGTTGGTCTCGCTCGCTCCATCTGCGGTGCGCAGGACGCGCCCGCCGGCTGGCTCTCGATGGCCATCAATTCGCGATGCTGCGAGCGGTGCGCAAGGCTGAGGGATAAGGAACTCACGAAATTGGCTGCTTTGCCGCTAGAGGCGGGCAAGGACGAGAGAGGCGACCATCGGACGTGTTGATTGGAAGTCGGACGACTGACGCTCGCTGATAGCGGGTCAGTTTGAAATTCCGGGTCCACGGCGAAGCATAAGGCCCGCAATTTTAGCAATGTAATGACCGGCTGCGTAGAACCCGCATACGAGGATCAGAGAAAAGTCTGGGTAGCCGAAGTGTGTCAATCGAAAAAGATCAGCCAACGCGCAAAGGCCGATCAGGGCCGCGATAGCGCGAAACGCAATCCCGAAAATTCGTAGGAAATGGAAGAAAACCCGAAACCAGATTTCCTCCGCCATTGCCCGCATTTCGGTTCCTAATCGAGAAAGGAAGCCACCACCGCCACGAAACTCACGATCGCGAGAATGATAAAGGGTGTAATCGGAAAAACCAACTGAGGATTGTTCGTCCATTTTGTATTTCAAATCTCACTCCGCTTTTTGTATGATCAACAATCACGGCCGTGAGGGAAGCCCTTGGGGGGATAGATGAAAGAGACTTGCATAGCGCTCTTAGTGGCAATTCCAAGTGTGATTGCGCTTTTGTTGTTTGTCAAAAGCCTCGACCCGGCTTTGGAAATTGACAACTTGAAGGAGCAAATTAAGCTCCAACATAGAGAACTGCGTTTTTTGAGCAATATGGCAAACGCAGGCTTCTCTTCTTGCGGTTTGTCGGTCCTGAATTTTGAAAAATTCGCCAAGGAAAACGACCACCCAGTACTGTGGGAGGGAGATGACGGACTGGTTGGAGGATTTAAGGTGCACAAGAAGGATTTGTGCATCGTGAGCGTTACCGTTCCCGATTGGCTCTGATAATCACAGGCGCCCTGGGAGGCCATCGGATCCCCCAAATCGGCCGAGGGGGAAGCGGGCGTCCGGGATTCTACATCAGCACGGAGCGGGCATGCGCTTGCCGCAGCTGGACTTCCATGGTGCGGATCGTGCGCGACGCCGCAGCCAGCGTGTCGGCCCATTTGTCAGCCTTGGTCGGGTCGACCGATTTCAAGGCGACGCACTCGCCATCCTTGAAGCCGCCGGCGATCGCGCTGATGATGCGCTCGACCGTCTTCTCCATCCTGCTCATGGCAGCGATATCGTCCTTCGACGGCTCTGGCGTGTTGTCGTCGTCGAACATGCCGCCCTGCTCGATGCGGTCGCGGACCGACTGCGCGGCAGCGCGGACGCCCGACCAGTCTTTCAGCTTCCCACTCGTGAACAGCTTCACAATCTGCATCTGGTCGTGCTTGGGGAGGTCGACCAGATAGTTTGCGTGTCCGAGCGGGAACTGGTTGCTGTCGACCAGAGACTGGATGGTCTCGTCCAGATTGAGCAGCGCCGTGCGGGCGGTGATGCGCGCCTGCTGCACGCCGATATCCTTCGCCAGCTTCTCGACCGTCCAGCCGCGGTCGAGCATCGCCTGGAACGCGCGGGCCTCTTCCATCGCCTTGATGTCGGCACGGGCGAGGTTTTCCACGATCGCTTGCAGCGCCATCTCGTTGTCGTCGATCTTGACGACCTCGCAGAGAATGTCGGCCGCCTCGATCAGCTGGTGGGCGCGCCATCTGCGCTCCCCACCGACGATCATGAACTTGTCGTCTACCGGGCGGACCGTGATGGCCTGGATAAGACCGCGCTCGCGGATGGATTCGGCCAGCTCCCGAAGCTTCACGGGGTCGAAGTGCTTGCGCGGCTGGTCTGGGTTCGGGATGACCTGGCTGAGGGGGATGCGCTTTTTCATGGGTCTGGTCTCCGTGCCGGATAATTTCTTAGCAACAACAATAACTTAGCTTGTAACCAAAACGGTTACAATAGGGTTGCTGAGAAATATCCGCAGGGGGTTCCCGTCAGCCATTGGCGCGACCCTCCGCGTTCGAGGCGTCACGGAGGGCCGTGCCGTCGGAGCCTCACGCGCGAGAGGGAATTTCAAAACAGCTCGCTGTCTAAACGAAATCTGTCAGGCATGCGTATGAAAACCGCAAAGTGTTCGCTCATGGAGCGAACGCGAAATTTAAGCCCTAGAGCCACATCTGCTTATATGACACTATGTGAAACGGAAAAGGGCCCTCCGAAGAGAGCCCTTTTTATTTGGGAAGTCGAGGATTCGTCCGCTCGGGAGCAACTGCCAATCTGATCTCGACTTTTCAATTATGAGAGTATGCCAAGGGGGGTATAAAGTCAATGGCTATGCAAGATGCGGACGTAGCGCCGCTAACCGTCCTTCTATCGCCCGAGCGCTTAGGAAATCTCACGCAACTCACGGGCGTGGCGAGATCGGCAATCGAACTGCATCAGGAAACCATTGCATTGGGTGCTTCTCTGATGTCGGTGATTGCCACCGTTGAGATATCGCTTCGCAATGCCATCTGTGAAAATCTCAGCCAGCATTTCGGCGTACCGAACTGGCTGATTTCGCCGCCTGCCCCCTTTCAATGGAAAAGCCTAGAGGGAGGAAAAGGTACAGACGCTCTACACCGCGCGCGACGTGCCGAATACGCCAAGCTAACTCAGCAGGAAAAATCAGCACTTGAGGCGCTGGCCTACCCGAATGGACGGCCCGCGAATGTCACCCATGCCGCTCGTGCGAAAGCTCGACAAAGGCAGATTCAGGTCTCAAGTGGGAAGGTGATCGCAGAAATAACGTTCTACTTTTGGAAGCGCCTTTACAGTCCAGACTACGAGCAAAGCCTGTGGCGTCCATCCCTGAAGCGAACGTTCCCCGACAAAAAAGTCAAACGTGCCGAAGTAGCTGACCATCTCGAAAACATTTATCAGGCACGTAATAGGCTGGCTCATCATGAACCTGTTCTGCATAAGCGTTTCGCCGATACGCTCGCTTCGATCAAATACATCATCGAGCGCCTAGAGGCTCCCGTTGCCGGCCCTGACACGCGTCTTGCCAACTTACTGGCTGAATGGATTGCCGAGCTCGAAGCACAAGCCCAGGCCCTTCATGCGAAGCTAGATACCTATCGGATTGGCCCTAATGGGCAGCCATGACAGGCCCCATCTTGCGCAGGCAAGCGGATCCGTGCGCACCTGCGCCTATACGGGGATTAAACCTGACGGCATCGAATGCATGTCGAACACGAGGGCGTTGGTTGGCGGCTTTCGACCAGCACTATGAGCCGGTTGAAATTGGCATCCGGCATCCGGAGCGCTTCGCGGGCAGGATCCGAAAGGAACGCGCCCATCTGGTCGCGCTCCGAAGCCTCCGGCGTTCCCCAATTGTGGTCGGCGACGCCGGCGTTGATCAGGTCGTAGCCGTCCAGGCTGAGCAGGATGCGGAGCGCGTTGTGGAACCGGGCCGCGGTCATGCCGACACCGGCTCGATGCGGGCCTTCTTAAAAATGGCCGGCTTCATGAACTGCTTGGCCTTGTCGAGCGCGGTCTGTGCCGCCTGCTCGCTGGGAAACTGCTCGGCTCGGTCCATGCTGAACGCCCAAACTGTGCCGCGCAGTGGCCACTTCTGGCCGTTGTGATTGACGGTTACGATGAACATTGGTCTGGTCTCCGTGATAGGGGATTGGTCAGCGAACGAGCTGGAGGACCAGCCCGCGAGCCGCCTCCAGACGCTTGGGTGCGGCGGCGATCATGGCAGCGCGATGAGCGGCGAATGCCCTCTCATCCATGGCGCTCACCGAGCGCAGGTGCATCTTGATCGCGACGTTGTGGGGGTTGTCGGCCAGGGCTTCGGACAGCTCGCCGATGTAGGCGATCCTGGTTGTTGTGGAAGTCATCATTTCGGGTCTCCGTGGTAGGGGAGGACCGATGTCGCGCATGCGGCTATGCTGTGCCCGGCCCGCGCTCCCGAGCGGCTTTCGGCCGCCGGATGAATGAGCGAGAAGTCACCAGTTGCCAGCGCGCATTCGTCGGGTTGTTCTGACAAAGACTGCAGTGGTGAAAGGAAGCGGCTTTGCGTCATTGGTCCAGATTTCTAAGTTACTTCAACAACTTAGCCTGTAACCAAAACGGTTACAAGTGGTGCCAACTAGAAGAAGCCAATAAATTCAAGCACTTCGCAGGTGGTCAGCTGATCGGCTGAAACCGGCTTTGCAGCACGTCCACGGAGATCGAGCGATTGTCTTCTCCCGAGCGCACCAGCGCCTGGTCGACCTGTTCGGGATTGATGCCGATCACGGTCCAGAGGCGGCCTTGCGCGTCGGGTGCCACGGCGCCGACGTAGGGCGCCACCTGGAGCGGCTGCGCTTCGTCGCGCTGGCGGTATTGCGAGGGCAGCTTGGGATGCCGCCACGCGCAACCCTGGCTCTCCAGGCTATATTCGAACACCTCGACTCCGAGCTTTTCTTTCAGCCACACCGAGATGTAGGCGCGATGGCAATACTGGTTGTCCGTGGGGGCCTCGTAGCAGAGCAGCGCGCAGTCCTTGCCGGCCGAGAGATCGTGCATCTTTGCGACGATCCGGCCGGGGTCGAGCTTGGCGAGGCTTTCGAAATAGAGCTGCTTGTAATCGCGTTCGTTGGCGGTCTTGAACCATGGGCCTGGGGCCAGCTCCGGCATCTTGCGGTAGCCGGCGGCGTACCCTCGCGGCGTCCCCCTGGAGACGCCGATTTTCTGGATGGTGCTGGGCAGAGAATGAAACCAGCTAGAGGTAAAAATGCGCATCTTGTAGCCTTCTCGTGGTAGGGGTTTGGACACGTCCAATTGTAAACTTGTGTAACTTCTCCGGCAACCAAAATAGACCCGTTTGTTGCCGATTTGGTGCGTTGCTCTAACCGGCCTTCTGCATTACGTAGAGATGTTCTCTCGCGCTTTCGGGCAAGATCCTGTGGTAGGGGTCGAGAGGCAGGCCGATCAGGGGTAACCCGATCGGCCTTTGTATTTTCCGGCGTGCCTGGGGGACGTCGTAGCAGCGCGGCCACGCCACCCACCCGTTGATCGCCTCATAGGTCAACCAGCGCGGCAGGCTCTTGACGTCGCCGAGCCAGGTGCGCCCGGTAAGCAAGCCGCTCCCCACATATTCCGGCCCCTCGGAGAAGAACCGAAACCGTTGTCTGACCGGTTCGGATGACACCCACAGGTCAAGATCGTCGGCCAGTTCGACGCGCTCCACGGTGTCGCGGCGCAGAGTGTTGGCAATGAAACTCTCGTCGATTCGGTAGGGGGTCATCATGTCGAAGACCTTGCGAATGCCGGCGTCTATCAGCATGAAGCGCATTGCAGGCTCCTCGCCTTGGAACGTTGAGCGATGAGGGGAAGCTTCTCGGCTTCGAAAAGGTCGAGCCACCATTTCATCAGCTCGGCCTGGTAGCGATCGTCCAGACCGCGCCGGCGCGTCCGGCGCAGCTGGCGTTCGATCCACGCCAGCCGATCGCCCAGGACCGGCCGGTAGAGCAGATGGCGGAACGCATCGCCAAGCTGCATGTCCAGCGCGTAGTCGCCGGTGGCGCCGAGAGGCGACCAATCGCAATGCCAAGCAGACCACATGTCTAGGGCTTGGGTGATGGAAGGAAGCCGGCCGCGCCGGTCCTCCTCGTCTTCGGGTGGGGTTCGTAGGGGAATCATGGGGGCGGTCTCCGTGGTGCCGAATATGACCTATTCTGTAACCAAAATGGTTACAATAAGGTCAACCTAAAAGTGATTTCGCCTGCCGTTCTTCCAGACCTTGACTGTGAGGGTGTTGACGTAGGTTCCGACCTCGGCAAACGAGCCGTTGGGGAGATCGTGAAAGCTGCCGTTGAGCTTCTCGATCAGCGCGCGGAAGGCGATGGCCTTGCGGGTCTCGCGGAACTCGGTACCGGCTGACATGATGGCAGCAAGGCAACCGTCCTCTTTCAGGAAGTCGAGGGCATGGACGACGTGATCGATATCGCGCTCCATGTCGAAGGGCGGGTTCATCACGATCCGATCGTAAAGCCCGGTGACTGATGGGCGCAGCGACAGGAAGTCGGTGGCGTACACCTTCCGGTAAAGCCCCTGCGCCTGGAGCGCGGCGGCCAGCGGTGCCTGCAGCTCCACGCAATCGACCTGATTGTCGAAACGGTATTCCTTGCGCCACCGGTCCATGCGGTCGGCTTGGCCATAGCCCGAGTAGTCGGAAAAGTCCTTGATGCTGGAGACGCAGCGGCGCGCCAGATTGCCGGTGCCGGCGCTGGGCTCCAGGATGGTGAGGGGCGGCTTTTCGATGGGCTGGAGGAGCGGGACGCCCTTTAGCACCTCCTCGGCCGCGCCGTCCGGTGTCGGGAAGAAACCGAAGTTTTTCGCCGGCGTCGTCTTGCGGTTGCGGAACAGGTCATCGGGCTCTTTGGACTGCGCGTCGCCGATCACCTCGCCGTAATGTTCGGCCAGCATCTTGTTGACCTTCACGACCAGGTCGTCGCGGGTAAACCACAGGTGCGCGTTGCCGTTCTTGTAGGCGAGGATTTTGAAATACTCGCCATGATGCTCGGACTGCTGGGGATTGAAGCCCTTGCGCTCGGCGCGCACCACGTTCTCGATGCTGTTGTAAGAGGGCTTTTTGCCGTCGAGGACGGAGAAGGTGCGCTCGATGTCGCGCACGGTGTCCCACGTGCCACCATAGGACACGTGCCCATGGTCGCGGTCGAAGGCATAGGTCAGGATCATTCGGCTCCCGACCTTGAACCCGTCGTGTGAGCGGAAGCGCCGGTCGAGCTTGGAAAAGGCCGTCGCTATGCCGCGCCGGAAGATCATCTCGGATTCGCCGGCCCACTTCTCGATGGTGGCATACACGTTGTCGACCGTGACCGGCGGGATCCCCATGATCTCGTCGAGATTGACCAGTTCCTTGCCGTCGCCGTGCCGGTGATTGTAGCGCTCTGGCACCCACTTCAACGTGTCGCGCAGCTCGTCCTTGGCCTGCTTGTCCATGAGGACTTCGAGGTCGGTCATCTTGACCAGATAATTCCAGCACGAAATGTCGATCAGGCGGATGGCGGTCCGCTTCCACTGCTCGGCGTCGGGCAGATCGACTGCCTCGAAAAATGCCCTGACCTCGCGGTTGTCGCGCTCGCCGTAGCGGGAGGAGGCATGATCGCCGGCCGCCGCTTTCCACAGCGCCGCGGCCTTCTTCAATTCCCGGTCGGCCTGCTCGATCGAGGCGAATGCGCCGTGATAGGCGGACACCGCTGAATCGCGATAGGCCACGATCTGCTCGACGGTGTTGCGGGGGATCAGCGCGTTCATGGCTGCACCTCGTCGGCCCGGGCCGGGAACCATGCGCAGACGTCGCGCGTCCAGAGGGTGGCGGGGTAGCCCTGGGCACAGTCGATATCGCAATGGCGGTCCTTGCGATCGGAGATCGACCAGTTCTCGGGAAGCCGTGCGCCGTTGAGCCATGCGAGGCAGGCGACGGCGTCGGGGCGCCGGCGGAAGCCTTCGGCGAGGCGGCTATCGTGGGTCTCGGTCACGATGTACCAGTCGCCGCCGTCGCGCTCGATGTAGTGGCGCGCCTTTGGAGCGTCGACCGGCTTGAAGGCTGTCGCCTTGTGCATCTTCTGGAAGGTGAAGGCGTCGGAGCGCTCGATCACGATCTCGAAGCGCTTGCTGCCGTCGGGCAGGGTAAACTCGTACTCGGTGGGCTTGTTCATGGTCCTGGTCTTTGTGGTAGGGGGAGGGACAGACGGCGGGACGACTCCCGCTGCCGTATCGAAAGGTATATCTTCTCGGGCTAGGCCCCTGCTGGCATCGCTCCTCCCTCGCTGTTGTCCATGAGATCGAAAGCGAAGTCGGCTTCTTCGGCCGCTATGGCGTCGGCGCGGCGCTCGCGGCATCCGGAGCAAAGTTCGGAATCATGCCATCGGCAGGGGTCGAGGCATTCGTTGCAGTAGAAGGGCATGTTTGTCTCTGTGGCAGGAAATTTCGTAGTAACAACAATAACTTAGCTGGTAACCAATCTGGTTACAAGCGGGTTACAATAAAAAGACTGCTGTCGGACGACCAAGTGCCAAGACGTTTTGCTTAGGAACGTCGGCGAAAACCCCGCCGCCGAGAGCCATTCCCCCACGGCTGGGTAACGTCTGGTTCAGGCGCTGGATGGCGAGGCTTGTGTTTCAGCTAGATGCGTGGCTGTATGACCCATGAAAAATGGCCGGGGGGCTACATGACCAAAGACCTGTTTCTCACGGGTGTGGCTGCATTCTCATTGCTGATACCGCTTTACTTTGTTCTAAAATGACGATGGCGCCCAAGGCGCATCTTTCGCTGCAGCCGGTGAACTAGGCCGGTTCTGGACTCTACGCCCCAAGAGTCGCATTCTCCCTTTTGGGGAGAGGGGTATGAGCCTACAGGGGCAGAAGGCGTCTAAGCCTAGAAGGCGGCGAAGACGTTCGTTGCTAGAGCAGCGGGCGCTAATCCCGGCGTTGCTATTCGGCCTTGTAGCCGCCGGCTACTTCCTGCCGCAGAGTGACCAACATCGCCTTCCTACCGTGCATCGGCAGGGCGATTCCACAGCGCGCGCGCCGGTTGGATGCACCATCAAGGGAAATATCAGCGTGGAGACAGGCGAGCGCATTTATCACCTGCCCGGCCAGCGATACTACAATGAGACGGTCGTCAGCCCAGCCAAGGGCGAGCGGTGGTTTTGCTCCCAATGGGAAGCTTGGTGGGCCGGCTGGCGAAAGTCTAAGGTCTAGGTGTAGCTGCTGCCTAATGCCGAAGTAGTCGACACGATCAAGCAGCCAAGCATTGAGTTGAGTGACCGCGCCGACCAGAGCTGGGCACGAGGGTGGGCCTAATGACCAGGCCCTATATGATACCAGACAATGGCATTTCTACAATTACGCCTGATGGCCTACGTCGGATCAAGCGGAGTCGCATGCTCTTGCCAATGTAGACTAAGCTAGCCACTGCCAAAATCCTATGGAACTGGACTCCACGTGGTACATTAACCCTATGAGCGGTCGATTCCCAAGGATGTAGCCGCTTAACAGGTCCGCCGCCGGCGCCCCAATAGGCGGCGGACTTCTAATGGCGCTCCTTCAAAAATCGAGCTTCACGCAACAGCGAATTCCAGTTGTGGCCGATGAGCTTGATCAGATCTCGCGCTTCGGGCTCCGAAATGCCGGCCTCTTCAGACAAGCGACGGGCCAGGAGGTCCTTTTCGATCTTGTCGGCGCGCCCGTCGCCATCCTTCTGCATTTGGGTTCTCCCTTGTAAACTAACGTGCGAGATCGCCTGTCGTTTCCCGATCAAACAAAAAAGCCAGCGGCATGGCCATTTGCGTACAATTTTGGGCCATCGGGCTTGGCTAGCTTCGGTTGCATTTTGACAGACGCGGTTAGGAGATAACCAGCCGGTCGTGCTATGTGGGCGCGATGGAATTTTCCCAACACCACGCCTTCAACGAGTTCGAACTAGCGCATTTTCTACGTGCCAGCCTTGCGCACCGGCGGGCGCGAATGCTTGCCCTGCTCGCCGAACTGGTACACCTTCGTATGGAAATCAGAGACGCAGCTGCAATTCGCGCTCATCTGCGCTCTTCACCCGGCCACAAAGCATTCCTACGCGTTGAATAGGCCGGCGCGCGGCGTGTCTCTGCGTACGCAACAGACTTACTCAGCTCCAATAGCAGCAGCGGCGCATTGTACGATTCGTACCCAACGCCTGGTTGGACGCTTAAATGTAGCTTCTGATGGGTTTCAGGAGGATAAATGTCCATCGCCTGCTAACTTTTGGGCGCAGGGCGACTAAGAGATAGCTGAGGTGCGGTGCTCTTGCCCCAAACAGGGAGGCGAGAGCGTGGCTCAGCTTCATCAACCGCACATCCGTAATCGGCTACTGACGTCTTTATCGCCAGATGACTTCGCGCTCATCGCGCCGCATCTCGAACCGGTCACGTTGGGGGTCCGCGAACACTTGTTCAAAGCGGAGCAGCAGATCACGCATGTAACCTTCCCGGAACGAGGGATTGCCTCGATTGTCGCCGACACCGAGGAAGGACGGTTTGAGGTAGGCATGGTCGGATCAGAGGGCCTCGCGGGAATTTCTGTCGTGCTCGGCGTCGACCGCACGCCTCACACCTGCATGGTTCAGGCTGCGGGTGAAGCATTCCGTATCGGGGCGGTCGAGCTTCAGGCGGCGATGGACCACAGCGCCACGCTGCGCGAGCTTCTTCTTCGCTTCGTGCATACCTTCATCGTGCAAGTCAGTCAGACCGCGTATGCCAATGCTGGCTACTCCATCGAGGAGCGGCTGGCGCGCTGGCTGCTTATGACCCATGATCGGCTGGAACAGGACGACATGCCTGTAACTCATGAGTTCATGAGCATCATGCTGGGCGCGCGTCGCCCCGGTGTGACCCTTGCGGTGCAGATGCTGGAGGGCGTCGGTGCGATCAAGAACACGCGTGGTCAGATCCTGCTGAAGGATCGCGCCAAGCTGGAATCGATCGCAGGACAGGCCTATGGTTATGCCGAGAGGGAATACTCGAACGTGTTCCAGTTCCCCATCAAGCGAGAGCAATGAGAGGGGCACTTGCGCTACTTCATGAACGTGCGCTGCCGGGGAAGGCTAATCCCCGACCACGAGGGCGACGAACTGCCCGATGACAGCGCCGTGCACGGCCATGCATTGGCGAACGCGCGTGATCTCGTTTTCAACACTCGCATGGACACGATGCGCAGTTGGTTCGACTGCAGCTTCGAAGTCACGGACGAGAGCGGCAGAACGGTGCTCGTGATGCCGTTCAGCGAGGTGGTTGAGGATCGGTTCTGAACTGCCACCCGACGCCCCATTCACGGCAGCGGCGGGCGTGTCCCAGCGGGATTAGCGCCGCTGTTCCAACAGCGAGCGTCTACGCAGCTCGCTAGGCTGCGGAGCAGCCGTTTGCCCTTGGACGCGCATAAACCCTCTCCCAAGAGGAGAATGCGACTCCTTGAGTCTATAAGGCAGGGCCTAATTCGGCGAACAATATTTGGTAGACCGAAGCGCGGGGCCGCGCTCGGCACCGGCTTCCGTGATCGCACCATACTCCGGTTTGCGCAGTCTGGTATTGATTAACGGTGGCCCTATATGGGGCCGATAGACTTCCGCTCTTACTATAAGGCGGCAGGACTAAAGTCTTGCGCCTTCAGCTACCAAAGTCTGACGTTACCGCTTTGGTTCCTGTATTGGACATTGGACGTTCCGTTATATAAGCCAACTGCAATGTGACGCCCAGGAGGGAAGTTGCGGGTCCAACGGCCAGGGATCCGAGCGCGATCCAAACGTCATTTCGGAGCATTGTTCCAGTGGGTCCGCACCTACTGGCGGGCAGAGGCGGACCCGGCCGGAGGCTTGGAGCCTCGGCCGGCAGCGGGGGACGCTGCCGCCATTCCAACCTGCCCCGAGATATTAGGTTCCGCTAATGCACAAAAAGCCCGCCACCTTTCGGCAGCGGGCAGTCTCACGGGGGGAAAGCACTGAGGGGAACAGTGCCCCCTCCGAAGCTCGTCAGCGCAAGAATGTTCCAGGGCGTTCGCGAAGTTCAATCGAAGCTTAAGCAGGATTGCGGGCAGGCGCCTTACCCAGCCGCGAAACAGAAAAGCCCCGGCGCTGGGTCTGCACCGGGGCTAAGGGCATGTACGAGCTACCTAGCATGTCCGAATTTCAGCTTGCGCTAATATCGTAAATGAATGGTGAACTGATGCGGCGCGCACAAAGGGGACAGAACTTGTAGGGCCCCCGCTCACCTTTCCCTCAAAATGCGAAAGCGATTTGGCCGGTCTTCTCGACACGCGTGGCGATGCCGATCGGCGCGAGGCCGGGCAGGGAATGGATGAAACCGCCGGGCTGATAGGCGCGGTCCTTGCGCCGCTCGGCGCGGAGGTTTTCGTCTGATGGCGGATGGCGAACCTTGCCGGTCCAGTGGCTCCAGCCAAAGGGCGCGTCGGTCAGCTTGGCCTTGGCCAGTCGCTTGCCGTTGCCGTCGCTAAGCAGCGATTCCTCCATGAGGATCGTCAGCATCTCGGCCACGTCTAGCGGCTCCTCAACGAACCACCGTTCGTGCGACAGCCCCCCAGTCGTGAAGGACCGGAAGCCGGTCTCGCTGAAAAACGGCTTGTCGAGGTCGATCACCTTGCCGTGGAGCCCCGGCCCGGCGAGCAGTCCCGGATATTCGACGTCGGTCCTGCAGCCGTGGATCACGAGCATGAACCGACCGGGCTGGCCGTGCATGGGGATTTCGCCATCGGGCGCGGCGAGCTGCCGGCCGAGCCATGCCGATGCCGTGTTCCAGCAGTCGAAGCGGGACTTGCCCTTCGCAGGCCAGGAGTGACCGCTGCCGTCGGCCCGGTTCTCCTGTCCGCCATATTCGGTGATGCGGTATAGGGTCTCGACGCAGGCGTCGATCACCATCGCGTAGGGCGCGCGCGCCGGCTTGTCGCAAGCCATCATCGCCGCGTGGTAGCCGCAGAGCGCTTCGCGGGCGATCGACACCAAATAGTCGTCCGGTCCGTTGCGGAGCATGGCGACGATCTCGTCCTGCTCGCGCCCCATCTTCTCGGCCTCGATCTGCCACGGCTGTTTCTTGGGCTGCTTCTGTGCCTTTGCCATTACAGCAACCTCCCTTCGGCAACCTGCCAGACGCCATCGCCCAGCGGCTCGAATGGGCCGCGCTGGAGGGTCTGGCGGACCTTCGCCTTCCAGTTCGGATTGCGGTCGGCCTTCGGGCTGGTCGCCATCTCGTGGTAGAGATCGTCGAGCCGCATGGCGTCATCGGCGCGCTGCATCACCTTCATAACCTCGTCGACCCATGAACCGACGGAGGCGAAACCGAAGATGAGCGAGCGCAGCCGCAGCGGCACGAACGCACCGGGGATTCCGCTCGCGGCGAGCCGGTCGGCATCGTCGGCCCCGTAGGCACAGAACACCGACGGCGCGCCGGCATTCGCCTTGGCGCGGACGCCGGCCGCATCGTGGAAATGCAGCCGCCCTTCCATGAACAGCAGCGCATCGGCCGCGCGCCACACGAAATCGTGGAACACCTGCGTCTCGGTGCGGGCGAAGATCAGCGCGATACCATGGCCGTGGTCGGCCATACGGCCCATCCAGCGGCCGATCACGTTGTTCGAGTATGGCGGGTTGAGCCACACGCGACCGTGCCAGGACCGGGCAAGACCGTTGTCGGCCACGGTGTAGTGCTGGCGCGCCATATCCCACGGCCGATCGAGCGGCGCGCATGGGTCTAGGTCGAAGCTTTCAGCGCCGCCGAGTGCGGAGAGGATTGCGGGAGGGGTCAGCCAGACCTCGGTGCCGGCCGCCGCGGACTGATGACTACCGATGGGCATCGACGGCCTCCCCGGTCAGTCTGCGCAGCACGTCGCCAACGCTTCCGATGGACGCCTCGAGCCGCTCTTCGTCGATCTCGGCCAGGTCCAGCTTGGTCTCGTCCCCGGCTTCGTCGATCATCGTGAAGACGTTGGCGGTGGAGTGCGGCTTGCGCAGAATTTCCCATGCCCAGCGGGCAGCGGCTTCGGGATCGCCTTCGCCCTCGTAGTCGATTTCCCAGGTGACGAGATAGCGGGCCATCAGCGCTGCTCCTCGCAGGCATCATGGCAATCGCCATTGTTGCCGAGGCATTCAGGATCGCCTTTCGGGCATCCGTCGTCCTCCTCCTCCTCGTCCCCGTCCTCGCGGGTGAGCTGGTCGAAGGTCCACTCGTCGCCCTCGTCGTCGAGGAACACGACTTTCCCGTTGCGCTTGGCGGTCTCCTGATCGTTCCAGAAGACTTCGGTGCCGCCCGAGTGTTCCGGCTCGCCGGTCTCCGGATCGATATCGAGGAGGTGCGCACGCCCGGTCAGGCGCTCCAGAGTGCCGGTGATCGGGCTCCCGGTGGGGGATAGGTAGCTGGCCATGGTCTTTGGTCTCCGTGGTAGGGGTGGTGTCAAAATGGTTGCAAATGTCTATTGACAGAAGCCGGGGGGGATGAGCTAAAAACAGGCAGCCTGATTCTCCTGTGCGCTTCGGGCCGCTCCCCAAAAATCAGAAGGTGTTTTCGACTGGTCCCGGCTTGATGCCGAGCTGACCGGCGACGAACCCAACGACGTCGCTAACGCCTTCGCTATCCAGCGTTTCCAAGGTCTCGCGAAAGCGGCGGCGGAAATAGTCTTGATGCTCGGTGCCGGCATAGTCGGCCATGTGGAGCGCGGTCGCGAACGTGACGGCTTGGAGGCGAGAACCGGTGAAACCGGATTTCTTGTGAAGGCCTTCGGTGATGGTGACGAGGCTCATTTCGGGCGTTCCTTCGCAGTAGGGAAGTAACCAATTTGGTTACAAGTAACTTATTTGGTTACACCCCTATTGCAAGAGAAAAAACAAGGCGTTTTGCGTTATGTTTCAGGGCGTTGTGCCGAAGGAGTGCATCGCGCAAATCCTTCGCGTTTCCGAAGTCGACAAATGGGGCAGAGTGTATAACTGCTGCTCTGGGACGTTCCGGTTTGAGCAGATCACGCTCGCCACGTTCCCCGGCGTCGAGATGCACTCGAACGATGTCAGCCTCTACTCGTCGGCGATTGCCGGCTATGTGCTGGGCAAGCCGATCGACTACGAATTCCACGGCGCGCTCGACTTCGTGAACGAGTTCGATTTCAGGGAACCTGATCAGCGCCTGGCAGCACTTGCCGTCGCCTTCAATCTCGGCCGCTTCGCCGGCGGCAAGGCCAACGTCTACAAGACCAGCCACCGCAACCACCTGGTCGCGAACTTCGCCGGCTATGTCGAGCGCACCTTGGAAAAGGTCCGCAAGCTGCCGGGGATGATCCCGATCAAGAGCTATTCGCCGCGCGACTGGATCGAGCATCTGGACGAGGCGATCGAGCGGAAGGCCGCCATCTTTTCCTACCCGCCGTTCTACAAGGGCGGCTACGAAAAGATGTTCGAGTTTCTGGCCGAGAACATCAAATGGGACGCTCCCCGATACGAGCTGTTCGACCCCAAGGCCTTGCGCGGTCTCATCGAGCGCGTGCGGCTGGCAGGCGTCCCCTACTGCATCCTCTCGGACCAGATTTACGACGATCTGAAACCGGAGCTGGAATTCGTCTCCGGCCGGGGCCACCCGCACTACTGCTACGTGTCGACGGGCAAGTCGTCCTACCTGCAGCTCGTGCCGCGGTCGGCTCCCTTCCGCTACAAGCCGATCGACGTCGAGAAGATCAAGCCGGATTCGGTGGTGACGATCGCTCGGGCCGATGCCGCCCAGATGACGTTCCTCAAGGACGTCTACCTGAAAAAGGGCATCACCCACACGCCCGGCATGGTCAACTACCTGGTGCGCGTCGACGACATGCTGGTCGGGGGGCTGATCTACAACCTCGACAAATTCGCACGCCAGTCGATCTACCTGCTGTCGGATTTCTCCATCTCGCGTGAGGGCAGGCTGTCGAAGCTCGTCACCAGGCTCGCCTGCAACGGCGAGATCCTGCGCGATGTGGGCAAGCGCTTCGTCGACCGCTTCAACAAGGTGCAGACGTCAGCGTTTTCGGAGCATCCGGTCTCGATGAAATATCGCGGTATCTTCGAGCAGACCAAGCGCGAAGAGATCGATGGCCCGGAAGGCAAATTCAGACTGCATTACGTCGGCGCCCGCATCGATGAGACGCCGCAACAAGCGTTCGAGTGGTGGTATGGCAAGCACTTCAATCGTTGACTGGAAGTCTCTCGATGTCGAGGCGCGGCAGGTTGACCCGAAGACGCTCCGGCGCCGCGAGAAGAACGCGCACTACATGGCCCCTGCCATGTTCAAGCGCCTCGTCGAGAACGTCAAAATCGACGGCCGACTGACCACCACGGTCCTGGTGTGCCAGGACAAGGACGGCTCTCTCGAGATCCTGTCCGGACATCACCGCACCGCCGCCGCGATTGAGGCCGGCTTGCCGCTGATCGACGCGCTCGTCATCACCTCGCATCTGAGCGAAAAGCGCAAGGTGGCGATCCAGTTGAGCCACAACTCGATCAACGGCGAAGACGACCAGTCGCTGCTCGCCCAGCTCTACGTCTCACTCGACATCGATGCGAAGAAGTTCTCCGGTCTCGATGACAGCGTGCTCTCGGGCGACAAGGGACCAGGCGCTGCTGCACTCGGCGGTGCCAACATCAAATACGACGAGCTGCTGTTCGCCTTCCTCCCGGAAGACCGCGTGCAGTTCGAGGTCGAGATGGACGCCATCGCCAAAAGGGCGAAGCGCTTCCGCATCCATGCCGCCCCGCAGTCGAGGTTCGACGACTTCTTCGACACCATCGTGCGCACCAAGCAGGGGCTCAACATCGTCAACTCGGGCATCGCGCTTGCAGCCATGGCGCGCCTTGCCGGCGAGCGGCTCGATCAGCTCGAAGCCGAAGCGGAGGACAAACCTGATGCGGCATGAGCTTCCCAATCTGCGCGGCACGTTCTCCGAGCCCGGCGCAATGCCGCCCGCGCCCGCTTCCGCGATGCCGGCAATCGTCGTCGGCGCATTCCTCGCGTTCGGCTTCCTCGTCTGTCTCGCACGCGTCCTGCTCGTGTGATCGGCATGCATTCGTGTGTGTGTAACGCAGTGTCGGTGGTTAGCATGGTCGCAACAGCAAGCATTCTCGGTCAGTTTGCGTATTTGCGCAGGTTAACCAACGCCAAGCCAGCCAAGGCTTTGCAGGATGGTTTTGCAGTCATCTCGTCCCCTCTCGGCCCGGTCTACATGCGGTGGGATTTGGGGAGCGAAAAAAAGAGCCATCCCGAACATTCCGAACACTCACACGCGCGAGTGGTCCGGTGATCAAGACCAAGTCGAGCGTGACGGCATCAAAGCCGACCGCAAAGCCCAAGGCTGCACCGGCTAAAGCGAAGCCGGAAGCGAGCCCGAAAAAAAAGCCGGCGCGGGGCAAGAAGAAACCGGCCAGCAAGCCGAAGCCCCCTGTGGCCCCTGCACCCGATCCCAAGGCAGAGCCGGCACCGCTGGCAGCGCCAGAGGCGAAGCCGGCAGAGGCCAGCAAGGGCGGCGCATCGCCCAAGCTTACCGTCCGCGACGTGCCTCGCGTTATCGCGATGCTGCGCCAGTGCGGTGGCATCAAGACCGTCGCGGCCGAGCGGCTGAACGTCGGCCGCACCACGCTCTACGCCTTCCTGAACGAACACCCTGAAATCCAGGAGGCCGATTCCGAGATCGCGGACGAGCTGCTCGACGTTGCCGAGGGCCAGGTGGTGATCGCGCTTCGCTCTGGCGATATGCAGACGGTGCGCTGGTACCTGGAGCTCAAAGGCAAAGACCGGGGCTTTGTGCGCCGCGTCGAGACCACCGGCAAGAACGGCGGCCCGGTCGAGACGGCGCAAAAGCTCGATCTCGCCAACATGTCGGACGAGGAATTGGAAATCCTGCTGCGCGCCGCAGAAAAGCGGGAGAGCACAGCCGGCGGAAAGTGACACATGGCGCGCATATCAGGCGTCATCCCGCCGACCCCGGACGATATCCGTATTGAGCTAGACCGGCGGGCATGTGCTCGCTCCGTGGTCGAGATGATCAAGCGCGGCTGGCATGTCCTGGAGCCGGGGCAACCCTACAGGCACGGCTGGCACATCGATGCCATCGGCGACCACCTGGAGGCCGTCAGCAGCGGCGAAATCCTTCGCCTGCTCGTCAACGTGCCGCCCGGCACCATGAAGTCGATGGCATGCGGCGTGTTCTTCCCGGCATGGGAGTGGGGACCGCGCAACATGCCGCATTTGCGGTTCATGGGCACGTCCTACAAGGACTCGCTGGCGATCCGCGACAACGTCAAAACACGACGTTTGGTCACGTCCAAATGGTATTGCGATCGCTGGGGCGATCAGTTCTCGATGATCGGGGACCAGAACACCAAGACCAAATTCGAGAACGACAAGACCGGCTTCCGCGAAGCCATGGCCTTCAACTCGATGACGGGCTCTCGCGGTGATCGCGTCCTCCTCGACGATCCGCTGTCGGTTGCGCAGGCGAAGTCGCCGGTCGAGCGCCAGACCGCGAACGACACGTTCCACGAGGCGCTGCCGACCCGTCTCAACAATCCCGATTCGTCGGCGATCATCGTCATCATGCAGCGCCTGCACGAAGACGATCCGTCGGGCGTGATCCTGGCGAACGACTACGGCTATGAGCACCTCATGCTGCCGATGGAGTTCGAGCCCGAGCGCAAATGCTACACCTCGATCGGCTTCGAGGATCCTCGCAAGGTCGACGGCGAATTGCTCTTTCCCGAGCGCTTTCCGCCTCACGTGGTCGAGCGCGACAAGAAGATCATGGGCAGCTACGCCTCGGCGGGGCAGTTCCAGCAGCGCCCCGCGCCTCGCGAAGGCGGCATGTTCAAGCGGTCCTGGTTCGAGGGCAAGTTCGTCAGGCAAGCCCCCAAGGGCACGGTCTGGGTTCGTCATTGGGACTTGGCCGGCACGAAAGGCGGCACTGGCGCGCGCACTGCTGGCGTCAAGCTCGGCCGCGATGCCGACGGCCACTACTACGTCGGCCATGTCGTCACCCTCCGCGAGGAAGGCAAGTCGGTCCGCAAGACCATCAAGGCGACGGCGGCCATCGACGGCAAGACCGTCAACATCAGCCTGCCGCAGGAACCAGGGCAGGCCGGCAAGGCGCAGGTGCAGGACTATGTCGCCGATCTCGCCGGCTACCGCGTCCATGCCGAGGGTGAAACCGGCGACAAGATCACGCGCGCCGAGCCTTTCTCGGCACAGTGCGAATACGGCAACGTTTCGATCGTCGAAGGCGAGTGGAACGAACTCTATCTCGACGAACTCTGCATCTTCCCGGCCGGTAAACTCATGGACCAGGTCGACGCATCTTCCGGCGCCTTTACGAGGCTGCTCAACATCAAGGGGGCCATGGTGATCAGCGACGACGTGCTTCGCCGCGCCTCCCAGCCGGGGCCGCGATGATCAGGAGGTTTTTCAGGGCCGCTCGCCGCCTCTTGAAGCGCAAGCCAGCAGCGCAGCCGCAGAAGGCCGCGCCGCTTGCCGCCATGCCACCAGGTACGCGCGGACCCACCCGCATCTCGGAAGCGATGCTGTCGGCTCTGCGTGGCCAGAAGGCAGCGCCGGCGCAGCAAACGCAGGTGTTCACCCTGCCGCAACACCCGGCCGGCGTGCTGCCGACGGGCAACACTGGCCTCGCCATGGACAGCGCCGTCGGCGCGGTTCAATCCTGGGCCAACGGCTTTGCGCTGAGCGGCTACTATTCGGAAGGGATCACCTTCCTCGGCTACGCCTATCTGTCCGAGCTGGCGCAGCGCCCGGAATACCGGGTGATCTCCGAGACCATCGCGACCGAGATGACGCGGAAGTGGATTCGCTTCACCTCGAACGACGGAGAGGACAAGGCCGACAAGATCACGGAGCTGGAGAACGAGTTCAAGCGCCTCAACGTGCGCGACATGTTCTGCCGCGCTGCCGAGCAGGATGGCTTCTTCGGCCGCGGTCACATCTACATCGACACCGGCGACACCGATTCCCCCGATGAGCTGCAAAAGTCGATCGGCGACGGCTGGGACAAGCTCTCGATCGCGAAGCTCGCCAAGAAGCCTATCCAGGCGCTGCGCACGGTCGAGGCGGTCTGGTGCTATCCGACCAACTACAACTCGAACGATCCCCTCAAGGATAACTGGTATAGGCCCGATAGCTGGTATGTGCAGGCCAAGATCGTTCACACCACGCGGCTGATCACGCTGATCGGGCGCGAAGTCCCCGACCTGTTGAAGCCGACCTATTCCTTCGGCGGCCTGTCGCTGTCGCAGATGGTGAAGCCTTATGTCGACAACTGGTTGGAGACGCGCCAGTCGGTGAACGACATCATCAGCGCCTTCACGGTGTTTGTGCTGGCGAGCAACCTGCAAGAGACGCTGCAGGCGGATGGCGACCAGCTCTTCAAGCGCGCCGAACTTTTCAATTTGGTCAGGTCCAATCGCGGCCTGATGATGATCGACAAGGACACGGAGGACTTCAAGAACGTCTCCGCGTCGCTCTCCGGTCTCGACATGCTCCAGGCGCAGTCGCAGGAGCACATGGCGTCGGTGAGCCACATTCCGCTGGTAAAGCTGCTCGGAACGCAGCCGGCAGGCCTGAACGCCTCGTCCGAGGGCGAGATCATGGTGTTCTACGACCATATCCACTCGTTTCAGGAGAAGCTGTTCCGCCAGCCGATTCACCGCCTTGTTGGCCTGGTGATGATCTCCCTCTGGGGCGAGACCGATGACGGCATCGACTTCGAGTTCGAAAAACTCGAGGAGACCGATGAGAAGGAAGCCGCCGAGGTTGAAAAGACCAAGGCCGAGCGCGACCAGATCCTGATCGACGCGGGCGTCATCTCGCCCGAGGAATCGCGCAAGCGCGTTGCCGCCGATCCGGATTCGGATTTCTCGTCTATCAACGTCGACGATATGCCCGAGCTGATCGACGAGGAAGAGGAAGGCCTGGCCCCGAAGGGCGGCACGATGATCAAGGATCTCGGCGAGACCGGGGCAGAGAAGGACGCGCCCGCTGTCTAGGGGAAGATATGCGCTGAGTGCCCGCCTGTTTAGGTAGGTGTGAAATCGTCCAGAGTGGATTTAGAAACGGTAGTTCAGACCGACGCGGACAAGTTGCCCATCATTGCTGAACTTGTAGGTCCCAATTCGGCCTTGCGGGTTACCGACGCCATAAGACAAGGTGGTCATCGTGGAGTCGGCGAGGTTGTAATAGAGGTATTCGCCTTTCAGCGAGAGCTCGTCTGTCAGGGCGTATTCTGCACCGCCGCCTACCGTCCAGCCGAACCTCGTCGAACGTTCCTCGTTGCTGAAGACGTAAGGGTCTACGCCTAAATTAACATCGAAATAATTGCGGACCTTTCCAAAGGCCATTCCTCCCGTCGCGTAGATCAGCGTGCGGTCGAATGCGGCTCCGATGCGCCCTCTTGCGGTGCCCAGCCATTCGAGTTCGGACGATGCGTTTGCTGTGACAGGAATTTCGCAGCCAAGTACGCTAATACAGGTAATGTCGGTTCCTCCACCCGATCCGATCTGGAAATCAAGCTCCGCACCAACCACTAACGTACCGGACTGGAAATTGTACCCGATCTGGCCTCCACCAATGAAGCCACTTGGGTCGGAATCGGCCACCCAGTTGAGATCAGTTAATGCGCTGTTTGCTAACAGGACGCCGAGCTCGCATCCGACCTCTTCGCAGATCGTCACATCGACGTTGCTGTTCACCCCTTGATAGTACCCTCCCTGAGCGCCGACATAGACGCCTGACCAGTTGTGGGCGCTCTCGACGAACAAGGTCTTAGCGTCATCGTCAGCGGCTATTGCTGGAAAGACCACCCCGAAAACCAAAGCAGCCGCAAGCAGATGAATTTTCATTGAGCCCCCCCAAACGATGCACATGTGTATCATGATTGGCGGGTGACGCAACGGCATCAACCGGGCTCGTTGAGCCCGGACAGTTGTCGGGCAGTCATCGGCCTGGACGAACTTATCGAGGTAAACGCATGAACGAGAGGCGGGAAGTCCGGCTTCGGCTGCTGGAGATGGTGGGTCGCGAGGGCTTCTATCCCGAGACCATCGTCGAAACCGTTCTCGACCTGGAACGGTTTGTCATGGACGCCGGTGTTGCCAAGCCCGAGGAGCCGGCAGATAGTGCGGCTCCCGACACGGACACCACCGGCACCGCTTGATCACGCTCAACCTCTGGGAACTTCTCAAAGCACAGACGCCCGATGATCGCGAGATCGCCGAGACGCTGAGGGATCGTGATGTCCAGCCTGCAAAGTCGACGGACGGCGAAGCGGAACGAAAAGGTTCTGCCTCCCGTCCGCCCCAACCTCGGGATCGAAACGGCATATAGGGGCCGCCTGACGCGCCTGATCGACGCTATGAGCAATAGCGTGATCTACTGGCTGAAAGCCTCCTACCGGGCGAATACGCCCCGCCTGGCGCAAGATGAGACGCCGGCGGATGCGCTGCGCCGATCAATCCGCAAGCTTGCGGCGCAGTGGACCAAGCGCTTCGATATCGCATCGGATCAGCTGGGCGACTATTTCGCGTTGTCGGTCGAGAAACGTTCGAGCGCCGCGCTCCGCAAGATCCTGCGCGATGGCGGCATTTCGGTCGAATTCAAGATGACGGCAGAGATGCGCGACGTTGTCGACGCGACGGTCAACGCCAACGTGTCGCTGATCAAGTCGATCCCGTCGCAGTATTTCGACCAGGTCGAAGGCGCTGTCATGCGGTCGGTGCAGAACAGCCGCGACCTTGCCGGCCTCGTCAAGGAGCTGGAGCGCTTCTCTGGCATATCGAGGCGGCGCGCGGCCTTCATTGCGCTCGACCAGAACAACAAGGCGACGTCAGCCTTCGCCACGGCGCGCGAACTGGCACTCGGCATCGACGAAGCCGAATGGCACCACAGCGGCGGCGGGAAGGAACCTCGCCCCACGCACGTCGCGGCTGGCCGTGAAAAGGTCCGCTACAAGATTTCGACTGGCTGGTACGACCCGGCGGTTAAGCGCTTCGTCAGGCCTGGCGAGGAGCCCGGTTGCCGATGCGTCGGCAAGCCGGTCATCAAGGGGTTTAGCTGATCAGGCGGCGTGCAGTGTCGGGATCGCTTCGATCTCGGCGCTCAGCACCTTCTCTGCCCGTTCGAGGTCATAGGTGCGCTGGAGATTGAGCCAAAGCACCGGACCGTTGCCGATCAACTTGCCGAGGCGTAGCGCCATGGGGACGGTGACAGGCTGCTTCTCGTCCAGGATATCGTAGAGCGTGCGCCGGGAAATCCCGAGCAGCTTGGCGATCTCGGTCTTCGACTTGTCGAGCGCCGGGATGATGTCTTCGCGCAGCAGCTCGCCGGGATGCATCGCGGGCAGGCCGCGCTTGATGGGTGCCGTGTTCATCAGTGGTAATCCTCTAGTTCGACCTCGATAACGTCTTCGCCGTCCCAACCGAAGGTGATGCGCCAGTTTCCGTTCACTCGAACAGAATAGCGCCCCTTCTGATCGCCCGAAAGGCCGTGGAAGCGATAGCCGGGAAGGTCCATGTCTTCCGGCTTTGAGGCTGCTTCCAAGGCCCGAAGGATGCGGGCGACACGCTTGTCGTCTTGCACGCTGAGACCGCGCGGACTGCCGGTCTCGAAGAAGCGTTGCAGGGCTTTGTTGCGGAACGACTTAAGCATGTTTGTAAGGTAGCGCCTTACACATTCGCAGTCAACAAGTTTGTGAGGTGATGCCTCACATATTAGGAAATCACACCGATGCCGAATGGGCAAGAGATCGAGCAGCTCGCGGCCAGCGACACCTTGGCGATGGATCGCGCCAGCGTGCGCACGTTCGACCAGGACGGCCACCTGCGCGTCGAGATGACCCCGATCTCCAAGGCCAACGTCTGCCCGTACTACGGCAGGGAAATCCCGGATTTCGAGGCGCTGGGGCTTGATCCCGAACGCCTCTACTACCTCTACCGCGATGCCGAGGAGCTGGCCAAGGCCGCCCCGACGTTCGTGGGCAAGCCGCTCCTGCTCAAGCACATTCCGGTCAGCGCCAAGGAACACCCGCGCGAAGCCGTTGTCGGTGCGCTCGGCGATGCCGTCGAGTTCCATGCGCCGTACCTCATGGCGCCGCTCAGCATCTGGGATGGGGCAGCAATCGCGCTGATCGAATCCGATCGGCAGAAAGAACTTTCGAGCAGCTATCGCTACCGGGCCGACATGACGCCCGGCACGCTTGCTGGAGAATCCTACGACGGCGTGATGCGGGACATTTCCGCCAATCACGTTGCCTTGGTTGAGGAAGGCCGCGCCGGGCCTGATGTGGTTGTCGGCGACAGCAAACAGGAGATCACGGAAATGAAGAAAACGGCACTGCTGTCGCGCATGGCGTCTGTCGCCCACGGCGCGATCCTTGCCCACGTAATGACGAAGCTGGCCGCCGATCAGAAGATCGATCTGCGCCCCGCTCTGGCTGGCATCACTGCCAAGAACTTCAAGGCCAAGCGGCCCGCGCTCATCGATGCGGTCGGCAAGGCTGCGAAGGGCAAGCTCGCCGCTGACGCCAAGCTCGACGGCCTCGACGCCCTTCTGCTCGCCCTCGACGAAGAGGCCGACGCGCAGGAAGCCATGGACGAGGACGACGACGAAGACGACGACAAGAAAAAGGCCGCCAAGGACGCCGCCGAGGAAGAGGAAAAGAAGAAAGCCGCCAAGGATGCAGCTGAGGAAGAGGCCAAGAAAAAGGCCGCCGAAGATGCCGAGGAAGACGACGACGACGACAAGGTCGGCAAAAAGGCCATGGATTCGGCCATTGCCTCCGCAGTGTCGAAGGCCAAGTCCGAGGTCCGCGCCGAGATGATCAAGACGGCGGCCGATATCCGCGTCGCCGAAGAGGCGGTTCGCCCCTACATCGGCAAGCTGGCGATGGCGCATGACAGCGCCGAAGCCGTCTACCGCACCGCTCTGACCTCGCTTGGCGTCGACATCGACGGCATCCACCCGTCGGCGCTGCCCGCCATCCTCAAGGCCCAGCCGCTGCCGGGCTCTACCCCGGCGCAGCCGCAGCACCGCGTCGCCATGGACGCGGCCGGCGTCAGCTCCTTCCAGGAGATGTTCCCGGTCACGAAAACCCACATCGTCAAGTCGCTCTAAGGCGAGCGGCTTAATTCCTGAAACCCCTTCGAGCCGGCCACCGAGCCGGCTTTTTTCATGAGGAGAATCGCCCATGTCTGGCTTTCAGACGCAGGCCGCCTACAATCCCGCCCCGGCTGTTGAGGGCGACTTCGCTTCCACCAATCCCCGCACCACCGTGATGGCAGCGGCTGGCGCTCTGGTCGCCGGCGCGTTCGGCGTCATCGTCGGCCGCTTTGCCTGGAAGAGCTATGCCCAGGTCGACAGCGACAATGCCCCGGCAGTCGTCAACAACTTCGGCACCGGCCCGGTCGCCGGCTTCATCCACCGCGAGCAGCAGGGCCTGATCGAGCAGTATCTGCAGGAATCGACCATGCTGGTCCCTGCCGGCTTCCCGATGACCGTCTTCGATGGCGGCGACTTCTGGGTGAAGAACAACGGCGCTACCCCGGCTCTGGACGGCATGAAGGTCTATGCCAACTACGCCGACGGCAAGGCCACCGCCGCAGTGACCGGCGCTCCGAACGGCGCCACCACGTCGGCCGGCTCGATCGCTGCCGCCACCAGCGGCTTTGCTGCCTCCATCGTCGGCAATGTGCTGAACGTCACGGCGGTCAATTCGGGCACGATCTATCCCGGCACCACGATCTCGGGCACCGATGTCGCCACCGGCACCAAGATCGTCTCGCAGCTCTCCGGCACGCCGGGCGGCATTGGCACGTATTCGCTCAATATCGCTGACCAGGACGTTGATCCGGGCACCGTGATTGCCGGCACCTATGGCGTGTTCACCGCCGGCGGCACCATCGCTGGCGTCTTCGGCGTCGGCGACACGCTGACCGGTACCGGCATCACCGCCGTCACCACCATCCGCCAACAGCTGACCGGTCCTGCCGGCGGCGCTGGCACCTATGCGGTCGACGTCAACACCGTCGTTGCCTCGGCCGCTCTCACCGCGGCCACCAACGTCGAGACCAAGTGGACCGTGCGTTCCTTCGCCCAGCCGGGCGAGCTGATGAAAATCACCTCCTGGCCGCAGGGCTAAACCCCACCCCTCCCGTCAACCTCGAAACCATGCGCCGGCGTGAAAGCCGGCGGTCTGTGAGGAGAACCACCATGCAATTCCACGACTTCAACACGGCCGCCGCAACGTGGGCGCAGCATCGCCCGATGTTCGAGGCGGCCGGCATCTACCTGCCCGAGGCCCGCGCCTATATGGTCGAGGGCTACCGCACCAACCACTTCGCGATGGATGCGCAGCCCCAGCTGGCCACCACGCCCAACTCGGGCATCCCGGCGTTCCTGACCACGCTGGTCGACCCCGAGGTCTACCGCGTCCTCTTCGCCCCGACGCAGGCCGCCGAAATCTTCGGCGAAACCCGCAAGGGCACCTGGATCGACCAGACCGCGATGTTCCCGACCGTCGAGCAGACGGGCGAGGTGTCGAGCTATGGCGACTACAACGACAACGGTCGCTCTGGCGCGAACATGAACTGGCCGCAGCGCCAGTCCTACCTGTTCCAGACGATCGCCGAGTATGGCGAGCTGGAAATCGAGCGCGCCGGTCTCGGCCGCGTGAATTGGGTTGGCGAGGTCGACGGCGCCGGCACCACCGTGCTCGCCCGCTTCCTGAACACCACCTATTTCAAGGGTGTGCAGGGCCTCCAGAACTATGGCCTGCTCAACGACCCAAACCTGTCGGCTCCGGTCACGCCGGCACCGAAGGCCTACGGCGGCGTGAAGTGGATCAACAACGGCCAGATCGTCGCCACGGCGAACGAAATCTACGCCGATATCCAGTCGCTCTGGCTGCAACTCGTCACCCAGACCGCCGGCCTCATCGACCAGAAGACCAAGATGACGCTGGCGCTGTCGCCGGAATCGCAGCTCGCCATGACTGCGACCAACTCCTTCAACGTCAACGTTGAGGATCTTCTGAAAAAGAACTTCCCCAACCTGCGCGTTGAGACGGCTGTGCAGTATGGCGCGCAGACCGCGATCAACCCCGTGGGCATCGCGGGCGGCAACCTGGTGCAGCTGATCGCTGACGCCATCGAAGGCCAGAAGACCGGATACTGCTCCTTCAACGAAAAGCTTCGCACGCACCCCATCATCCGCGCGATGTCTTCGTGGAAGAAGAAGATGACCAGCGGCACATGGGGCGCGATCATCCGCCAGCCGATGGGCATCTCGCAGATGCTCGGCGTCTAGGGGCCAAGCATTCGGGTCACTTTAAGACCTGGTGTTAAGTCGGCCATTTTGGTTGCGAGGGCCACCGCGCAACCAAACCCGAAAGAGCTGCCAATCTGTCAACCGGCATAGAATCCCGGTAGTGGGTCAGTTTGAAATTTGATGCCGCGAATGCCGTTGTCGTGACCCGCCGTGAACTCCTATATGCTTACAGAAAAGTATGGGACGGCGTATGACAATCGAGTGCATAGCCCCGCCGAATGCACTGGTGCGCGGAAAGAGTGGATCGAAGGTAATCCAGACATCAAGCACGTCAGCACGTCATTTGCCGAACGCCAAAACCGGACTATGCGGATGCATATGCGCCGCTTAACGCGCCTGACCAACGGCAGTGGAAGGTCACGCCAACGCCGTTGCCCTGCACTTCATGTACTACAATTTCGTCCGCATCCATGCGACGCTGCGCATGACCCCGGCGATGGCCGCCGGCGTGACTGGCAAGCTTTGGGAGATTAGCAATATCGTTGCGCTGGTCGAGGCGAAGGAAGCCGAAAAGCCAGCGGCTCGGGGGCGTACCGGAAGAAAGGTGTCTCAACTGATTGATCCTCAACCCATCACGAATGAAAATATCCTGAGGGTTCTTTGCATCGTCCTCGTCGAAATTCGCGCGACCGATGATCTATCCAGAGCTCGTATGCTCGCGGATTCATTTCACAACGCACCGGCCATGATCGCCTCTGGCGCCGGTCCGCAGGATACCTGGGCAAGTGTACTTGGAACCGCTCGCAGGCTTGATATGGAACGATATGTCGTCTCACTGCTGAGCCACGTTCAGGCGAGACAGATTTCAAACTGACCCACTACCAGAATCCCGCATAACTGTTGGGCGTTTTGGCGACGCCTCGCTTGACAACACTTGGTGCCGGATTGTAACCATTTTGGCACCAAATCACTTCCGCGGGGTAGAGCAGCCCGGTAGCTCGTCAGGCTCATGAAGGTCGTCCGTTCAAATCGGACCCCCGCCACCAAATCCGGACCTCAAACGGTCTCGTAGACGCGTTGGCGCTGAAACGAGATCTGAAAGGCGAGGATGGCGCTAAAGGCAAGCATCTGGCCCAGCCCGGGTGAAAGACCGGGCAACAGTTTTGAGGGTGCGCACCTGCGCCGACGGCCGATCTAGACGGCAAGAGCAGATGACCCTGGGTCCGGCGACGTGCGCGGAACGGACAGGCAGAGTCGGGCCGAGAAATCGCTCGGTGGGGAGCAAACCCGGCACCCACCACCCCAACACGGCCGGCCCCTCTGCATTGTACGGGGCGGTCCTCCAAAGGTCGGTGACGGCGCTTCACGCGGTCACGGGTAGAGGTCCGGGACACCGAAACGTTAGCCGGAGGCTCCCTGAACATAAGGGCGGTCGCGACGATCGTGAAACGTTCAAACTCCACAAGCGCGAATGCTCGTGTGATTGCGCCAATAAGCGGGAATGAAGGCCCGTGTGGGGCGAGCGGGTAAACGGACGGACCGGCACCACGCTCGCCCTCTGAATTCAAGATGTCCTCCCAGGACAGCGAGGCGCGGAAACGCAGCCTTGCAAAGGTTCTCGCAAGGGGAGCCAGGGGACCTGCTCGGCGCGCTTTTTGCCGGGTGTGCTGAGCAGGTCCCACCACAGTTTGCGGATGCTCCGTGAGAGGTGCCTGTTCCACAGGCGCTGAGCCAGGATTGACACCTGGCATCCGCTCCAGCGTTCGAGCCGCGTCACTGGTGATAGTTGGTGGGGGCACCTCTGATCATCTCTGGCGCGGCTCGGACGACCCGAGGAACCCCGATGTACCGTATTAGCGATGACAAGCGGCAGGCGATCATAAGCGCCTATCTCGCGGGGGTTCCAACCACCGATATCGCGAAGCGCTACGGCGTCTCGGAGAGCTACCCGAGCCAACTTGCCGGCCGCCTCCAGGTGAAGCGGCGCAACCTCGCCAACTGCCGCAAGCGCGGCCCGAACATCAACCAGAAGACGCGCGTCGTGATCGCTAAGCCAGCGGACGAAGTCGTCGAGCTACCCGCGCCAGCCGCCAACAACACCGCCGAAATCCGGCGCTTGGCAGGCATCGGCCGCCGGCGCACCGAGATCGCCGCACTGCTGCGCTGTCCCTATCGCGTCGTCGATGAAGCGTTGTCTTAACGCCCCCTTTTTTCAACCGGAGTACAACGATGTCCGCCACTGTTACCGTCGCCTGCAAGCTTCCCCACGGCCTGATCATGCGCCTCCACACGATGGAGGACATGAACGAGCCGACCGCCGGCGGCGGCTTTCGCAAGGTGAAGCGTGCCCAGGTCGTTGGCGAGCCCGTCGTTCTGAAAGGCTACAGCCGCCGCTACAATCGCGGCACCGAGCAGGCGCCGGCCGCGATCGCCAGCAGCTACGCGCTGACCACAGGCGTCGACGCCGACTTCTTCAAGCAGTGGATGGCCCAGAACAAAGACCTCGACGCGGTCAAGAACAACCTCATCTGGGCTCACGCCGAGACCGACATGGTCGAGGGCTTCATCGTGGAGCACGACAAGCAGAAGTCGGGCTTCGAGCCGATCGATCCCAACAACCTGCCGCGCGGCATTCAGGCCTACAAGAAAGAGGAAGCCTGAGAGAGCTGACGCGGGCGAACACCGGGGGCCGCCATGGGCGTCATCGTCGATTTCAGCTACGCGAACTTCGTGGCGATCTTTCCGCAGTTCGCCTCGCTCAGCCAGCCGCAGGTTGAGCAGGGCGCGCTGCCGGTGGCAGTGCTCTACTGCCGCAATGATGGCGGCGGCCCCGTCACCAACGCCGAGACGCAGACCACGCTGCTCAACCTCATGGTCGCCCACATCTGCCAGCTCATGTACGGCGCTAACGGTCAGGCGCCGGCGGGCATCGTCGGGCGCATCTCGAACGCGGCCGAGGGCAGCGTCTCGGTGCAGGCCGAGTTCCCCATGACGCCAAGCAACGCTTGGTTCATGCAGACCCCATTCGGCGCGGCCTTCTGGCAGGGCACCGCCTCCTACCGGACCATGCGCTACATGCCCGGGCCGGTCCGCTTCTTCAATCCCTGGCTCAATCAGTAAAGGACGCCCCCCATGGACCTGCTCACCCTGTTGCAGCGCGAATTCCGCGAGTTCCGCCAGCAAGCCGAGGCTCGCATCAAGAGCCTCGAGCGCAGCCTTCGCATCATCCCGCCGGAGCCCGTCTTCGTGCCGGAGCCGGCCGCAACCGATCCTGCTGTCGCCGCCACCACCGTCGCCGTAGCGACGATGCCGGCAACCCCGGCCGAGACGCCAGCTGAGACGCCTTCTGCCACGCCTCCGGTCGAGGAAGTCGCTGCCGGCACCGCCGGGCCGGCGACCGACCCTGTGACCGATCCTGCTGCCGGCGCGGACGACACCAGCGCGGACAACAAGCCGAAGGCTGGCAAGGGCAAGACCGCCGACCAGGCGGCCGACCAGACCGACGCGGCCAAGTGAGGCGATGGTGCAGCTCTCCGGCGGCGACAAGCTCGCCGCAAAGCTCGCCGAAATCTCGAAGAACCTCCAGAAGGCCGCGTCTGTCGATGTCGGCTTCCTGGAGGGCGCGACTTATCCCGACGGCACGTCCGTCCCGCTGGTCGCGGCGCTGAACGAGTTCGGCAGCCGCGACACGCCGCCCCGGCCGTTTTTCAGGGGCATGATCGAAGACAAGAGCCCCGAGTGGCCCGATGCCGTGGGCAACCTCCTGGTGGCGAACGGCTACGACACCGAAAAGACGCTGGGCCAGACAGGCGCGGCCATCAAGGGCCAGTTGCAGGCGGCAATCACCGCCTATGACGGCCCGCCCCTGCAACACGCCACCGTCGCCCGCAAGGGCAACGACAAGCAGCTGGTGGACACAGGCCACATGCTGGCTTCGGTCGACTATGCGGTAAAATCCTGAACCGGAGACCATGACGATGAAGGCCGTCCTTTTTTCGAGCAACCTCGGCGATATCAACGCCGATCTGGCATTCAAGAACAACTTCTCGGCCGTGACCGATCCGGCCGTGACCGACGATTCCAGCGAGGGCTATCAGATCGGCTCGACGTGGGTGAACACCGCCACCGACACCGCATGGCTTTGCGTCGATGCGACCGCCGGCGCGGCCATCTGGAGCGCCACCGCACAGGTCGGCTCGACGCAGGGCGCGCCAGCCGCGCACACCGTCTCCGGCACGCTCGCTCCCGCCGATCTTCTGGCTGGCATCATCACCATTGCGCAGGGCGCCGGCGCGCCTTCGGCTCAGCAGCTCCCCACCGGTACCGCGCTCCAGAACGCGCTGCCGGACTTCCAGCTCAACGACGCCTTCGACGTGTCGGTGATCAACACCTCCGTCGTCGATGCCGAGGACGCGACCATCACCACCAACAACGGCATGACGCTGGTCGGTTCGATGGACTTCCCGGCCCACAGCAGCGCCACGATCCCATCGAGCGGGATCCTGCGCTTCCGCAACACGGGCGTCGACACCTTCACGGTCTACCGCGTCGGCTGATCGACCATGAACCTCCACGGGATCGTTTCGGCCGCGATCGCAACGGTCAACCCGTTCGTGACCGCCATGCTGAAACGGTCCAGCGGCTACACCACGGCGGCCGACGGCACGCGCACACCGAGCTTTGTCGACGTGCCTGGCGTCCCCCTGCATGCGCAGGCGCTGAGCTACACCGACCTCCAGCTGCTCGACGGCCTCAACATTCAGGGCGTGCGCCGCGCGGTCTACCTCAACGGCTCGGCGCTTGGTGTGGTGCGCGAGCTGCAAGTTGGCGGCGATCTCTTCGTCTTCCCCGCCGGCACCTTTCCGGAAGGCAACACCTGGCTCGTCGCGCATGTGCTCGAGTCTTGGCCCGACTGGTGCAAATGCGCCTTGACCCTACAAATGGATGGAGCCTGACAATGGCCCCCGTCCCGAGCCAATCCACCATCCAGACGGTGCTGCGCGGATTTCTCCTGAAATACCTGCCCACTGGGGTTGAGGTAGTGACGGCGCAGGATAGCCGTGTGCCCGAGCCGGCCGGCGATTTCGTCACCATGAACACTATCCGGCGCGGCAGGCTCTCCACCAACGTTGACACATACCAGGATTGCGCCTTTGAGGCGTCGATCACTGATGCTGTGATGACTGTCACGCAGGTAGAGTTCGGCACCATCCTGGTCGGGGCAACCGTCTTCGGTACGCCGGTGGCGGATGGCACGCTGATCAGCGAGCAGACTGGCGGCACGCCCGGCGGTAACGGTACCTATACCGTGTCGCCATCGCAGATAGTGAGCGCGCAAGCGCTGGCGAGTGGCGCTGAGACCATCACGCAGCCGACGGAAGTGGTGATCCAGCTTGACGTGCACAGCGCCTCGGATGGTTCGGCCTCCGACATGGCGCAGACGATCGCCACCCTGATCCGCGATGAGCGGGCAACACGGTACTTCGCCGATGCCGGCTTGGATGGCGCGCCACTCTATGCCGACGATCCCAAGCAGGTTCCGTTCTTCAACGGCGAGCAGCAGTACGAAACCCGCTACGTGCTGGAAGTGCATATCCAGGCCAACCAGGCACTCAGCCTGTCGCAGCAATTTGCCGATCAGGCCGTGATCGACGTTTTCCCCGTCGAGGCGACCTTCCCGGTCTGACCCCTCAATCGAAACAGAAAGGACCTGGTCCATGACGACCATCCCGGCCTCGCAGCTTGTGAACGTGATTCCGAACGTTCTCAATGCGGGCGGCAACGCGCTCGTGATGAACGGCATCGTGCTGACCCAAAACACCCGCGTGCCGATCGGCGCGGTGCTGTCCTTCCCTAACGACGGTATCTCGGTGTCGAACTTCTTCGGCCCGTCCTCGGAAGAGGCAGAGATCGCAGCCGTCTATTTCAACGGCTACAACAACTCGACCCAGAAGCCGGCCACGATCCTGTTTTCGCAGTATCCCTCGGCAGCGGTCGCGGCCTATTTGCGCGGCGGCAAGGCCTCGCAGCTGTCGCTTCCCCAGCTCCAGGCGCTGAGCGGCACGCTGACCGTCATCATCGACGGCTATGCCCGCACCGCCGGCGCGCTTGACCTGTCGAGCGCGTCCAGCTTCTCGGCAGCGGCGGCGCTGATCCAGACGGGCCTGAATGCCAGCCTGCCGCAGCTTGCCTCGGTGACTGGCGCCATCGCCGCCGCTACGGCATCCGTGACCGGCTCGATCGCCGGCAACGTCCTCTATGTGACCGCCGTCGCCTCGGGCAAGCTGGTCAACGGCGCGGTGCTTTCAGGAACGGGCGTCACGGCCGGCACGCAGATCACCAGCCAGCTCTCGGGCACGCCCGGCGGCATCGGTGAATATGCGGTCTCGACCGAGCAGGTTGCCGCCAGCACGACGGTCGCCGCGACCTATGGCACGCTGACTGTCAGCGCGATCACCAGCGGCACGCTCTCGGTCGGCCAGACGCTTGGCGGCACCAATGTGACCGCCGGCACGCTCATCACGCAGCTCGGCACTGGCGAGGGCCTAACGGGCACCTATTTCGTCGACACCACGCAGACGGCGGCGAGCGCGACCGTGACGGCCTCGGCCACGCCTCTGGACGTCGCCTACGACTCGGTGTCGGGCGGCTTCATCATCACCTCGGGCACCACCGGCGCTGTCTCGTCGGCCGCCTTCGCCACCGGGACGGTTTCGGATGGCCTGTTCTTGACGCAGGCGACCGGCGCGGTGCTGTCGCAGGGCGCGGATGCCACGACGCCGGCGGCCTTCATGGGCGGCATCACCCAGCTCACCCAGAATTGGGCGACCTTCATGACGATCTTCGAGCCCGATGGCGGCGCGAACACGGCGCAGAAGCTCGCCTTTGCCGAGTGGGTCAACGACACCAACAAGCGCTATGCATATATCGCTTGGGACACCAACATCGTTCCGACCGAAGGTGCCAACGCTTCGTCGAGCTTCGGCAACATCGTCATGAGCGAAAACCTCGACGGTACCTGCGCGATCTACCAGCCTGCCGGTGGACCGACGACGCCCGCGCAGATCGCGGCCTTCATTTGCGGCTCGGCCGCCTCGATCGACTTTGAGCAGACCAATGGCCGCATCACCTTCGCCTTCCGTGGGCAGGGTGGGCTGGTGGCCGGCGTGACGTCGGCGGCGGTGGCGAACAATCTCTTCGCCAACGGCTATAATTTCTACGGCGCCTACGCGACGGCAGCGCAGCAGTTCCTGGAGTTCCAGAACGGCACGGTGTCGGGCGAGTTCGAATGGCTGGACAGCTACATCAACCAGATTTGGCTGAACAACCAGCTCCAGCTCGCCCTCATGGAGCTGCTCCAGAACATGAACTCGGTTCCCTACAACGCGGCTGGCTATGAGCTGATCAAGGCGGCTTGCCTCGACCCGATCAACCAGGCGCTGAATTTCGGTGCCATCCGCGCCGGCGTCACGCTGTCGGCGCTCCAGATCGCGCAGATCAACTCGGCAGCCGGCCTCACGGCGAGCGACACCCTCCAGCTGCAAGGCTGGTACCTCCAGGTGAAGGACGCCACTCCGCAGGTGCGCCAGGCCCGCCAGAGCCCGCCGATCAACTTCTGGTACATGGACGGCGAGTCCGTCCAGAAAATCGAGCTTACTTCGACGCTCGTCCAGTAAGCGGCAACAAATCCACCCGTCAGGAGCCAGATCATGTCGACCCTTACCGCCGCGAACGCGGTCATTACCCTTGCCGTGCCGAACCTCTTCCCGACCCCGGTGCAACTGCAAGGCTTCGCCGCCGACAACATCTACGACATGGACAGTGTCGACCAGGTCGAGACCGCCATGGGCGTGGACGGCATCCTGTCGGGCGGGTTTGTCTACAACCCGACCAACCAGACCTTCGTGTTGCAGGCCGACTCCCCGTCGATTGCCTTCTTCGAAACCTGGGCTGCCACGCAAATTCAGGCCAAGGACGTCTACACGGCCAATGGCTCGACGACGCTGCCGTCGCTCGGCCGGTCCTACATCTCCACCAAGGGCTTCCTGGTGAGCATGCCCCCGATGCCGGGGGCGGCGAAGATCCTCCAGCCGCGCCGTTTCGCGATCCGCTGGCAGAGCGTTCAAAGTGTCCCCAACTGAGGTAAGTCATGCGTAAAGAAATCGACGTCACCATCACCGACGAAGGCCGGGATGAGGGCAAGACCTTCCACATCAAGGAGATGGCGGCGACGCGCGCGGAGAAGTGGGCCATGCGCGCGCTTCTCGCCGTGGCGCGCTCCGGCGTCGAGCTTCCCGACGACTTTGCCGCCATGGGCATGCAGGGCATTGCCATCGTCGGCATCCGGGCGATCACCAAGATGGCCTTCGAGGATGCCGAGCCCCTGCTGGACGAGATGATGGAATGCGTCACCATCAAGCCCGATTCCCGCAACGCCCTCATTCAGCGCGGGCTTATCGATGGTGATGTCGAGGAGATCGCGACGCTGATCCAGCTGCGACAGGAGGTAATCAACCTTCACGTCGGTTTTTTTACAGCCGGCGGGAAGTCGAAATTGATCTCGACAGCGTCGCCGGAGTCCAGCTCCTCGAATACGGAAACGTCTCCCGGGCAATCGGTCAGGTTCTCTCAAAGGGGAAGACCTCGCTCCGGGAATTAGACGAATGGCTGTCGATCGAGGACGTCCACGACCTTCTCGAGGTGGCGATGGTCGACGCTCACAACATGATGCTGATGCGGAAAAGGGACGAGAATGCCAACGGTCATTGACAGCCTGATCGTCACGCTCGGCCTCGATCCCAAGAACTTCAACGATCAGCAGAAGAAGACGTCCGAGACCTGGCTCAAAACCGTTGCGGGCTTCCAAAAGGGCGGCAAACAGGTCGAGGAGAGTTCGAAGAAGGCGGCCGAGACGGTCAACCTGATCACGCGGCGCGTGCTCGAACTCTTCGCCGTCGTGACCGGCTCGCAGGCGCTGAGCGAGTTCGTGCGCAATATAACGAACGCCGACGCCTCGCTTGGCCGCTTTGCCTCCAGCCTTGGGGAATCGCCCCAGCGGCTGGCGGCTTGGGAGAACGCGGCCGACCGCTTCGGCGGCTCGGCCGATCAGACCGCGTCGACGCTGGAACGCGTCAACAAGCAGCTCTACAACCTCAACAAGAACGGCGAGGCGCTGCCGCGCGAATTCTCCCAGCTGCAAGCCTGGACCGGCATGAGGATCGACCCCAACCACGGGCTCGATCGCTACCTTTCCGATGTCGCCGCGGCTCTGCAACGGCTGCACCAGATCGACGCCGGCGCGGCTCACAACGTCGCGCAGGCGCTGGGCATCGACCCGGCCACCGAACAGCTCATGTACAAGATGGGCGCGGGCATAGACGCCTATCTCGACAAGCTCCAGAAGAGCCTGTCGCCGAGCAACGCGGCCATCGAATCCGCGCAGAAGCTCCAGGCCAGCTGGCAAGAGCTTCTCCAGAATATCATCGCGCTCGCCAACGCCATCTATGACAAGCTCGGCCCGGTCCTGGTCGATGCGGCGACGAAGATGACGAACTGGATCGAAAAGAACCAGGACTGGATCAAAACCGGCATCGTCGAGGCGGTGCAGAAATTCATCGACTTCCTCGAAAAGATCGACTGGAACGCCGTCGGCGCCGGCATGCAGAATTTCGCCAACGGGGCGAAGGACGTTGTCGACGGGCTCGGCGGCATCATCAAGACCACCGAGATCCTCTTCGGCTTGTGGGCCGGAGCCCGGTTCCTAAGCGTTCTCGCCAACATGCGCATGCTGGGTGGAATGCTACTCGGCGGCGGTGGCGGTGGCGGCGCGGCGGCAGCCGCTGGAGAAGGTGCGGCCGGCGCTGGGTTGATGGGGCTCATGGGCAAGCTGTCGCCCTTCCTGGCCATGCTTACGCTCTCTGGCGATACCCCGCAGGACAAAGGCAAGGGCGTCTATTACACCGATCGCGATCTCGACACGATCACGCAGATGAAGCATAGGGATCGCAGCGGTCCTCAGTCGCGCTTTCGCAATGGCCACGGTGCCGAAACCACGGTCGACGGCAAGCCCGTTTCGAGGGGCAACCCGCTCCCCGTCTCGATCTCCGACCAGAAAACCGACGGTGGCGGCTTCTGGAGCAACCTGGTGAGCGGCATCGGCGGCATGTTGAGCGCTGGCGCGCGCAACGCCTTCGGCACACCAGCCGCCGCCGGCGCGGGTGGCAATGCGGTCGGCGGCCCTCAGAGTGCCTCGCGTGGCACAAAGGGCTGGTGGACGCCGGAGCGGCAAGCGCAGGCTTACCAGACGCTCACGGCCGGCGGCCTGTCGGATGCCGGCGCGCGCGGTCTCGTGTCGCGCTGGATGAATGTCGAGGCGGCCGGCGGTCCTGGCACGGTCAACAGCATCGGCGCCACGGGCAACGCGCAATGGCTCGGCTCTCGCAAGGCGCGCCTGATGTCCTTTGCCAAGGCACGCGGCAAGAACTGGAACGACTTCGACACGCAGTTGCAGTTCTCGCTTTCCGAGCTGAACGGTTCGGAGAGTGCGGCCGGCCGCGCACTGCGCAACGCCAAGACCGACGCGCAGGGCGCAACCGGCGCATCGATGTACGAGCGCGCCGAGGGCTACAGCGCCTGGACCGGTTCGGACAACTTCACCGGCAAGACCTATCGCGGCATGCGCGGGATCAACACCGGCGCCAAGGCGGCGGCACTCTCGAACATCTCGAGCACGCACACCGCCACGACGTCGACCAGCTCGGTTGAGAACCACATCGGCAAGGTCGAGGTTCACTCGCAGGCGACCGACGCCAATGGCGTTGCCTCTGACATCAACGACGCGCTCAACCGGCGTCTCTTCACCGCACAGGCAAACAGTGGATTGGCGTGATGGCCGGCATTCTTGATCTTCTGACTCAGGATGCCTTCGGGTTGCTGGCCAGCGCTTTCGGCCAGCAGCCTTGGGGCATCTACTACGGCGGCGTGCCGGTGATCATCGCCGACAACGTGGTCGAGGTGCAGTATCGCCAGCAATGGTCGATCTCTGACTTCCCCGTCGAGCAGGGGGCCTTTGCCAGCTACGACAAGGTGCAAATCCCCTATGACGCGCGGCTGCGCTTCACGGCCGGCGGATCGGCGGCAAACCGCGCCGCCATGCTGGCCTCGATCGCGGCCATCGCCGGCGACACCAATCTTTACGATGTGGTGACGCCGGAGGCGGTCTATCTGTCCTGCAACTTCACGCACTACGACTACACCCGGCGCTCGAATGAGGGACTTGGGCTGTTGTCGGTCGATATCTGGCTGATCGAAGTGCGGCAGGCCGTCGGCGCCGCAATGTCGAACACGCAGGATCCGAGCGGCGCGTCTCAGGTCAACGGCGGTACCGTCCAGACGACGCCGGCGAGCACTGCGCAGCTGGCGCAATTCCAGACATCGTCTGGGCTGCCAGCCGGAGGCTTCTGATGGTCATCATCCCCCTGCAGGCGGTGCCAAATCAGGCTGTCGGCGTGACGCTGGGCGGCCAGGTCTCGCAGATCAGCCTCTATCAAAAGCAGCCGGGCCTGTTCATCGACCTCTACGTCGATAACGTGCTCGTGATCGGTGGCGTGATCTGCCAGAACCTCAACCGGATCGTGCGGTCGCTCTATCTCGGCTTCTCGGGCGATCTGCTCTTCATCGACAACCAGGGCGACACCGACCCGTATTTTACCGGGCTCGGCACGCGCTACAGCCTCGCCTACGTGTCGGCGGCCGAGCTTCCACCTGGTGTGGGTTAGTTGCCGGCGTGCTGGAGCGCGTCCACGGCGATGACCTTTAAGTCGCCGATGCACTGGTCTTCGGAGCGGCGGGCCTCTTCGCAGTAGTGCATGTATCCCGAGGCCACGACGTCGCAGGAATTGTCGACCAGCGAGGCGGCGGGATCGTCTCCCAGGACCGTGATCTGATGCAGCTTGTCCCTGAATTGAAGCGCGGCGTCACGGTAGCATTTGCCGACGTTCGTCGCGTTCAACATCAGGTTGTCCATCGTGTTGCTGGCGCTGGCCGGCAAGCACGATGCGATGAAAAGTCCAAGCACCAGATATCGCCTCAAGATCGTTCCTCCCATAGGGCGTAACCCAATATGGCATTCAGCCAGAAGCGAATTTCCGTCGAGTTCGAGCTGGCCAATGGCCAGTTTGAGGGCGGCGGAAACACCGCAGAGGTCTCCGGACTACGCGTCTCCTGCAACATCGTCAACGCGGGGCAGGGTTCGGGGCAAGCGGAAATCTCGATCTGGGGCCTGCCGCTGGCCGTCATGAACCAGCTATCCACCGTCGGTTCACAGTATCTCCAGATGTACAAGAACGGCATTTCGGTCCTCGCCGGAGACGACGAGACCGGCCAGAATGTCGTGTGGACCGGGGCCATCGTTTACGCCTACGTCGATGCGCAGGCGATGCCTGACGTGTGCTTTCGGATCAGCTCGCTTCCCGGCGTGTTCCATGCCGCAAAGCCGATCCCGCCGCTCTCCATCAAGGGCTCGGGCGACGCCTCGCAGATGATGCAGAGCCTGGCCGGGCAGATGGGCTTCGCGTTCGAGGACGCCGGCGTCAAGGTCAAGTTCGCCAACCCGTACTATCCCGGCACGGCTTGGACGCAGGCGCTGGCGATCGCCCGCGACGGCGCTTTCGACGTCGGCTTCGATCGGGGCACGATGGTGATCACGCCGGCCGGCAAGTCGCGGCAAGGCGACGCCATCCTGATCTCGGCCAAGACCGGCATGGTCGGCTACCCCTTCTTCCAGCAGGCCTTTGTCCTGGTGAAGGCGCTCTACAACCCGGCCGTGAAGTATCAGGGCAAGGTGCAAATCCAGAGCGACCTGACGCCCGCCAACGGCACGTGGAAGGTCAACCGCCTCGAGTATCAGTTGGAGTCGATGATGCCGCACGGGAAGTGGTTCATGATGCTCGAATGCATCGCCACCGATGCCTCGGCGCCGGCATGAGCGAGCAGGGCTATTTCGGTCAGCAGACCACATCGGACGACACCAGCGAGATCAACCGGCTGCGCTTCCTCATCCGCCAGGAGCTGGCGCAGACGCGATCCAATATCCCGGTCAAGGTTATCGCGGTGCATGGCGGTGGCGTCGGCGCGCCGCCCACCATCGACGTACAGCCGCTGATCAATCAGACCGACGGGCAGGGCAACCAGACGCCCCACGGCATCATCTACGGCATCGCCACGGTGCGAAATCAGGGCGGGACGAACGGCATCATCAACGACCCGAAGGTCGGCGATATCGGCCACATGTCCATCATGGACCGGGATATCTCGGCGCTGAAAGCCAATGCCGGAGCGCAGTCGAACCCCGGCAGCTTCCGGCGCGGCAGCATGTCAGACGGCGTCTACACGGGCACCATCGTCAATCCCGCCAACCAGGACCAAGCCGTCCAGTTCACCGAGACCGGCATCAAGCTCTTCGACAAGAACGGCCAGATCATCGAGTTCGCGGCCGGCTCCATCACCGTCACGACGGCAGAGCTGCGCGTGACGGGAGACGTCATCGCAGGTGCCGGCGGGGCCAACATCAGCCTCCTCAATCATATCCACACCGGCGTCGAGCCGGGTGGCGGGACGTCGGGGCCACCGGAGCCCGGAACCTGATGAAAACGCTTCTCCTGACCACGGACACCTGGGATTTGATGGTCGATCCCTCGGGCAATATCGGGGTGGCCGATCCCGCCTATTCGCTGGCGCAGGACGCCGCCAGCGCGATCAGGCTCTTTCAGGGCGAGCTTTACTACGACACCACCCAAGGCATTCCCTATTTCGAGCAGATCCTGGGGCAGGCGCCGGCGCTTTCGCTCATGAAGGCGTACTTCAATCGAGCCGCTCTCACGGTTCCCGGCGTCGTCTCGGCGCAAACCTTCATCCAGTCCTGGACCGATCGTACCGTTACCGGCCAAGTGCAGGTGAAGGACGCGGCCGGCAACATCAGCGCAGCGGGCTTCTAATCACATGGTCGACACCACGAACGTTCCGCCGCCGCAGTGGACGAACACCGGCTTCCTGATCCCCTCGGCCGCGGCGGTGCTCGCCGGCGTCACGGAGGACATCAACGAAGCTTTCGGCGGCGGGCTCAACCCGGCGCTCGACACGCCGCAGGGGCAGCTGGCCTCGAGCGAGACGGCGGTGATCGACGAGGTCAACTCGACCTTCCTCGCATTCACCAACCAGGTGGACCCGGCCTTCGCCAGCGGCCGCATGCAGGATGCGATCGCTCGCATCTATTTCATCGAGCGCAACCCGGCACAGCCGACCGTCGTGCAGGCGCTGTGCAATGGCCTGCCAGGCGTAACGATCCCGAGCGGCGCGCTGGCGCTGGCCGAGGATGGCAACCAGTATCTGTGCACGGAAGACGGCGTCATCGGTGCCGACGGCACTGTCACCTTGCCGTTTGAATGCCTCGTGGTCGGCCCGATCCCTTGCCCGGCCGACAGCCTCAACCAGATTTACCGGTCGATCCCCGGATGGGATTCCATCAACAACCCCGATGACGGCGTGCTGGGCAACAACGTCGAGGGCCGGGCCGCTTTCGAGGCGCGCCGCGCTGCCTCGGTCGCGTTGAATTCTCAAGGCTCGCTGCCTTCGGTCCTGGGGGCGGTGCTGGAGGTCTCCAACGTCATCGATGCGTATGTGACCGAGAACGACACCAACACGGTCCAGACCATTGGCGGCGTCTCGCTCTACGCCAACTCGCTCTATGTCTCGGTGGTGGGCGGCGATGCCGACGATATCGCAAGGGCGATCTGGACGCGCAAAGCGCCGGGCTGCGCCTACAACGGCAACACGACCATCACGATCTATGACGAGAGCCCCGGCTATGTCCCGCCTTACCCGGCCTATCGGGTGAGCTTCGAAATCCCCGATCCGCTGGCGATCCTGTTTTCCGTCAACCTCGTCAACTCGCACCTGGTGCCGTCGGACGCCGCGACGCAAATCCAGAATGCCATCATCGCCGCCTTTGCGGGGGGTGACGGCGGGCCGCGCGCCAAGATCGGGACTATGCTCTTCGCCAGCCGGTTCTACGCCCCTGTGGCGGCGCTGGGCTCCTGGGTGCAGATCATCTCGATCGAGATCGGCTCGACCAATGACCCGGCCGCCGTCTTCACGGGCCACATCGCCGGCACAACGCTGACAGTGTCGGCGGTGGCATCCGGCGCGCTGGCAGTGGGTCAGGTCATTTCCGACACGACGGGCGCGCTGACCGTGGGAACGACGATAACGGCGCTGGGCTCCGGGACCGGCGGCACTGGCACGTACACGGTCTCCAGCAACGGAACCGTGACCAGCGAGAGCATGATGGCGGCCGAGCCTAATCGCTTTGATATCGCCATCGACATCGACCAGGTGCCGACCATCTCGGCGAACGACATCATCGTAACCCTGAGCTGATCATGGCTGACACTGGACCTCCATATCCCAGGCCACCGGCCGGGATACCAAACGGTTTTGGTCAATTCGCGCTCGGGGTAAGCCCGGTCGGCGACTACCCGCCTTTCGACGTCTGGCAGACGGTCATCAGCCAGTATGCGAATTCGCCGGCGTTGACGGCGCTGATAGGGAACCTCTTTGCCTATCTCGACCAGACCGCCAACTTCGATGCGTTCTTCGACTACATCTGGAATATCGATACAGCGCAGGGCTACGGGCTCGACGTGTGGGGGCGCATCGTTGGCGTCAATCGCGTCCTGCTGGTCACGGCCGGCGACTGGTTCGGCTTCGAGGGTGCGAGCCCCGGCGCCGATCCCTTCGGGCAGGGCGCGTTCTATTCCGGCGCGCCGCTGACGGCGAATTTCGCGCTCTCGGACGAGGCTTACCGGCTGCTGATCCTTGAGAAGGCGGCGGCCAACATCACCAACGGCTCGATCCCGGCCATCAACCAGATCCTGCTGAGCCTCTTCCCCAACAGGGGCAACGCCTACGTCACGGAAGGCAGCGATGCCGGGACGTGGTTCGGCTTCCAGGAGGCGATCAACACGGTCGGCTTCAATCAGGCATCGTTCTACGCGGGATCGAACATCTCGACGATGACGATGACTTACACCTTCGCCTTCCAGCTCACCCCGGTCGAACTCGCGATCGTGCAGAATTCCGGCGTTTTGCCGAAGCCGACCGGCGTCAAAGCCAGCGTCGTCATCATCTAAGGACCCCACCTCCATGAAGATTTCTTCGATCCCGTCGAAGTTCGCTGTTGCTTGGGCATCGTCGGCCAGCCCGAGCTACATTCGCGCCATCCCGCTCGGCTCCCAGATAGGCATCACGGGCGGTGCCGCTTCGCTGACCGACGGCTTCCCGCCGCTCAACTTCCTGCCTGTCGGATCGGGCGGCATTCCGCCGTTCGGCCAGGACATGAACGGCATTCTCAAGCAGATCACGCAGTGGTCGCAGTGGCAGAACGCCGGCGGTCTCGTCACGTATGATCCGAGCTTTTCGACGGCGATCGGCGGCTATCCATTCGGTGCGCTGCTGGCGGGCACGACTGCCGGCGTCGCATGGCTCAGCACGGTCGACGACAACACGTCCGACCCCGATACCGGCGGCGCGAACTGGATCAACATCGGAGCCAAAGCCTCCTCCATCATGGTGGGCGTCGACACCGGCTCCGCGAACGTCGTCACGGCGAATGTGATCCCGGCGCCGGGTGCCTACGCCGATGGGCAGGTGTTCTTCATCCAGAAGGCCGCGTTCGACAACAACGGCGCGATGACGGGCAACATCGAGACGCTGGGCTCCCATCCCATCGTCAACATGGACGGGACCGCGCTGACGGCCAAGCAGTGGCCGGCAAGCGGTACCGGCATCCTCGAATACAACGCCGCGACGCCGGCGTTTCGCCTGCTCAACCCGGCCGTCACGGTGGCGGCCAATGCCGGTCTTTCGGCGACCGACCAGCAGGTTCTTTCCCTCAACATCCCGAGCTTGCCGGCGCCGACCGGCGCGCTTTCCTTGGGGGACAGCCTCCCGCTGCACGTCCTGTCTGACGGTGCCGACCGCGAGGTCACAATCGCGGCGCTCGCCGCAGCGTTCCCCGGCGCGATGAAGGCCATGCGCGTCATCGCGGCGAGTGGGACCTACACGCCGTCGGCCGGTGCCAAGAGCATGCTGGCCTTTGCCACCGGCGGCGGCGGCGCGGGTGGCGGCAACGCCACGGTAAACGGCTTCACTGGCGGCGGCGGAAGCGCGGGGGGAACGGGCATCTATTTCGGCCCGGTCTCTCAGCAGTCCGTCACGATCGGTGCCGGCGGCGTCCCCAATCCATCTTCCGGCAGCGACCTCGTCGGCGGTACCGGCGGCACCACCTCCTTTGGCGCTCTTGCCATCGGCACAGGTGGATCTGGCGGTTCTTCGTCGGGGACCAACTCGTTTGGAGCGGGCGGCCAGGCGGTGGGCACTGGAACGGCTGGAGCACTTTTGGTCCCAGGGCAGGGCGGCTCGCCCGGCTCGGGCCACGACGGCGGTTGCGGCGGCGGCTCGTTCTGGGGCGGCGGCGGCTTCGGTGGCTCAACGCCTTCGACCGGCGTCCAGGTGGCCGGCGGTCCCGGCTCTCTCGGCGGCGGCGGTGGCGGTGGCGACGGAGGCGGTGCCGGCGGTGCCGGCGGCACCGGCGTAATCGTCATCTTCGAATTCGAATGAGCCTTCGCGCCTTTCGCATCAGTCAATCAGACAAATCGGATGGGTTCTCATGGTGACGTTTAGCTATGGCGTGGTGCTGACGCCCGGCCAGTGGAGCCTGCTTTTCAATCAGAAGCAGAATGTGCTCGGCTACACCCCGGTCAACCGTGCCGGCGACACGATGCTTGGCCCGCTGGTCACGACCCCATCGAATGTGAACGGCGCCGGCTTTTCCATCCTGCCCGGCGTCGCTCCTGAAAATCCCGTCGACGGCATGTATTGGGCGACGATCGATGGCCTGTTTTATCAGATCGGCGGGGCGACAGTCGGCCCGTTCGGCACCGGCGATGTGGCCGGGCCCCCCACTTCCGTCGTCAACCGCATAGCCGTTTTCTCGACCACGGACGGCGCGGAGCTGGCCGACAGCGGCATCTCGCTTGGATCGCAAGCCGCCAATCTCCTGCTCGCCACCCCCGGCGCCGGAGCTGGAGCCCCGAGGTTCCGATTGATGGTGGGAGCTGATCTTCCCACGCCTCAGACCGTGGCGCTGGGCGGCGTGTTTTCGTCCACCGCTCCCACCCATAATTTCGCCACGGGCATCAACGCCAGCGGCTACCTGACATTCGCGCAGCCGGCGCTCGGCGACATCTCCGGTCTGGCCGCCAACATGGCGGCCTTTCTGGCCGCTGGCACGAGCGCGCAACTCGCAGCCACTATGGCCGACGAGACCGGGAGCGGTCCGCTGGTGTTCGCGACAAACCCGACCATTGCTCACGCTGCGGCCTCGACCGCCGTCACGCAGACGCCGGGAGACAACTCAACCCATCTGGCAACGACGGCCTATGTGCAGGCAGCGATCTACGCCACCACGACGCTGCCGGCCTGCCGACTGGCCACGACCACCGCGCTTGCGAGCGTTACCTATGCGAACGGAGCATCCGGCGTCGGTGCCACGCTCACGGCCTCTGCCAACGGCGCTTTGACGGTCGATGGCGTAGCCGCGAACGTCAACGATGTCATCCTGGTCAAGAACCAGGCGTCGACGTTCCAGAATGGTATCTACACGGTAACGGCGACCGGCAGCGCGGGCGCGCCTTTCGTCCTGACGCGTGCGACCTATTACAATCTCGCCGCCGAAATCGACCTTGGCGACCAGACCTTCGTGACGGGTGGAGCAACGCTCGGCGCCACGACCTTTGTGCAGAACGGCACAGAAAACCCGGTGATCGGCACCAATCCGATCACCTTTGCCCAGACTGCGGGCGTCGGTGCGTACACAGCCGGCAATGGCCTTACCCTCGTGGGCACGCAGTTCGCGATCGACCCGACGATCACCGTCGACAAGACCACGGCTCAGACGCTTTCCAACAAGACGCTGGCGAGCCCGGCAATGACCGGCATCCCGAGCGCGCCGACTCCGGCTCAGGGCAACAACTCCACGCAGATCGCCACCACGGCGTTTGTCGATCTCGCGGCTGCGGGCACCCTCATCAACGTCCAAGCCATTACCAGCTCGGGCACATACTCCCCCACTGCCGGTGCAACTCGGGGCATCGTCTTCGTCACAGGCGGTGGCGCTGGCGGAACAACCGGCACCGGCAGCGGCAGTGAAAGCGGCGGCGGTGCCGGCGGCACGACCCTGTTCTACATGGCCCCCCTGTCGGCCCAATCGGTTACGATCGGCGCGGGCGGCGGCGCTGGCGCCGCAGGCGGATCGTCTGCGTTCGGTACTATCACGGCTAACGGTGGTTCTGCCGCAGCCAGTCAGAACATCGGCGGTCGCGGTGGCGCGGCGAGCGGCACGGGCAATCTCAACCTGGCCGGCGGTGATGGTGCTTGTGGCACCAACGCGACCGGCAACTCCCAAGCCGGTGGCGGCGGCTCCAGTTATTGGGGCGGCGGCGGTTCGGGCGGACAGACTGTAAATGGCCACAGCGCCGGCGCTTCTGCTCAGGCATACGGTGCTGGCGGCGGTGGCGGCGCATATAGCGCAGGCGTTGGCGGCAACGGTGCCAACGGCGTCGTCGTCGTATTCGAATTCAAGTAAACAGGAGAACACCTATGCAGATGGTCGTCATCGACGCGAACAACAACGTCGTCAACATCATCGAGGCCGATGCCGAATTTGCACTGGACGGCTTCACGCTTGTCCCTTACGCGGCACCGGCATATATCGGCGGCCAGTATGTCGACAGCGCGTTCACCGCTCCTCCGGCGCCGGCCCCGGTCGTGCCTGACCAGGTGTCGGCCCGGCAGTTCCACCTCCAGCTCAGCGTTGCCGGCCTGCGCTCCCAGGTGCAGACCTGGATCGCTTCGCAGTCCGTCGAGGTGCAAGACGCCTTCGAATACAGCGGAAGCTTCGTGCGCAGCGAGCCCATGATGGCATCCGGCTTCGCAGCCCTTGGCTGCACCACGACGCAGATCGACGCCTTCTTCACGGCAGCCGCGCTGCTCTGATTTCCTGCTCTCCTCATTCCGAAACGCTGCCCCCTCGGGCGGAAAGGAACTGTTATGCGTCTCGTCCCCGACGTGCGCCGCGTGGTGCTGTTGTCTCTGAGCTTCTGGATGCAGGTGTTTGGCCTGGCCGTGCTCATCTTGCCGGAACTCTGGTACGGCTGGACCGGCCAGGACTATGATCCGAATGTCGCATGGTGGCTGGCCGTCGGCCTGCTGCTTGCCGGCATCATCGGCCGCATCTTCCAACAGGGCCTCTCCCCGTGGAAAGAATGGCTGCGCATCGCAGCCGTGGCGGCGATCATCTTTGCGCTGGCGCTGCTGCTCGCGTGGCCCTCCAGCGCGTCGGCCGCGACCGACAACACCGCGACCGAGGCGCAGACGCTTTCGATCGCGGTGCCCTTCATCGCCAAGGAAGAGGGCATGCGCAACCGCTCCTACCGGGATGCGGTCGGCATCTGGACGATCTGCTTTGGCTCGACGCGCGGCGTGCATGCCAACATGGTGATGACCGACGAGCAATGCATCGACCTTCTCAAGGTCGAGGTGGCCGAGCACCGGTCCGGACTGCATCGGTACTTTACACCCGTAACGATCACCACTCGGCTGCCGGCGACGCGTGATGCCGCTTACATCTCGCTCGCTTTCAACGTCGGCCCGGCCGGGGCAGGCAAGAGCACGGCGGTGCGCCGCCTCAACGCGGGCGACATCGTCGGCGGCTGCGGTGCAATCGCTTGGTTCGACAAGGCCGGCCATAGGGTGCTGCGCGGCCTGTTCGATCGCCGCCAGCGCGAGAAGAGCCTTTGCATCATCGGAGCCCACTGATGCGCGCCTGGCTGCTCCAAGCGTCTGCCGTCGCCGTCGGCGTCATGGTCGCCGGCGGCATCATTGGCGGCGTCGTCTGGATGCTGCTCGCGGTGTGATCGAACTCATCTCTTAAAGGATAGCTGAAATGCCAAAGCTCATCGCAGCCTACACTACGCTGGAGCCCATCTATCCCGGCTTCGCCAATGTCAGCCGCAACGACGACGGCTCCGTCGTCATCTATGTCAGGGGCAATCCTGAGGTCCGCACTGACAGCGGCTATATCTGCGGCTTCGCGGCCGACAAGGGCATGCCGGGCCGATGCACCCCCGGCGACGATGCCTGCAATAACTACTGCAACATGGCGCCTCAAAAGGGGCCGATGGTCGACCGGCCAGCGCCATGCACTCAAACCTCAGAGGGCAAGGCAGCGACCTTGCGGCTGATGGGCGACGAATGGGAGAAGCTCCTCGCGGGGCTTGCTGGCCAATGATCGCCGCTCTCTACGCCATCCCCTATGTCGGGCCGCTCCTCGCCTTCGCCACCTCGCGCTTCGGCCTGCCGATCGTCGTCGCCGGCGGCATCATCTTTTTCTACGAGGGCGTGCCGCTCGGTCCGCTGGCCGACATTTCCTACGTCGGTCCGGAGCTGGTCAATCTCGTCGGCGGTCGCGTCGGGCGGGAATATGCGGCCGGCGAAAAGGCCGAGGACGAGCTGTGGGAGGAGAAGATCAAGCTCGCCGGCATTGCGGAGGCGGCCGACATCAAGACGCGGCAGCAGGACATCGACGCCGCGGCACAAGCCTATATCGACAAGCAGCATCGCGACGCCGGCCGCATAGCCGACCTGGTGAGCGCGCAGAAGGACGAAGACAATGCACCGCCCGATCCGAAAAATCCTTCTGGCTGTAAGCCTGATGGCATCTCTGCAGGGGTGTCAGAGCGACTCGACGCAATCGGTCGGTAGCCTGGTGCCTCCTCCGGTCGTGCACGTCGATCCGAGCGTGACGCAGGAATGTCAGGGCGTCGTCGCTATCCCGCATCGTTCCATCTCGATCGAGGATGAGACGAAGCTGCACGCGGAAGATCGCCGCCGGCTGGGTGATTGCGTGCGGCTCGACCACGCCAAGGGCGACACCATCAAGGCGCTGGTTCAATGACTGGTGCAGTGCCTCAACGACTGCGAGAACTCGACCCGGAAACGATCCTCTGGCTCGATCGCCTCGACAGCAAGCAGCGCGAGGCCCTCATCTGGGCGGGCCGGCTCAACCCGGCGCAGCGCGAACGGCTCGACAAATTTCTTGATCTGGACGAGGATCACTTCTCGGCGGGCTTCGCGGTGGTGAAGCTCTGGACACGCCTGCGCTGGCTCGGCTCCACATCGATGTGGATCATTTTGACGGTTGCGGGGTTGTTACTGGCAGTGACCCAAATCATCGACCAGCTGAAGGGAACAAAGCCGTGAGGCTTCCGCGCACCTCATCCGACGTTCTTGCCGGCCTGATATTCCTCCTGGCCGGGGCTCTCGGTGTGTTGCTTTACCTGCAATTAGCGCAGGCGCTCCCCCTGTAATTCCCTACATCATCTCCAGTCTCCCCATCGGCTTCGGCCGGTGGGTTCTTTTTCCGTTTCAGCTGGCATTGTCGTCAGAATTTAGTCACCTCCAAAAAGGGAATGCTTAGAGCCGCGCAGAGGCTGCGCATCGACGACGAATGAGTACCTGTGTCGTTGGAAACGAGGTGGCAAGGCGGCTTTGATCCGTTCTGGGCACAGTGAACCAGGGCAATTACCGGCACCTTTTCGTTCGCAGCCGCATTCAGGCGGTGGCCAGATGTCATGTAAATGTCGTTGAGTGCCCCAGCGGCGAAGTAGATGTCGGAATCGAGTTCGACAATCTCGATTGCCGAAGCTTTGATCTCGTCAGCCAAATCCTTGTCAAACCCGCGAACCTGGTCGAAGACCTCCTTAGTTACAGCAATGCGTTCCTCTTTCGCTCTCTCGAAAAGCGATGCTTTGAGGTTGCCGCCCGCGTCGCTGTAAAAAAGGCAAGCCTCTAAATCCAGCACGAACTTGATACCGCTATAGGTCATGCGCTTATTGACCCAGCCGACCAACAGCGCGCGAAGCAATTTGCTTTATTGTGCTGGGCTTTAGATTTGTCAGCCGATATGCATCAAATTGCGAAATTGCGCGCTTGTCGACCGCAGCAATGAGCATGTTAGGTAGAAGGTATCCAAATCTGGCAATTTGCGAACTTATTCCGCCTCCACCGCTAGACTCTTCACCTTCATCCTCTTCTTCGATCGTAGGAACTTTGGAGGGCAGCGTTGCCGACCATGCCGCGTAGAAGCCCTTATTCAAGCCGAGATCAGAAACCCGCAATGCGCTCGCCTGCTTGCTTGCGCCAAAACGTCGAGAGAGAATGTCGACCGCCGTCCTCGGATCGCGCGACGCGACGCGACTATAAGCCTGCGAAAACTGATCTTCGGGCATCATGACCGACGCCGTCACAGAGTTGCAGAACCTTTCGACTTGGTTGTTGATAATGGCGGGGTCCGAGACACCGGTCTTGCCCAAAAGGACGTGAACGACTTCGTGCATCAGGGTGAACAGCTTCGTCGCGGGGCGCTGACCAGTTGTATTCACGAAGATGATCGGAAACTCGCCGGGCGGGGCATAGCAAAATCCGCGAAACGGATCCGCGACCCGGTCACAGAGCACGATAATGCCCTCCCGTTCGAGCGAAACACGCGTCTCACGGAATGTCAGTGTCGGATCCACCGACCCGTCGGCGCGTCGGATCGGAACATAGAGTGACTGCAACAGCTTTTGCGCCGCGGCCTGCTGATTCACAGTGATGCTATGTGTGTTTGCGAACTTGTTCCAATCGTCGAACGTCTGGTCTGCCAGGTAGGCGACGATAGAACGGGCGCGCGCTATGCGTGTTAGTCCCGCCGATGTTAGAATCGCCGGTCGATTATTGGTGGTGCGAAAATCAGGCATGCTCGCATCGATCGACACCTCCGCAGCGAACAGGAACTGGACGGGCACAGCCATCGCGGAAGCGAGTGAAAACGCCACCCGTTTGGTCACATCTGTGGGGTTCGTCTCAATCTCAGTCAGCACGTCGGGCGCGATATTCGCCTCACTCGACACGGCTTCGATTGACAATTGCCGCGCACGACGGATGCTTTTAACTGTCGAAGGTCGGGGGGTAAGTTTCAATGACATCTCAATCGCTCGCAGCAGAGTGTTTTCGGCTCAATGAGTTTTCCGGACTGCTACAACTAGCTTTCGGAATAAATTTGGCCTCGTCGATTTTTAAGGAGCTGGCAATCGTACCCAGAGGGCCACTTGCTCGCAAAGTCGCGGCAATCGAGACGCTAATTGGAGTCCGAAAGGTCAGAGACCTCTCGTCAGCAAACAGCCTCCGGGCACGCTTGGAATCGGCGAAAAGAGAGATCGTCATCAACGACGATAGCCTAGCCACTTGGGTAGAATGTTGCGCGGCAGTCACATTTTTATTCGCGCTTGCCGCGCTATATTGGTCTTTTTACGCCGCGATAGATCAATCTTGCATGGGCGAACCGCTTGCCCTCTTTACAACCATTATACATTTCGTTCCCCTCCCGCTCGCTATTCTGACCCTGTATATCAGAGCGCGCATTGTCTATAAAGACGTCTGGGAAAAGATCAATTTGCTCAAGCAGGATGCCCTCGCGTAAACTTGGGCGCTCCAGCAGCTACGCCTTGATGCTCGGCGCTGGCGGCTTCAACGTCGCCTGCACCTGGAGCTTCGCGACGGTCGCTACGATCGCGGCGGCGATCGCTTCGGCCTCGCCCATCAACTCAGGACTGTATAGCCCGTTGACCATCTCCTCGCTCGGCAAAACGCCCGGCGGGCAATGCTCCTCGATCGTATGCCTGATCAGCGCCAGGGGCGCGGCACTCGTCCGCTTCAATCTTCATCAACTATTTCCACATTCAATTTCGCTAAAATGCAACCAAACCTGCCATCGCGCCTTGTCTGGCAGTTGGAGTATCGAGTGCATGGATAACGCCGCTGACCGGCTGAAGTTCATCAAACCCCTTGAGCCCCTGTTGGTTCTTGAGCCGCCCCTTAGCGACGACTGGCTCCACGAAATCAAATATGATGGCTTCCGAACGCAGCTGATCCGCGACTGGGCCGGCGTCCGCGCCTTCACCAGGAACGCTCATGACTGGTCGAAGCGCTATTGGCCGATCGTCACCGCGGCCGAGCAGTTGAAGGCCAAATCATTTATCATCGACGGCGAGGTGATCGCGCCGGAACCGGATGGGCGGCCGAACTTCCACGCCATGCACTCCCGAATGGTCTGGAACGCTGAGCTGCTCGCCTTCGTGGCCTTCGACATCCTCTACAAGGACGGTGTGGATCTGCGCCAGCAGCCGGCGATCGAGCGCAAGGAGATCCTGTGGGATCTGGTGAAGCCAGCCAAGGGCATCATCCAATACAGCGAGCACGTCCTGGGCGGTGGTGCCGAGTTCTACGAAGCGGCTGAGAAGATGGGCCTGGAGGGCATCGTCTCGAAGCGCCAGGGCAGCCCCTACCGCAGCGGGCCGTCCGACATCTGGGTCAAGACCAAGTGCTGGGACTTCGGCGAGTTCGACCTGCTGGGCATCAAGCGCGAGCCAGGCAAGGAGACGGTCGGGCTGATGGCACGCGACGGCAAATATGCGGGACCCGCCACCATTGCACTGACCAAGGCACTGCGCGAGCGGCTGATGGCGCGCGTGCGCAAGGGCCAACCGCCTGCCGGCGTGCCGACGGCGGTGGTCGGCCCGAGTGTGGAATGGGTCGGACCTGGCGTGACAGCCCGCGTGCGGTATCTTCGCGGCGAATCGAAGCTGCGCCACGCCTCGGTGCAGGGTTGGCGGGACGACGGAACCTAAATGTTACGAGGAGATTCTAGCCTCATGAGCACACGCGGCATCAATTTCCTCGACAAATGGATGGCAGAACAGCTGCCCGAAATCGCGACCGATGATCCGATCGTCATCAGCGACCTTGCGGACAAAGCGATGAAAGCAGCCGACAAGGCCGGCATCGCCACGACCGAGATCAGCGAGGAAGTACCCAGCGTCTTCGAGGTCATTGCCGAGGCCATGGACCATCGCGAAGGCGGCAGGCCCTGACGCGACCAATGTCTTAGCTGAATCAACAATGCTTGACTTGTTCGCATTCCGTTCCCATTTTGATCTTCCTCAACGTGATAGGTGCGATCGAGCTTATGTGCGGACGCGTTTTCGTAAAGTCGACAATCCCTGACATGGTGCGGCGGTTCGAGTTCGCCCATCCCGGGGAGGTCGAACGCATGGGTAATGGCTTCCCGATCTGGAACGGTGCGCCTAGCCTGAGCTATCCGATCATCATCCGCGAAGAGCTCTCCACTTCCATGGCTGGCTTCGTCTCTGCCAAATGGGGGTTGGTCCCGGGCTGGGCTCGTGATGGGGGCGGCCGCCCGGCGCCCGTCAACACGCGCTGCGAGACGATCGCGACCAATGGCATGTTCCGCAAAGCCTATACCTCACGCCGATGCCTGGTGCCGGTCGACGGCTATTTCGAGTGGCAAAAGCTGGACGCCTCGGGCAAGAAGAAACAGCCCTATGCAATTGCGATGAAGGATGACGAGCCCTTCGCCATGGCCGGGATATGGGAAGAATATGCCGACAAAGGGACCGGCGAACTGATCCGCACCTTCGCCATCGCCACCTGCGAGCCGAACGAGTTGATGGCAACCATCCATGACAGGATGCCGGTGATTCTGGCGCCTGGTGATTACATGCGCTGGCTTGGTCCGGAGCCAGATCCTCGAGACTTGATGAAGCCCTTCCCATCGGAACTCATGAAGATGTGGCCTATCGGCAGCCGTGTAGGAAGCCCGCGAAACAACACGCCCGACATCATCGACGAAATTGGAAATCCGGACATCATTGACGAAAAGGGGCATGGCCCTAACGATCTCTTCGACGTCTGACCGTGAGCTGGCATCATGAGTTCACGCGGAACGAATTTCCTCTTCAAATGGATTGCAAACAACATCCACGAGACCGACGACACTTCGGTTGCCGAGCTGACTGAGATGCTCTTGGCCGATGCCAAAATGCTAGGCTTTAGCAGAGCGGAAATCGAAGACGATACGGGCAGCGCCTCCGAGGCGATCGATGATGCGCGTCGATACCTGGATGCAGGCTTGGTCGACTGACGGGCCGAACAAGGGATGATCGCATGCCGGCTGATCGATTGAAGGTCCGCGACGCTGCGGAGGATGGTTACGAGGTCCTGGAGGACGGCAAGGCGATCTGGTCTTTCCCCACCATCGTCGAGGCAGTCCATTTCGTTCGAGATCGCGGCGCGCGCCTCTGGCTGGATTGGGGGCGCACGTTGATCGGCGGCGAAACGCGACCGCATGATTTTGAGGCATCCTTCCTCGGCTCCAGTGTCGGCCGCCTTCTTGGCGAGCAGCACGGTCCGAGCAAGGGCTACTGGTTCTGGACGATCAGCACCAACGACCAGCGCTGGCGGATGCATGGCGGCCAGCGCGGCAGGGAAGCTGACAAGGGCGCGGCGGTGGCCGAGCTGGAACGCGAGTTCACGGAATATCTCGCCAACACGCCGCCCAAACCGTCGCCTTATGCCCAGGCGAAAGGCTTCTAGCGAGAATCGGGGGTAGGGAAACCTTGCAACGGCATCAATTCGAGCCGTGGCGGGGCCAAGGACGCGCGCGAAGGGTGTCGCGGGTAGTGAGTGAAGGGACGGGATGCGAGAAACCACTGTACGGGGCTCTATTCAAATCGAAACCAGATTGGCACCAATCAGGCTACAGGAATGGTGTAGCTCTCTCTCGGATGGTGCAGTCTCAAGGGCGTACAGCGCCCGTGTGGTGCCACATTGGCACCAACGCACCAAAACGGCGCGGGGTGTCGAAAAGGGCCTCAACGCCTTGCAAATTAAGGTGACAGCGGTTATTCAGACGCCCGTTGCTGCGGTAGCTCAGTGGTAGAGCACTCCCTTGGTAAGGGAGAGGTCGAGAGTTCAATCCTCTCTCGCAGCACCAGTTTCCAACATCCTTGTTGCCGCACATTCGTCCTCTGCATTTGCAAGGGCGAGGCGGCTACACGGGAACGGCGCGGCCGTCGTGCTGGCGGACCTCATCAGCGGTGCATTGCTCCAGAAAATGGCTGCCACAGGCAACTCCAGCCGAAGCGCATTCCCGGCAAGACACGATTCGTTAACCAAGATGCTGTTCATCGACATGACGTATTGTGGCATGGATGCCCGTCTGCGTCGGTCAAGTCCATGCTTGTCAGGAAGAGGGCCGAAAGGCTCCTGATCTGGGCGGAACCTAAAACCGCCCGAAACAAAAGAACGTGCAAGGCATGAACGTGAGCGAAAACGTGCAAAACGCCCCCGGTGCTTCCCGTCTTTGGACACTGCCGGCCATCATGGCAGCGTTCTTATGTCTGTTCGTTACCGGCGCGTTCGCGGAGACGCGTGCTTTGAAGATTCAACATCTCCATACGGGCGAGAAGGCTGAAATCGTGTTCAAGCGCAATGGGCGCTATGATCCGGCGGGATTGAAGAAGATCAATTTGATGCTGCGCGACTGGCGTCGCAACGAACCGACGAAGATGGATCCGCGCCTGCTCGATCTTGTCTGGCAGGCCTATCGCGCCAGCGGCTCGACAGCCTATATTCACGTGGTCAGCGCCTATCGGTCGCCAGCGACGAACGCCATGCTGCGCAGCCGCTCGAAGGGCGTGGCTCGGGAAAGCCAACACATGGTTGGCCGCGCGATGGACTTCTTCCTGCCGGATGTGCCGCTGAAGAAGCTGCGCGACATCGGCCTCAAGATGCAGGGCGGCGGCGTAGGCTATTACCCGACCTCCGGCTCGCCTTTCATACATATGGATGTCGGCAATGTGCGGCATTGGCCTGGCATCAGCCGCCAGGAACTCGCAAGGGTATTCCCGAACGGCAATACGCTGCATGTGCCGAGCGACGGCAAACCGCTGCCCGGTTATGGGCAGGCGTTTGCCGCCTACAAGTCGCGCAAGGGCACCGGCGCGCCCAACATCGACCTGGCAAGTGCCGACGGCGGCCAACGCAGGCCGCGCGGCCTGCTGGCGACGCTTTTGGGCGGGCGCGGCGCGGACGAGACCGATGATGTCGCCGAAGCGGTGCCGGCGCCACGCAAGCCGGCCAAGTCCGTTGAACCCAGGCCCGCCGGCATCGCGATCGTGCCGCCGCAGGATGCCCAGCGCGCTGACATCCAGATGGCTTCCGTCGATCGGGTCGAAGAATCGTCGATTGGGCCGGAAGGAAAGACGCCTGAAGCGATCGTCATGGCGATGGCGCCGGGCTCAGTGCCGCTGCCAGCCTTCGCCCCGCGCACCGGGCCAACGACCAGCATTCCGACCCCGCAAATCGCGCAACTTGCAACAGCCAACGCTTCCACGGCGCGGGCCGAACTGGCCAATCCAGCGGCAACCGATGCTGAAATTCCCTCGGGCAAGTCGGATGCCGGCCCCGCGAGCGGCGCGCCGGACCTTGTGGCGCTCAACATCCCGTTGCCGACATGGCGACCGGAAAGCTTGACAAGCCCGATGCGCCAGCCTGAAGCAGACAAAGCCGGCGATGCGGTCGCTGCCTTGCTGGCCTTGAACCACGCCGATGACGGCCACAATGGGTTGGCCGGCCAGCGGGTCTCGGTTGCCCAATCGAAGCCCGAAGATCGCGTCAGGACCAGCCCGAAGGCCGACCGTGTCCAGCCAAATCTCGATCCCGAAGCCACCGCGGTCATCGTGCCGGCAGCGTTGTCCGGCCGGCTGATTGAGACGGGTCGTGGCATCGCCGGCGGAGCTAGCCCTGCGGCGGCGTCCGTCATTGCCGCCAATCTCATCCGCACAGCGCCGGAGCACATCTATCTCGATGGATTCCAGCCGCGAGGACAGACCTCCGATCACCGACGCTTCACCGGTTCAGCGGTCAAGTTCCTGCCCATCGCCAGCTTCAGATAGACGCAAGCCCTCGTTCGAGCCGACGTGGATGTGTTGCACGACTGGCTTGGCTGTCATGGGATTGCAAGTCATGCCGAACTCTCGATGGTTCTGTAAGAAAAGTTCCAAATTTGACAAACATGTGCGAAATTGTAAGATAATTGTCTTTCCGTCGACGATAGGCGATGACAATGTCGATCCGCGAAGAACTGGCCAATACGACCGTGGCGTTCACCTCCGCGGAAGAGAAGATCGTCCAGGTCCTGCTCGCCGATTATCCGATGTCGGGGCTGGGCACCGCGACCCGGCTGGCACGGCGCGCCGGCGTCAGCGACCCGAGCGTGACGCGGCTGATGACCAAGCTTGGCTATGTCGGCTTTGCCGACTTCCAGGCACGCCTGCTCACCGAAGTCGAATCCAGGCTGCATTCGCCGCTTTTGATGATGGAGGCCAAGCGTCCGGGCGGCTCCAGCGAAGGCACCGCACTTACCTATTTCCATTCGGTTTCAGACAGCCTGGAGCGCACCCGCACGGCAGTGCCGGTGCAGGCCTACACGCGCGCCGTCAACATGCTGCTGGAGAGCAAGGGCCAGGTCGTGCTGCTGGGCGGCCGGTTCAGCCGGCATATCGCCTCCATGCTGGCCGGCTACCTCCTGCAGTTCCGCTCCGGCGTGCGCGACATCGGTTCGTTGAGCCCCGCCGATTTCGACCTGTTGATCGACCTTGGCAAGCGCGACCTCCTCGTCGTGTTCGACTACCGGCGTTACCAGTCGGACGTGGTGAGCTTTGCCCAGCAGGCCAAGGAGCGCGGCGTCTCCATCCTGCTGTTCACCGATGTCTGGCTGTCGCCGATATCTGACATAGCGGACCTGACCATGGTCGCCGCGATCGACGCCAACTCGCCGTTCGACACGCTGGCGACGGCCGTTGCCCAGATGGAAACCGTGTTTGCCCACGCGCTGGAGAGCCACGGCGCCGGGGTGCGCAAGCGCATCGAGGACATCGAAAGGATCCGCAGCGCCAATGCGGTCACGCTCGATACCGCCCTGTCGTCATCGGCCGACGACGCCGCCAAATCCAAAACCACAAGGAAATAGTGTCGTTGCGCCCAGTGCAGCGATTGCAAAGCGCCGCGACGCAGAGAAGGAAGCGACAATGCCCGACAACCAGACCATCATCGATGCCGTGCAGGCTGAGATCGAGACCGATCGCGACTGGTTGATCGGCCTGACCCGCGACATGGTTCGCATCCCTTCGGTCAACCCCAAATTCGAGCCCAACCCGGCGATCAACCGCGAGGCGGATGTCCAGGCGCTGCTCGAACCGATCCTCAGGCAGGACGGGTTCAAGACCGAGCAATGGGATGCCTTGCCCGGCCGGCCCAATCTGGTCGGCGAATGGGCGGGAGACGAGGACCGCAGCCTGATCCTGTGCGGCCACATCGACGTCGTGCCGGTCGGCGCGATGAAGGACTGGTCGGTGGATCCGTTCGGCGGCGAGATCACCAATGGCCGCCTTTATGGCCGCGGCGCCGTCGACATGAAGGGCGGCGTCGCCGCTTGCGTCGCCGCAGCACATGCGATCCGCAAGGCGGGCATCACGCTGCAGGGCCGGCTGGCCATCCATTCCGTCGTCGACGAGGAAGCCGGCGGCTTCGGCGCCATGGACGCGGTGAAGAAGGGCAAGCTCGCCAAGGCGGTGCTGGTCGCCGAACCGACCTGGGGCGATGTCCTGCCCGTCGAAGGCGGGCTCGAATGGGCGCGGGTGACGATCCGCGGCCGCAACGCCCATTCGGCGCTGCGCTACAACGAGATTTATCCGCAGCGCCACGACAAGGACCGGCTCGAGCCGGGCGTCAACGCCATCGAGATCGCCGCTCGCTTCATCGCCGCCGTGCGCCAGTATGAACTGGACCGGACGCGGGCGAAATCGCATCCATTGCTGCCGCTCGGTATGAACACGATCAACATCGGCGTCATGCATGGCGGCACCGGCCTTGGCGAACACGGCCTGCCGACCGTCATGACCAACCCGGCCATCATTCCCGACGTCGCGGTGCTCGATCTCGACATGAAATTCCTGCCCGATGAGAACTCGGCCGACTACCGCCGCGATTTCGAGACGTTCGTCCACCATTTCGCCCAGACCGATGCGTGGCTGCGCGACAACCCGCCTGCGATCCAATGGGAGCTCGGCGGGCTGTATTTCCCGCCGATGAACACCCCGGTCGATCATCCGCTGGTGACCTCGCTGATGAAGCGCAAGGCCATGGTCGGCAAGGCGCCGCAGGCGCGCGGCTTCGTCGCTGTGTGCGATGCCGCGCACTATGCCGGCGCCGGCGTCGACGGTGTCATCTTCGGCCCGTCGGGCGACGGTTTTCACGGTTCCAACGAATATGTCGAGGTCGAATCGGTGGTCGAGACCGCCAAGGTGATCGCTGCTTCGGTCATCGACTGGTGCGGCATCCGCTGAGGCGGAGCCGCTATTCCGAAACGGTCAGGCCGGGCGTTTCAGGCGTCCGGCGACGGCGCCCCATGAAGCCTTGATCATGCCGACCAGGCCGCTCGGGTAGGCCAGCATCACGCCGATGATCAGCACCGCCGTGATCATCGGCCGCCACGCACCGAAATCGGCCATCCATTCGGCGAAGATCGTCAGCACGAACGAAGCGATGATGGCGCCGTAAATGGTGCTGGTGCCGCCGAGCAGCACCATCGACAGGATGATGGTCGCCAGGCTCATGCCGAAGACGTCGATCGAGGCATTGCGCTGGTAGGCGGCGTAGAAGGCGCCGGCGATGCCGGTGAAGAAGGCGCTCGCGGCAAGCGTCAGCATGCGCTGGCGGACGATCGAGACGCCGCGGCTGACGGCGTATTCCTCATTGTCGCGCAAGGCGACGATACTGGCCCCGGCGCGTGAGCGCACGAACACGCGCAGGAACAGCGTGCTCGCCACCAGCAGCGCCAGCGCGATGTAGAAATAGGCTGACTTGCCGTCACGGACCATATTGTGGTCGAACACGTAAAGTCCGGGAATGCGCACCAGCCCTTGCGTGCCGCCGGTGATGGCGGACTGGCTGATGATCACCTGCATGACCAGCTGCGCGAAGCCGAAAGTGACCAGGATGATGTAGATGCCCTTCAGCCGCAGGATCGGGATGGTCACAAGGATCGCCGCCAGCGTGGCGATGACACCGCTGGCAAACAGCGCGATCCACGGGTCGAATTCGGCCAGCTTGGTCAGCAGGCTGTAGGCATAGACGCCGATGCCGAACAGCGCCAGATGGCCGAAATTGAAAACGCCGCCATAGCCGAGGCTAAGATCCCAGTTCGAGGCGACGATCGCATAGATGAAGGCCATGATCAGGATGTGGCGGGCATAGGTGTCACCGAAGATCAGCGGCAGCAGCGCCAGCAGCGCGAAGCCGAGCACGAAGCCGATGGCCTCCTGCTTCCACGGCGTGCGGCCTGGAGCGATCGGGGTTGCCGCCTCGGCGTGGCCAGGCGCGATCAGCGATGTCGTGTCGGTCATGCTAGGCCTCGGGAGCGGCTGGCGAAGATGCCCTCGGGGCGCACCATCAGGGTCAGGATGAGCACGCCGAACAGCAGCGCCGGCGTCCAGTACAAGCCGAAATAATAGCTGCAGGCTGCCTCGAAGAAGCCGATCAGATAGGCGGCGAAGATCGGGCCCGATATGCTCGATATGCCGCCGAAGACGACGACGATCAGCGCCTTGAGCAGCGGGTCGCTGCCCATCACCGGCGACATGAAACGGTAGCCGCCCATGAAGATGCCGGCGAGCCCGGCGAGCGAAGCGGCGATGGCGAAGGCCAGCCCATAGAGCGCGGTGACGTTCAGCCCGACAAGGTGGCTGGCATCTTCGTTTTGCGCCACGGCGCGCAGCGCCAGCCCGAGCCGCGTGCGGTTGAGGAACATCCAAAGTGCGGTCAGGATCAGCGGCGTGATGACGATGATGGCGATCTGGTGCAGGGAGACGCCGACGCCGCCGATGGTGGTGTTGCCGGCGATCAGCGCCGGGATCTGCTTCGAGCGCGGTCCCCAGATGGTCAGCGCGCCGTTCTCGATCAGCGACCCGGCTGCCAGCGTGGTGATGACGACGACCAGCACGATGTTGGGTCGGCCGATCAGCGGCCGCACGACGCTCGCCTGCAGGATCCAGCCGACGCCGGCCATGACGACGACGGCGATGGGAAAGGCGACCGCCGCCGGCAGGCCGAGTTCGACCAGCTGCCAGGCGATGTAGGCGCCCAGCATCATGAACACGCCATGGCTGAAATTGAACACGCCGATCGTCGTCCAGACGAGAGCGAGCCCAACCGCCATCATGGCGTAGAGCGAGCCCTGGAACAGGCCGCCGAACAGGATTTCCGCCAATGCGCTCATCTTCGGATTTTCCTAATGGCCAAAATACATCGACATGATCTCGCCGTGGTCGAGGCTTTCGCCCGGCTTGATCTCGGTCGCAACGGCGCCATGGTTGACGAGGTAGAGTTGCTGCGTCAGTTCCAGCAGAAATTCGATATCCTGCTCGACGACGATCAGCGGCACGCCGCCGCGCGAAATGTCCATGACGGAGGCGCAGAGTTCGTCCTTGATCTTGGGTGCCAGCCCCAGCGTCGGCTCGTCGAGGATCAGCAGGCGCGGATGGCTCATCAGCGCGGTGCCGATCGACACCATCTGGCGCTCGCCGCCCGACAATGTGCGCACGCGCTGGCGCCAGCGTTCCGCCAGTTTCGGAAACAGCTTGATCACCTTCTCGCGGTTCTCCGCCTCATGCGGCCGGGCCCGCGGCGAATAGGCTCCGAGCGCCATGCAGTCGGCGATCGAGAGATCGGGAAACAGCCGGTTGCCTTGCGGCACATGGATCAGGCCGGCGCCGACGATGGCGCGTGCGCTGCGGCCGGCAATGTCTTGCCCGTCGAACAGGATGCGGCCGCTCTTCGGCTGCAGCAGCCCGGAGACTGCGCGCAGCAGCGTCGTCTTGCCATGGCCGTTGGGGCCGAACAGGCCGACATTGCCGAAACGGCCGGCCTCCAGCGAGATATCGTGCAGCACGGTGACGCGGCCATAGCCGGCGGTGACGCCTTCGACGCTGAGAATGGGGTTCACGCCGCCGACCTCCTCGTGCCGAGGTAGGCTTCGATGACGCGCGGATCGGCGATTACGCCTGCCGGATCGCCGGCGGCCAGGACACGGCCATTGTTGAGCACCAGCAGATGCTGCGAAAGGCTCATCAGGAAGGTCAGCACGTGCTCGATCAGAAGGATGGTGATGCCGCGCTCGGCGGTGCGGCGGATCAGGCCGATCGACGTCTCGATCTCGGGCTTGGTCAGGCTCGATGCCGGCTCGTCGAGCAAGAGCATGCGCGGCTGCATGGCAATCGCGGTGGCAAGCATCAGGCATTTGCGCTCGAACACGGATAATTCGCCGGCAAGCCGGCCGAACGACTGAGATCCCAGACCGACGAACTCCAGCGCCTCGGCGGCGGCATTGCGGGCCGTGGCCGCTGTCTTTTCCTGCTTGCCGTAACTGGCGCCGATCAGCGCGTTCTCGAACACGGTCAGCCCGTCGAAGCTGGTCTCGCGCTGAAACGTGCGGGCGAGGCCGAGGCGCGCGATGGCGTGTCCCGATTTGCCGTTTATGGCAATGCCGTCAAAGCGGATGTTGCCCCGGTCGGGGCCGAACGGGATGCCGGTGATGATGTTGAACAGCGTGCTCTTGCCGCTGCCGTTCGGGCCGGCGATACCGAAGATCTCGCCGGCCTCGACCTTGAACGACACGCCGTCGACGGCCTTCAGCGAACCGAAGGCCTTCGACACGTCGTCCAGTTCAAGCAGGGCCATTCCCTACTTCATCCAGGGCTGGAGCTTGAAGGCGCCGGTGGCGTATTTCTCCGGAGAGATCAGCGTGCGCTGGCCGTCCCAAATCTGGAAGAAGGTGATCGGGATGTAGTCGTCGCCCTGTGTGGCAAGGTGGGTGGCGGGATCGAATTTCAGCCGCCCTTCGGCGACCTGCTTGTCGGTCTCCGACAGCGCCTTCATGATCGCCGCATGGTCGGATGCGCCGCCGACCTTCTTGACCGCGTCGAAATAGACATTGGTCATTTCGTAGAGGCCGATGCCGTAGGTGCCGCTCTCGACGCCGTATTTTGCCTTGAACTTGGCTGCCACCTCGTCGGCCCGCGGGTTCTTCGGCGTCGTCAGCGCGCCGCCGAGCAGGTTGTAGATGACACCATCCGACTTCTTGCCGGTCAGTTCGACGAATTCCGGAACGCTCGGTGCGTATTGCAGGAAGACGAGGCTCTTGGTCGGCTGCTCGAGGAACTGGTTCAGGAAGGACGCCGAATTGCCCGGCAGATAGTCGGTGTTGATGACGACGTCGGGAACGTTCTCGCGCACCTTGGCGAGGATCGAACGCCAGTCGGTCACTTCGCCGAAGGGCACGATCTCGTCGACGGTGATGGTCCAGCCCTTCTCCTTGAAGGTCTTCTTCATGCCTTCGGAGATGGTCTTCGAATAAGCGTTGTCGGACGAGATGATGGCGACCTTCTTGGTCGGCAAGGTGATCTTGCCGTCGGCCGCGAGCTTCTCGACGAACAGGGTGACGTCGGTGTTGTAGGCGTCGAAGGAAGGCGTCAGCGACCAGCAGCACATGTATTTATCGGGGCTCGGCGCGATGATGTCCCTGGTCTGCTGCGAGGTGGCCGCCAGCATGTAAGGCATTTCCGCTTCGGCCATGTTGTCGATCTCGAAATTGGTCAGGCTGGCATAGCCGGTCAGCATGAAGTGCACGCCCGGATCGCCAAGCAGGCGCTCGACCGCGCTGGTGACGTTGCCGGCGGACTGATCCTTGACGTCGCCGACCACCAGTTCGAACGTATCCCCGGCAACGCCGCCGGCTGCGTTGGCCTCGTCGATGGCCATCTGCACGCCGCGCTGGAATTCCTGGCCGTCCGCCGCGGCAGGGCCGGTCAGCGGCGCAAGCAGGCCGATCTTGACGATTTCGGCAAAGGCGGGGGCGCCTGACACGGCAAACATGCCGATCAGCGTCGTGCTCATCAGCATATGGCGGATTCGACTTGCGGCGGATTTGGGCTTCATCGTGCTGTTCCCTGTTTTCCTCCCGTTCATCGGGAGTTGGATAATTGACAATCTACGCATAATTGTTCTTATTTGAAAAGGATTTTTCAACGCAACCTGGCCGGGAAGATGGTTCCCGCAAAGGTTTGGAAGCCATGGCGCTTTGCTGCGCAACTGCATTAAAACAGGGCAATTCCCCCGACGGAGCGGACAATGGCGATCTCGCAGAAGACCCTTGAAACCAGCCACGGCAAGATCGCGGTTCGCCAGACCGGTGGCGAAGGCACCGCTGTCATGCTGATCCACGGCAATTCATCTTCCAGCGCCGTTTTCCGCAACCAGTTGGACAGCATGTTGGGCGAGCGCTACCATCTCATCGCTCCCGACTTGCCCGGCCATGGAGCGTCCGCCGATGCGATCGATCCGGAGCGTTCCTACAGCATGGAAGGCTATGCCGACGCCATGACCGAAGTGCTCGGGGTGCTCGGCATCGACAAGGCCATCGTCTTCGGCTGGTCGCTCGGCGGCCATATCGGGCTTGAGATGATCGACCGCTTTCCCGGCCTGCTTGGCCTGATGATCACCGGCACGCCGCCCGTCTCGCCCGAGGAGGTCGGCAACGGCTTCAAGCCGAGCCCGCATATGCACCTTGCCGGGCAGGAAACCTTCACTGACGCGGATGTCGAGGCCTATGCGCGCAGCACCTGCGGCGAGCCGTTCGAGCCGTTTCTCATCGACACGGTGGCGCGCACCGATGGAAGGGCGCGGCGCCTGATGTTCGAAAAGTTCGCGGCCGGCACCGGGCGGAACCAGCGCGAGATCGTGGCCGGCAAGACGCCGCCGATCGCCGTTCTGAACGGCATCGACGAGCCATTCGTCAACATCGATTTCGTCTCCGCTGTGAAATTCTCCAATCTATGGGAAGGCAAGGCCCATCTGCTCGACAAATCCGGCCACGCGCCGTTCTGGGATTCGCCGGATCGCTTCAATCCGGTCTTCGCCCGCTTCCTGGCAAGCTTCGACAGAGCGTAGGTCCGTCGGAAAACCGGCGCCACAGACCCCGCCTTCGAGACAGGTGGGTGACAATCACGCGCACCTACCGTATATTGACATAAAGATATCCTTATGTGACATGAAAAGGCCTGTCGCCAAAGGGATAAAAAATGTCGCAGAATTCTGCATCGCTGGACGATTTGTTCGGCCCCGTCGCGGCAAAACCGGACGGCTCGGAAGTGCTTGCCGCGCTGACGGCAGCAGCACGCGAACGCATCCTCATCCTCGATGGCGCCATGGGCACGCAGATCCAGGGCCTCGGCTTTGACGAGGACCAGTTTCGCGGCGAGGCCTTCGCCGGCTGCGCCTGCCACCAGCAAGGCAACAACGATCTTCTGATCCTGACGCAGCCGAAGGCGATCGAGGAGATTCACTATCAATACGCCATCGCAGGCGCCGATATCCTCGAAACCAACACCTTCTCCTCGACCTCGATCGCCCAGGCCGATTACGGCATGGAGGATGCCGTCTACGCGCTGAACCGCGATGGCGCGCGGCTGGTGCGGCGCGCCGCTGTTCGGGCCGAGCAGCAGGACGGCAAGCGCCGCTTTGTCGCCGGTGCACTCGGGCCGACCAACCGCACCGCCTCGATGTCGCCCGACGTCAACAATCCCGGCTATCGCGCCGTGACCTTCGACGATCTGCGCCTCGCCTATGGCGAGCAGCTGCGCGGCCTGATCGACGGTGGCGCCGACATCATCCTGATAGAGACCATCTTCGACACGCTGAACGCCAAGGCGGCGATCTTTGCAGCGGAAGAGATCTTCATCGAGAAGGGCGTGCGCCTGCCGGTGATGATTTCGGGCACCATCACTGACCTCTCCGGCCGCACGCTGTCGGGCCAGACGCCGACGGCCTTCTGGCATTCGGTGCGCCACGCCAGCCCGTTCACCATCGGCCTCAACTGCGCGCTCGGCGCCAACGCCATGCGCGCGCATCTGGCCGAGATTTCAGGCGTCGCCAACACCTTCACCTGCGCCTATCCGAATGCCGGCCTGCCCAATGAATTCGGTCGGTATGACGAGAGCCCGGACTTCATGGCCGCGCAGATCGAGGAGTTTGCCCGCGAGGGACTGGTCAATGTCGTCGGCGGCTGCTGCGGTTCGACGCCCGAGCACATCCGCGCCATCGCCGAGGCGGTGAAAAAGTATCCGCCACGCGCCATTCCCGACATCGAGCGCAAGATGCGCCTGTCCGGGTTGGAGCCGTTCACGCTGACGGACGAAATTCCCTTCGTCAATGTAGGCGAGCGCACCAATGTTACCGGGTCGGCCAAGTTCAGGAAGCTGATCACGGCGGGTGACTATGTCGCCGCGCTCGACGTGGCGCGCGACCAGGTCGCCAATGGCGCGCAGATCATCGACATCAATATGGACGAAGGCCTGATCGATTCGAAGAAGGCGATGGTGGAGTATCTCAACCTGATCGCCGCCGAACCGGACATCGCCCGTGTCCCGGTCATGGTCGACAGTTCCAAATGGGAGATCATCGAGGCTGGCCTGAAATGCGTGCAGGGCAAGCCGCTGGTCAACTCCATCTCGATGAAGGAAGGCGAGGCGGCATTCCTGCATCATGCAAGGCTCGTGCGCGCCTATGGCGCCGCCGTGGTCGTCATGGCGTTCGACGAGGATGGCCAGGCCGACACCAAAGCGCGCAAGGTGGAGATATGCACCCGCGCCTACAAGCTTTTGACCGAACAGGCCGGCTTCCCGCCCGAGGACATCGTCTTCGATCCGAACGTGTTCGCCATCGCCACCGGCATCGAGGAGCACGACAATTACGGCGTCGACTTCATCGAGGCGGCGGGCGAGATCACCGCGACGCTGCCGCATGTCCACATTTCCGGCGGTGTGTCGAACCTCTCCTTCTCGTTCCGCGGCAACGAGCCGGTGCGGGAGGCCATGCATGCCGTGTTCCTCTACCATGCCATCCAGCGCGGCATGGACATGGGCATCGTCAATGCCGGTCAGCTCGCCGTCTACGATACGATCGAGCCGGCACTGCGCGAAGCCTGCGAGGATGTCGTGCTCAACCGCATGCCCAAGGCCGGCGGCACCGCCACCGAACGCATGCTGGAGATCGCCGAACGCTTCAAAGGCACGGCGGGCCAGGAAACCAAGGAGCGCGATCTCGCCTGGCGCGAATTGACTGTCGAACAGCGGATCGGCCATGCACTGGTCAACGGCATCACCGAATTCATCGACGCCGACACCGAGGAAGCGCGGCTTGCCGCCGAGCGCCCGTTGCATGTCATCGAAGGCCCGCTGATGGCAGGCATGAATGTCGTCGGCGACCTGTTCGGCGCGGGCAAGATGTTCCTGCCGCAAGTGGTGAAGTCGGCGCGGGTCATGAAGCAGGCTGTCGCCGGACTGCTGCCGCATATGGAAGCCGAGAAGCTGGCCAACGCCGCCATCGGCATCGACAATGGCGAACGCCAGACGGCAGGCAAGATCCTGATGGCGACGGTGAAGGGCGATGTCCATGACATCGGCAAGAACATCGTCGGCGTCGTGCTCGCCTGCAACAATTACGAGATCATAGACCTCGGCGTCATGGTGCCGGCGGCCAGGATCCTGCAGACGGCCCGTGAGCAAAATGTCGATATCATCGGCCTGTCCGGCCTGATCACGCCGTCCCTTGATGAGATGGCGCACATGGCCGCCGAGATGGAGCGTGAAGGCTTCGACATTCCGCTGCTGATCGGCGGCGCGACGACCAGCCGCGTGCACACGGCGGTGAAGATCCACCCGCGCTACAGCAAGGGGCAGACGGTCTACGTCACCGACGCCAGCCGGGCGGTCGGCGTCGTGTCGTCCTTGCTGTCGAACGAGAGCAAGGGCGGCTATGTCGACACGGTGCGCACCGAATACAAGAAGGTCGCGGATGCACATGCCCGCTCCGAAGCCGACAAGCAACGGCTGCCGCTGGCCAAGGCGAGGGCCAATGCGCACCGGATCGACTGGTCTGCCTACGAGCCGCCGAAGCCGTCTTTTACCGGCGTCAAGGTGTTCGAGAACTGGGATCTCACCGAACTCGCGCGCTACATCGATTGGACGCCGTTCTTCCAGACCTGGGAGCTGAAGGGCCGTTATCCCAAAATTCTCGAAGACGAGGCGCAAGGCGCCGCCGCGCGCCAGCTGTTCGAGGATGCGCAGGCGATGCTGAAAAAGATCATCGCCGAAAAATGGTTCGCCCCGCGCGGCGTCATCGGCTTCTGGCCGGCCAATGCCGTCGGCGACGACATCAGGCTGTTCACGGACGAAAAGCGGTCGCAGGAACTGGCGACCTTCTTTACCTTGCGCCAGCAGCTAACCAAGCGCGATGGCAAGGCCAATGTCGCACTGGCGGACTTCGTCGCGCCGGCGGAGTGCGGCAAGCCGGATTACATCGGCGGCTTTATCGTCACCGCCGGCATCGAGGAGGTGGCTATCGCCGAACGGTTCGAGCGGGCGAATGATGATTATTCCTCGATCATGGTCAAGGCGCTGGCCGACCGCTTCGCCGAAGCCTTTGCCGAGCGGATGCATGAGAAGGTGCGCAAGGAGTTCTGGGGCTATGCTTCAGATGAAGCGCTGGCACCGGACGAGCTGATCGGCGAACCTTATCGCGGCATCCGTCCGGCGCCCGGCTATCCGGCGCAGCCGGATCACACTGAGAAGGCGACTTTGTTCCGGCTGCTCGACGGTGAGCGCAATGCAGGCGTGAGCCTGACCGAAAGCTATGCGATGTGGCCGGGCTCGTCGGTTTCCGGCATCTATCTGGCGCATCCCGAAAGCTATTATTTCGGCGTCGCCAAGGTCGAACGCGACCAGGTCGAGGATTATGCACGCCGCAAGGCAATGCCCTTGGCCGAGGTAGAGCGCTGGCTCGGCCCCATCCTCAACTACGTGCCGGCACACTATGCCGAGGCGGCTGAATAGCTTTTGTGTTATTGCAGTTTGACGGAGCTACTTGGAGCCGCCGACATTTCGGGGATCAAAGATTTCTAGACATTCTCCTCGCCCTTTGATTTTGTATAAAAGGGCTTGGGGGGATAATCATGAAATTACGATTTACTGTATTCGCGGCCTTGGCCGCGACGGTCACCGGCTGCCAATACAAGGCCGAGCCGCTGCCGATTGCCTCATACAACGTGTATTCGTCGTACGGTGACAAGCTACCGGGCAAATACCTTTTGTACGTGGATCCGAGTGCCTTGAGCCGCGACATCAAGCCATCTGACATGAACTGCGCAGCTCACACCTTCCCGCTCGATCTGCGGTCCGGCTTCAAGGGCTCGGTCACCAAGACCTTCGAGACCCTTGTCACGGAATTGCAGATCGTTGAACAGCCCGTCGACCGGGCTGATTTAGCCGCTCAGAGTGCCAAGGGCATGATAATCGTCAAAGGCGAAGAACTCGATGGCCGACTTCGCGTCGTTCCTGGATTCTGGACCGCCGGAATGGAAACAGAAGTTCAACTTGCGGCATCTATTATCGTCGATGGACCTAAAGGTCGGCTCTTGGGTTCAACTGTTGCAGGCGAAGGAAATGCTCAAGGTGACGCTGGCGGATTCTGCGAAGGCGGAGCAAAAACGCTCACTGATTCAGCTGAAAAGGCTTTGAAGCAGACGGTGGGACGACTGGGTGAAGCCCTTACCAACTCGGAACGTGTCCGCAAAGGGTCCTAAATCTGAAGGTGTGGCTAACGGCGCTTAACCGCCCTGGTGTCATCTTCCCGGTCGACCAAGTTCCGTTCCGAGCCGCCCCGTTGCCGTCCTTTTCATCCTCGAATTCAGCCAGGATGAGGAGGCTGAATGGCGCAGTCTGGCTTACGCCATGCGTTCAACAGAATTTGCGCGGGTTCCCGGCTTGTGATCCATGGCGCGGCGGTTACACCTTCGCGGGCAGTCGCCTTTGCAGTTGGAGCGCCGAATGACCTTACTCACACGCCGCAGGCTTTTGAAAACGGCAGCAATAGCCGGCGCGGGCGGGGTCGGGCTTTCGGCCATGGGTCGGCTTGGCGGCTGGGCCGCTGCCACGCCTGAGCCGGTGGTTTTGCAGACGGCAAAGATCCAGGCGAAGCTGATGGATGTCGGCCAGACCAGGGATGTGCTGACCTATGGCAACGCCGGAATGCCGCCCGTGCTCAGGATGAAAAAAGGCGAGCCCTTCGCCGCACGCCTTGTCAACGCGATCGACGATCCGACGACGATCCACTGGCACGGTATTCGCGTTCCAAACAAGATGGACGGCGTCCCGTTCCTGGTCCAGCCCTACGTCTACACCGGCGATCATTTCGACTACGCCTTCACGCCGCCGGACGCCGGCACCTTCTGGTACCACCCGCATTGCAACACGCTGGAGCAGATGGGCCACGGCCTGACCGGCGTGATCGTGGTCGAAAATCCAAGCGATCCGAAATTCGATGCCGAAATCGTCCTCAACCTGCGCGACTGGCGCCTCGGCGACGACGGTCAGTTCATCGATCAGTTCCGGCCGCGCGATGCCGCAAGAACCGGCACTTACGGCACGGTGCGCACCGCCAACTGGCTCGACCAGCCGCAATATGATGCGCCGGCCGGCGGACTGGTGCGGCTGCGCGTCGCCATCACCGACGTGACGCGTATCTACGCTTTTCGCGTCGACGGTGCGGAGGCGAGTGTCATGGCGCTCGACGGCAATCCGGTGCCTGAACGTTTTTCGCCCGACGCCTTGCTGCTTGGACCTGGACAGCGCATGGAACTGGCCATACGCATGCCCGACGAGGAAGGCGCGATCGTCAGCTTGAGGGATGTCAGGGGCACCAAGCCTAAAATCCTGGCAACCCTGCACGCGACAGGAAAATCCCTCAAACGGGACATTCGGGATGTTGCTCCGCTGGAGCTCAATCCGGTGGCGAAAGTGGATCTCGCCAGCGCCAGGCATATTTCCCTGGCACTGAGCGCCACGGCGGAAAACGTCCCGAGCGATGGCATCTGCGGTTCGCTTGGCTACAGTTTCTGGGCCATCAACAAAGTGCCGTGGCCCGGCGACACCAAGGATCCGACCGCGCCTCTGGCCGAACTGAAGCTTGGCCAAAGCTACGTCATCGACATGGAGAACCTGACGCCGCAATCCCATCCGATGCATCTGCACGGCATGAGCTTCAAGGTGCTGTCATCCTCGACGCGCCAGGTTCAGCCGGCTATTTCCGACACCTATCTCATCCAGCCCAACGAAAAGGTTCAGCTCGGCTTCGTCGCCGACAATCCCGGGGACTGGCTGCTGCACTGCCATATCATCGAGCATCAGAAATCGGGAATGACGAGCTACGTCCGAGTGGTCTGAGCCTGTTCTTTCGCAGAAGCCGTGTAGCCTCCGCGATAGCTTGTGACCTTATTTGCGCAACTGCGCCTCGATCTCGTCCAGCACCTTGTCCTTGCCGATGCCGGTGAGGAAGGCGAGGCCCTTGATCACCGGCTTGGTCACCGAAGCGGAGATCGGTGTGGTTGCGACGATGAAGTCGACATTGTCGGCCAGTCCAGGCACTTCGGTGGCCTTTGCCTGCTGGGCGTTGAAGGTGAGGCCGCGTTTCTTCATTTCCTCGGTGACGGCGACGTTGACCGCGGTCGAGGTGGCGATGCCCGTGCCGCAGGCAAAGAGAATGGTTTTCTGTCTGGACATCTCTGCTTCTCCTTGTTTCAGCCGAGTACGGCTCGCACGTCTTCGAGGGTTCTGGCCGACCTCAAGTCATCCAAGGCTTGCGGGTTCTGGATGGTGGCCATGACGGCCTGCAGCGCCTCAATCTGCTTGTCCTTGTCATTGATGGCAAGCAGGAAGACGAAGCCGACCGGCAGCTTCTCGTCGGGGTCTTCCATGTTGGCGAAGGTCACCGGTTGCTTCAATGTGCCCAGCGCGATGCCAGGCTTCAGCACATGTTCCGGATCGGTGTGCGGCACAGCGACATTGTCGGCGCGCTCCAGCGGCAGTCCTGTCGGAATGGTCATTTCGCGGCGCACGACCGCGTCGGCATAGGAGCTTTTGACATAGCCGAGCGTCTCGAGCCGGCCCGCCAGGATGCGGATGATCTCCTCATTGGTCGATGCATCGGATCCGAGCACGATCGCATCGGGGTCCAGAAGTTGCATGAGGCCGTCAGACATTCTTTGCTCCGTCGATGAAATCGTGCGCCCCGGAAAGGGCGCACGATCGGTTTAAAGGGTGGACGCTATCAGGTCAGGCCGTCTCTTCGGCCGGCTCGTCCTCGGCGCCCGCGGCCCGCTCCCAGCCGAGCGGATTGCGGCGGTAGAGGACAAACAATGCCGCGATGACCACCGCGATCACGATGATGCCGACAAGCCCCATCCCCTGGATCGCCTCGATGACCACGTAAGGCACCCACAGGAAGCCGTCGACCACCGAGGTGATCTGCAGCGCGTCCGCCGGCAGCTTGAAGCCCGATGCGACAGCAGCGCTTGTGAACAGCGGCGCCAGCGCGTTGGCGACGTAGAAGCCGATGGCCAGCGTCACCGTGCCGATCACCACCATGCGGAACACGTTGCCTTTGACCAGCGGCGCGGTCATGGCGACGATGAAGGGGATGACCGCGAGGTCGGCGAACAGGATGACGCGGTTGCCCGGCAGGATGATGGACAGGATGATTGCGATCGGCACCAGGATCAGCGACGACGAGATCGCGGCCGGATGGCCGATCAGGATCGCCGAATCAAGACCAACGAGAAGCTCTCGGTCACCGGTGCGCTTGCGCACGAACGCCTGTGCGGCGTCGGAAACGGGGATCAGCCCCTCCATCAGGATCTTGACCATCCGCGGCAGCAGCAGCATCACCGCGGCCAGCGTCATGCCGGTGCCCAGAACCTTTGCCAGCACCACACTGAGATCACCCGCATTGTAGAAGGCGATCGCACCAAGCACGAGGCCGATGATCAGGCCCATCACGACAGGTTCGCCGAACACGCCGAACCTGCGCTCGATCGTGTCCGTGTTGATGTTGATGCGGTTGATCCCGGGAATGCGGTCCATGATCCAGTTGAGCACAATGGCGATCGGCAGAATCTGTGCCGAGGCGAGATGCGGCACCGAAATGCCGGGCACGCCGTAGAACTGCTGCACCGCGCGCGCGGACCAGTCGGCGAACAGCAGCGAGAGTGCTGCGACAAGTGCTGCGACCGCGATGCCATAGGCCAGATTGTCGGTTGCGGCGACCACCAGCGAGCCGACAAAGGCAAAGTGCCAGAAATTCCAGACGTCGACATTGAGCGTGCGCGTCATGCGTGTCAGCAACAGCACGATATTGACCAGGATGCCGACCGGAATGACCCAGAGGCCGACCGACGAGCCGAAGGCGATCGCGGCCGCGGAGGGCCAGCCGACATCGATGATGTCGCGATGAATGCCGGTGTTGGTGACGATGGCCTTGGCGACATCGCCAATCGACGTGAACATCAGGCCAAGCACCAGATTGATGCCGATGAAGGCGACGCCGATGGTGACGGCGGCGCGAAAAGCCTTGCTGACCTTGGCGCCCAGAGCCACGGCGATGATGAAAATGACGATCGGCAGCAGGATCGTCGGGCCAAGCGTATCGATGGCCCCTTTGAGGCCCGCGAGAACAGTATCCATTTTTCCTCCCCTGGAGCCGCGAGCCTTCGCTCGACGCCTCGCAATGATGCTCCATCCAGCCTTTGACGCCGTGGCGCAAAGACACTCCCCAATTTGCGCCAGAGGCGAATGCTTCCCGACTGTCGCGTCGGTGAACATTTGCCTTTGTTGACAAACGAATGTTTTATTGGGGTTGTTCGCTGCGATGTCAATTGGTTGCGCTTCGGCCAATCGAGCCCCGAAGGACGTCCCTTCCGAGACGATTTCGTGGAAATTGCCGGTCGCGACCGGGTTTCGTTGGCAAATAGAACCCGTTCCCTGCTATCCGATCCCAAATCACGAAGCTGTGGACATTCCTGCATGATCAACGTCGCCCTGACCGGCCTTGCCCGTGATCTCGCCAGGCGTGCCGCCGAAGGCCGCCCGGTGCGCATTGGTGTCATCGGCTCGGGCGAAATGGGCACCGATCTGGTCACGCAAGGCATGCTGATGCCAGGCATTTCGATCTGCGCCGTCTCGACGCGCCGCCCGCACACCGCGCGCGATGCCATCCGCATCGCCTATGGCGATGAAGCCATGGCGGTCGAAGCCGACACCGCGTCGAAAGTCACCGGCGCCATCGAGAGCGGCAAGATCGCCATCACCTCGAACGAGATGCTGGTCACCAATCCGCTGATCGACGTCGTCATCGACGCCACCGGCAAGCCGGGTGTCGCCGCCGACTTCGACCTCATGGCGATGGAGCACGGCAAGCATCTTGTGATGATGAACGTCGAGGCCGACGTCACCATCGGTTGCTATCTGAAGCAGCAGGCCGACTGGCTTGGCGTCGTCTATTCGGTGGGTGCGGGCGACGAGCCGTCGAGCTGCATGGAACTGATCGAGTTTGCGTCGGCACTCGGGCTGACCATCGTCTCGGCCGGCAAGGGCAAGAACAACCCGCTCAACCACGATGCCGTGCCGGACGACTATCGCGCCGAAGCGATCCGCCGCAACATGAACCCGCGCATGCTGGTCGAGTTCGTCGACGGCTCCAAGACCATGGTCGAGATGTGCGCCATCGCCAACGCCACCGGGCTGGTGCCCGATGTGCCCGGCATGCACGGCCCCAAGGCCGACCGCGACGACCTCGCCAAGGTGCTCATTCCGCGCGAGGATGGCGGTCTGCTGTTGAAGAAAGGCGTCGTCGACTACACGGTCGGCAAAGGCGTCGCGCCTGGCGTCTTCGTCATCGTCGAGGCGACGCATCCGCGCATCATCGAGCGCATGGACGATCTGCATATCGGCCACGGCCCCTATTACAGCCTGTTCCGGCCCTATCATCTGACGTCGCTGGAGGTGCCGCTGACCGCCGCCCGCATCGTGCTTTTCGGCAAGCCCGACATGGTGCCGTTGCCGAGGCCGGTGGCCGAAGTGTGCGCCGTCGCCAAGCGCGACCTTGCCGCCGGCGAGACCTTCGATGCGATCGGCGAGACCTGCTACCGCTCCTGGACCATGACCGTCGGCGAAGCCCGCGCCCGGCGCGCTGTGCCGGTCGGCCTGCTCGAGGGCGGCAAGGTGCTGAAACCGGTCAGGAAAGGTGAGTTGCTGACGTCAGACAATGCATCGCCCGACCAGACGACGAGGCTGTTCGCCTTGCGCCGGCTGCAGGACGAGATGCTGTACGGGGCAAGCTGAGGATTATTTCCCCAGCTCGACAGACCGCAACCGCGCCGCCTCCACCGCCTGCGTCAGCAGATTTGTCAGCCGGTCCTCGCCCATCAGCACCTCCAGCGCCGCGGCCGTCGTCCCTTTGGGGCTGGTCACCTGCTGGCGCAGCACGCCCGGCTCTTCGCTGCTTTCTGCGGCAAGCGAGGCAGCGCCGTAGACGGTCTGCATGGCGAGCAGCTTGGCGGTTTTGGCTGGCAGCCCGGCCTTCTCGGCGGCCACGGTCAGCGCCTCGATGAAATGGAAGATATAGGCCGGCCCCGATCCGGACACGGCGGTCACCGCATCCATCAAGCCCTCGTCGTCGATGGTGGCCACTTCGCCGCTCGCCGACAAAAGGTCGGCGACGAAACGCTTGGTATCGTCGGACACCAGTCTGTTGGAGAACACCACCATCATCCCCTTGCCGATCGCCGCGGGCGTGTTGGGCATGCAGCGCACGACCGGCGCGCGGTTGCCGAGGATTTCCTCGAAGGTGGCGGCAGGCGTGCCGGCGGCGATGCTGACGAAGGTGGTGCGGCCGTCGCCGAAGCGCTTGTAGGCGGCAATCACGTTGCGGATCACTTGCGGCTTCACCGCGATGACGACGAGATCGGGCACGGCATCGGCCGGTATGCCATCGGCATCGGCTGATGTCGCGCAGCCCAGCGCTGCCGCGCGATTGCGCAGATCGGCATTGGGCTCGACCACGAAGACCGCCGACGGCGCAAGCTTGCCGGATTTCAGCCAGCCCGAGAGCATGGCGTAGCCCATATTGCCGCAGCCGGCGAGAACAAGTCTGATCGTCATCGAAAGCCCTCCGAAGGAAGCCATCACATAGACGCTGGCGCTTCCCTGGGGAAGCCCTGTCAGGATCGCGAGCCACGATCGGGATCGCGTACCGCGATTGGCCGCAGCGACACTTGCCTGAGGCCAAGCACGCCGAGCACGAAGAACAGCCAGACCGGGTCGCCGCGATGGAAGAAGAAGCTTTCGAGGAAGGCGTTCAGCGCCGTGAACAGCACCACCATCATGAAGAAGTCGCCGAGAAAGATGTTTTCCCTGCGCAACGGAATGCGCATGTAGTCGCGCAGCGGCGCGATGAGGAAAGTGTAGACCGCCACGCACAGTGCCGGAATGCCCATCAGCACGGCGATGTCGAGATAGCCGTCATGGCCGTGCACGATGGTCCTGATGTCCCACGGCCGGTCGAAGGGCTGGTCCTGGTTGAGCAAGAGCGGCGTGCCCCAGAAGCTTTCATAGCCGTAGCCGGTCCATGGCTTCCTCGCCAGCATGCTGCCGGCGAACTCCCACAGCGTCGTGCGGCCGGTATAGGTCATGCCGGGGAAATAGATCGCCGCCAGATGTTTTACAGGCGGCAGGAAGACGATGCCCAGCGTGCCGACCGCTGTCGCGACGATCGCCAGCGCAAACAGGATCGGCGTGCCGAGCCGCATGCCTATCAGGCTCGGGAACATCACGATCAGGATCGAGAACGGCACCAGGCCGGCAGTCGTCTTGGAGCCGGTGTGCAGCATGAAGATCATCGCTGCGAGGAAGATCCCGGCGCCCCAGTAGCGCTGTCCGCGCCGGTAGAGATAGAGGCCTGCGAAGCTGAGGCAGGCCATGATCGGCCCGGCGATGTTCTTGTGGGTAAACACGCCGCGCCACAGGCCGGCATGCTCGGGCTCCTGCGAGTCGGCGGTGTGCATCGCCTCGTGCGGAAAGACGATGAGGCCGAGATAGGAAAGGCCCATGACCACGACGGCGGTGAAGATGATCACCTTCGAGAAGGCTTCGGCGTCGCGCGGCAGCACCAGGATCGTCGCCATCGTCAGGATGCCGATCAGGGTGAAGGAGGCGGCGCGCATCGCCGAAGGCGGATCGGTCGACAGGACCACCGACAGGAAAAAGAAGCCCAGCATCAGCACCCAGGATGGGCTGAGCAGCGAGCGCACGACGCGCGGATCGGCAAAGGCCATCAGCGAGAAGATCGACATGGCGCCGAGCGAGCCGAAGCCAAGCTGGTTGACGATGTCGCCGCCTTGACCGGTAAGTTCTGCGCCGCCCGGCTGGAACGGCCGGAAGGACACCATGATGACGGTGAACAGCAGCGCGGCAATGGCGGTGGCCACGCCTTCGCGCGTGAACGCGGCGCTGAGCGGCGCGTGCTCAGTTTTTCTCAGGCTGGCGGTATTGCTCATTGGCATATCCGAATTCGGCCAGCACGCGGCCCAGCGCCACATGGACGGGGTAGATGGCGATATCAGGCGATCCGGTCCGCGCCAGCCGGATCAGGCCGCGAAAGGGCGAAGCGGCAAGCAGTGCCAGGCTCTTCAGCAACACTTTGGCGCCGGCCATTGGCGTGCCGGCACGCTTCTTCTTTTCGACCAGTGTCGAGATCACGCCGTTGCGCAGGCTGCGGGCACGGATCCAGTCGGCTTCGATACGCCGCGCCGGAACGGTTTCCAGCACCTTGGCCTCGGCGCACCAACCCAGAACAAAGCCCTTTTGCGCCGACCGGCTGAGAAAGTCGGAATCGCCGCCGCCCATGAAGTTGAATCTGAGATCGAGAAAGGGCGGACCCATGGCGATCAGCACGTTGCGCCCGACCAGAAGATTGCCGGACGAATAGAGCGCCGGCACGCGTCCGGTTTCCCGATAAGGCGGCGCGAACACCGGATGCTCGGCCCATCGCGCATGGGCAGGGTCGGCAAACATGGGCACCTGCGGGCCGCCGACAATATCGGCGCCAAGCGTTTCGGCAGCCTGGCACATCCGTTCCAGCCATTGCGGATCGGCGATCTCGTCATCGTCGATGACCAGCAGATGCCTGAAGTTCGGGAATTGCAGGATGGCCGTCTGCCAGCCGGCATTGTAGGCGCTGCAATTGCCGCGCTCATGCGCGATGATCACCAGGCCCGACATTTCGCCCCGCTCGAACAGCGGCAGCGCTGCCTTGGCGCCGGCCCGCGCCTCGGCTTCGTTTTCCATGACGATCACGGCAAAGCGCCTGCCGGTTTGCTGCGCGCGCAGCGACGCCAGCGTTTCCAGCACCTGCTCGGGGCGCTTGAAGGTCGGCAAGGTGACGACGGCTTCGACGGCCTCGACGTCGAGCCGCGGCGTGCGTCCAGCGATCGATACCGAACCGTCCGATGGCAAAGGGATCATCCGCGTCCAGCCACATGGTGAGTTGGGCTCTGGTAGCACCACGGTTGATAAGGTTTCGTTAATCACCTTCCACGGAGAAGCCCGCCAGACAGGGACTTTCGGCCGTCGAATGTGCTGGCTTAATCAAGGGTTCACCGCACTTTGCTACCGGCTACACCACAGGATAGGTGAGATGCATCTGCTGTTCGCCACATCGATCGTGCCTGACGGCGCTCTCGCCTCGGGCTACGAGATCGCCAACGCTGCGATCATCGCTGCCTTGCGGCGCGCTGGCGCGCGCGTAACCGTCATCGGCTTCACCTGGCCGGGAAAACCCGCGGCCGACCCCGAAAACACCGTGGTTCTGGGTGCCATCGACGTGCGCACGGACAATGCCTCCGCGCGGCAAAAGCTGGCCTGGGTCGGCAAGGCGCTGCTTTCGGGCCTCACCTTCGCCTCGGCCAAGCTGCGCGCCGTGTCCGACAGCGATGTTCTCGCTGCCATTGAGCGCGCTGGACCGGTTGATGGCTATGTCCTGAATTCCGTGCAGTTCGCCGGTGCCTTCGAAAAACTGTTCACCGACCGGCCTTCGATCTTCGTTGCCCACAATGTCGAGCATCTTTCGGCGCGGGAGAATGCCGCTGCCGCTGGCAGCCTCTTCCAGCGCCTGCTGTTTCGCCGCGAGGCGAGGCTGCTCAAGATCGTCGAAGAGCGTCTCTGCCGCCGGGCGCGCTTCGTCTTCACCCTGGCCGAAGAAGACCGCGCCGCCCTCGGTGTCGCCTCGCACGACCGCTCGGCGGTGCTGCCACTGGTGACCGGTGCCCACGCGCCAACCCTGAAAGGCCCGCGCCGCATCGACTGCGACGCCGCCCTGATCGGCACCTGGACCTGGCAGCCGAACCGCATCGGCCTCGACTGGTTCCTGGGCAAAGTCGTGCCGCATCTGCGGCCCGACTTTCGCATCCGCATCGCCGGCCACATGCCTTCGGGCGTCACGTCGAAGCATCCGGGTGTTGAATTTGTCGGCCGCGTGCCCGACGCGCAGGCGTTCGTGCGCGGTGCTGCCGTCATTCCGCTGATCAGCACCGCAGGCAGCGGCGTCCAGTTGAAGACAATCGAAACCTTCGAGCTCGGCCTGCCTTCCGTCGCCACCAGCCGTTCGCTGCGCGGCATCGACCACCGTCCGTCCAATTGCGTCGTCACCGACGATCCCGCCGCCTTCGCCAGGGCACTCGAGGCCGCGGCGGCCGACATCCGCGACGTTGACGGCAGCGCGTTCCGGGGCTCGCAGGTCAAGGCGCTCGACGCCGCCATCCGGCTCGGCCTCGAAAAACTCGCTCCCGTCAGGCAGGAGGCGTTTGCGTGAACATGCATTCCGCCCGCGCCGCGTCCGGGCTCGACAAGCTGAAGACGATCCTTGGCATCCCGGTGGTTGCGGTCCGCTGGAACGATGCCATCGCCCTGCTGAACCGGTTGATTGCCGAGCGGCGCTTCACCAAGGTCAGTTTCCTCAACGCCCACAACGCCAACATCGCCTATACCGACCCGGTGTTCGCCGAGGCACTCGATGATTTCCTCATCCTGCCCGACGGCATCGGTATCGATCTGGCGGCGAGACTCCTCTACGGGGCGCCATTTCCCGACAATCTGAACGGTACCGATTTCGTCCCGGCCTTCCTGCAGGCCTCAACGACGCCGCTCACCGTCGGCCTGCTCGGCGCGACGCGCGTCAATGCCGAAGCGGCGTCGGTCAAGCTGGCCGCATTGGCGGTGCAGCACAGCTTCGTGGTGATCCATGACGGCTATTTCCCTGCTTCGCAGGAGCAGGAAATCGTCGACCGGATCGCCGCGCTTCGGCCCGACGTGCTGCTCGTCGCCATGGGCGTGCCACGCCAGGAATTGTGGATCGAACGCCACATCGACGCGCGCCATTGCACGCTGCCGATCGCCGTCGGCGCGTTGCTTGATTTCCTGAGCGGCGCGGTGCCCCGCGCGCCCTTGTGGATGCGCCGGCTGCGGCTCGAATGGCTGTTCCGGTTGGCTGTCGAACCGAGCCGCCTGTGGCGCCGCTATGTGGTCGGCAACCCCCTGTTCCTGCTGCGCGTCGTCAGGCAGAAATTCTCGCGGACACCCGAAGCAGCGAGGGATATCAAGTGAACAGCAGGTTCGTGCCAGGTGCCGCTGTCGAGCCAAGCCCGCTGCGGCAGACACCGACGGCGGCAATCGTGACGGCAAGCTACGCGCCCGACTTCGAGCGCTGCCGCCTGCTGTGCGAGACACTTGATCGCCACGTTTCGGGCGCGGCGCACCATTACATCCTGGTCGAACATCGCGACGTCAGTCTGTTTCGCCAATTGGAAACCGGCCGCCGCACGGTCGTCGACGAGCGTGAATTGCTGCCGCGCTGGCTGCACGCCGTCGACGATCCGCTCAGCCTGTTTCGCCGGCGCGTCTGGCTCAGCCTGAAGACCCAGCCGCTGCGCGGCTGGCATGTGCAGCAATTGCGCCGCATCGCCATCTCGGGGCATGCATCTCAAGACGTGCTCATCTTCTGCGATTCAGACGTCGCTTTCCTCAAACCTTTCGACTGCGGCGCCTTCTGGCGCGACGGCAAGGTGCGCCTGTTTCGCCGCGACGGTGTCCTGGCGGACGAAGGTCATGAGGAGCATCGCATCTGGTCGCGCAATGCGGGATCGGCACTCGGCATCGACCCGTCCCGGACGTCGATCCATGATTATATCTCGACGCTGATCGCGTGGCGGCGCGACAGCGTGCTGGCCATGTGCGGCGAGATCGAGAAGGTCCATGGCCGCGACTGGGTCGAGGTCGTCGGCTGGGCGCGCAAATTCTCCGAATGCATGATCTACGGCCGCTATGTCGATGATCTGCTGGACGGAGCCGGCCACTTCCACGGTTCCGAAGAGTTCTGCCGTGTGCACTGGACCGGCGAAGCGCTTTCGGATGACGAGTTCCGCCGCTTCGTTGCCGCCATGGCGCCGGAGCAGGTGGCGATCGGCATGCAGTCCTTCATCGGCACCGACATCGGCCGCATCCGCCGTCTGATCGGGCTAGACCGCTCTTAGTGCTAAATCGCCTTCGCCGGCTTGCGCATCGCCGAATAGGTGAGCAGCGTCGAGGCGAGATACAGAAGCAGGAAGACGACATTGAGCGATAGCACCAGATTCGGCGTGTCGAGGATGGTCGTCAGCACATAGGTCAGCAACAGTGCCTTCAGCGCGGCGAGCAGGCCGAGATTGAGCGCCCGTACCAGCGTCTGGCCGCGCGCGAACAAAAGTTCGGCCTGGTATTCGACAAGATTGCGCAGTCCCGGCACGCAGATCGCCAGCACCACCAGCGGGGCAGCCTCGGCGACATTCTTGCCGAGTGCGTTGGGGAAGAAGTGCAGCACGATGCCAAGCGTCAGCAGCGCTGCCGTGGAGACCGCGAACACACCGCCTTCGATGCCGCTCTTGACCGCCAGCCGTGACAACAGTTCCGGTGCGCGCATCATGCGCTGCACCAGCATCATCGAGAAGGTGCGGATCGGAATGGCCGTCAGGTCTACCAGCCGCATGATGATGGCGTAGATGCCAGCCAGATGCGGGCCGCCGATCGCCAGCACCAGCAGCTTGTCGAACTCCATCTGCAGGTAGAACAGCACTTCGGCGCCGGCCACATAGATGGAATCGGCCAATCGCCGAAGATACAGAGCGACCCGCAGCCGCAGCCTCTGGCGCGGGTAGAAGAAGCCGAAGGCAATCAGCAGCGAGGCGGCATTGGCGCCGATATAGAACCAAGACCATATCCAGACGCTGTGTTGTGCTGAGAACATGAACAGCACCGCGCCGAGCGCCCGCAGCGCGGTCGCCAGGATGGCCAGCAGCGCGGCGCGGCCGAATTTGCCCAGGCCGTTGTTGACGATCAGTGCTACCTCGACCGGCCGCCACAACAGCGCTTCGGCAAAGACGATTGCCGCAAACACCGACAGCGGCACGGTGTCGGCGAAGAAAAGCAGATAGACGCCGAACGAGGCCGCGGCCAGCAGCGGCAGCGACAGCACGCCGAGCAGCAGGAAGCCGGCGGAGAAGGTGCCGATCAGATTGGGGCGGATGGTGGCGGTGCGGTAGAGCGCCGAGATGAACCCGAAAGCGAGGATGCGCGACAGCATGACACCGGCCGCCGATGCGGTGGCGAACATGCCGAATTCGGAAATGGACAGCGTGTTGGCCAACGCGATGAAATAGGCCAGCGAAAACACCAGTCGCCCGCCGGCGCCGCTGATCGCCGAGAAATAGTCGCGAAGCAGCCCCCGTCGTTCGGCCAAAAAGCTGCCGATCCGGGCGAGGGGCCGCCTTTGCGGTATGTCACTGGCCTGCGTCATGTCTCGAGGAGAGCCTAGGCCGGAAAACTTAACGTGCCGTTCTGGAGCTTGGGCTTGTGTCGAAAATAGATGCAACCGAAGCGAGAAACCGACGCTTCGGCGCGGGAAAATTAACCTTTTGTTTTCCATGCCTGTTTAGCGTGGCTTAACGAATGGCCAATCGCCGTTTGCAGGTCGCCAAAGGTAAAGTTCCAGACGATGGTCGACAGGGAAAACCGCGAAGACTGGAAGCGCGAGCGCTCATTGCTGGCGCTTGGCCAGGCTGTGCGCGGCGACGAACCCGACGCGTCGCTGGTCTCGATAGGCGACCGGGCAGACCCGTCATGGCGCGAGGATGCCGCCACACGTCATCGCCTCGCCCGTTCGCAGCGCGAGGCGCGCAACCCGAAACTGTCGGATCCGGTCGCGACCGACGGGCATCAGGAGCGGGCTTCATCGCCGCACCGCGCGCAAACCACGCCACGGACACAAATTGGTGCCGCCGAAACCGCTGGCGCCCGTCGCGCCGATCGTGCATCGGACCCTTACGCTGCAGGCGACGCGTCGGTATCCCGAAACGACGGCATGGACAGCCAGCAGTGGAAGCCGCTGATCGACCCGATGCAGGTCGTGCGCGGTGTCGGCAAGTCGAAGCTGCTGATCGTGACGACGACGATACTGGGCGCCGCGCTCGGCATCACCATCGCGCTGTCGACGCCGAAGAAATACGAAGCCACCACCGAACTGATCGTCGACCCACGCGACCTGAAGCTCACCGATCGCGACCTCACCCAGTCGGTCGTGGCTTCCGATGCAACGCTGGCCATCGTCGAGAACCAGGTCCGGGTGCTGACATCAGGCACCGTTCTCAACAAGGTCGTGGACAAGCTCAATCTGGTCAATGATCCGGAATTCAATGGGCAAGACGGCGGCGGCCTCAGCGTCATGTCGCTCATCCGCTCCGTCCTGTCCCGCAATGACGGGCCGGGCGGTGTCGACGACGCCCGCCGCCGCGCGCTTGCTGTCGGCAATCTGGCCGAGAGCCTTTCGGTCGAGCGCGGCGGCAAGACCTTCGTCATCACCGTCAGTGCCACCACGCAGAATGGCGAGAAATCGGCCCTCATCGCCAACACGATGACGGATGTCTTTCTGCAGACTTTCGGCCAGATACAGTCGGACACCGCAGGCCGCGCCACCGACGAACTGACGGCCCGGCTTGACGAGTTGCGCAAGGGAGTCGAGGCCGCCGAGCGCAAGGTCGAAGATTTCAGGGCCACGCACGACCTTGTCGACGCGCAGGGCCATCTCATCAGCGATGACGAGATGCTGAAGCTCAACGAGCAACTGTCGATTGCCCGCGCCCGCACGCTGGAGCTGAATGCCCGGGCCGCTTCGGCGCGGTCGGTCGACGTCAATTCGGTCCTCACCGGCACCTTGCCGGAGGAGATCAACTCCAACACGATGAGCGATCTGCGTTCGCAATATGCGTCGCTCAAGCAGGAGGCTGACCGCGCCGCCATCCGGTTCGGCCCGCGTCATCCCGAACTCCAGGCGCTCAATGCCCAGATTGCCGGCGCACGCGACCGCATCGCCGCGGAGCTGCGCCGTATAGGCTCGTCGCTGCAGGTCGACCTCAAGCGCGCGGTCCAGCTCGAACAGGACCTTGCCTCTCGCCTGGCGCAGCTGAAGGTCCGCAGCGGCGACGTCAACAGCGACCTGGTGTCGATGCGCGAACTGGAGCGCGAGGCGACCGCCAAGCGTTCCGTCTACGAACAGTATCTGCTGCGCGCCAAGGAAACCGGCGAGCAGAAGGACATCAACACAGCCAACATCAACGTGATCTCGAAGGCCTTCGCGCCGCTCGAGGCAAACGGGCCGTCGCGGGTCGTGGTCGCGCTCGGCGGCCTGTTGCTGGGCTTTGCCTCCGGCATTGGCCTCGGAGCCATGCGTGGCGCCTATGAGAGCCTGCGTGACACCGCCAATTCGCGCTCGCGCCGCGACCATGGCACGGACGAACGCCGGACGCCTTACGAAGACAAGGCATATCGGGCAGCGCCGCCGGCGCCGCCACAAACACCAGCGCCGCAGCCATCGACACCCCCGCCTGCATCACCACCGCCGGCCGCGCCACCGCCTGTCCAGCAAGCCGAGGTCTCGCCGGCCGAAGGTCCCGGCCGGATCGGTGCCTTGCTGTCGAGACTGCATAAGTCCGTCTCCCGCAGGCCATCCCGGGAGGAGCCGTTCGATACCGTTGAATGGGCCTCTGCCGAAAACGCGAAACCAATGCAGGATCCGCAATACCGCGCTTATCCCCAGTCGGCGCCGGCCTTCGAGCCTCGGCAGGCGGCCGCGACAGCATACCCGGCGCCGCCTTTCCAGCCCGGCGGCCATCCGCAGCAGACGGCGCAGCCGCCACTGCCGCCTCCCATGGTGACGCAGCGGCCATATTCCGGGCCGCAGCTCTATCCCTACGCGCAGCCATTGGGCTACGCGCAGCCGCCGGGCTATCCCTATTTGCCATCGATGCCGGCCGCCAACGCCGGGCAGCAGCCCGATCCGGCTCAGCCTGCTTCCGAGTCCTATCCACAACCGCCCCTCCAGCAGCAACAGGCGCCTCAGCCTCATCAGCAATCGGCGGAGCCGTCGCGGGCCGCGGAGGATGCCGAGCAGCAAGCGCCAATCGAGGAAATCCGCGCCAGCCTGCGCGAATTCCGCGAAGCGGTTCGCGAACTGACCGAGAGCCGCGCGCGCCGCCGCTACTTCTGAGCCACAAAAATCTGCGCGGTGCCGTACAAAAACATGCCGGTTTCGCGTAAACGGCATGGGACGGCGCTTTGGCGGGATTGCATGATGGAATTTTCGTGAAAATGCCACGCGGTGAAAGATCGAAAAGCGCGTCGCTTCCGGAAGCGACGCGCTTGGGCATTCTGGTGTTGAGGGTGGTCCATGGCTGAAGTGATTGATGGCAAGAGCGTTGCCGGGGACGTTGTGGGGACGGTCAAGTCCCTGACGGCCGAGCTTGTCGCCAAGGGCAAGCCCAAGCCCGGTCTTGCCGTGGTCATCGTCGGCGAGGATCCCGCCAGCCAGGTCTATGTCGCGTCCAAGTCGCGCACCGCCAAGGAATGCGGCTTTCATTCCGTCCAGCACACGCTGCCGGCCGAAACCTCGGAACCGGCATTGCTGAAGATCATCGGCGACCTCAACGCCGATCCCGCCATCAACGGCATCCTCGTGCAGCTTCCGCTGCCTGCCCATATCGACGCCGGCAAGATCATCCAGACCATCGCGCCGGAAAAGGACGTCGACGGCTTCCACTTCATCAATGTCGGCAAGCTCGGCACCGGTGAACTCGAGACTGCCTTCGTGCCCTGTACACCGGCCGGCTCGATGCTTTTGATCGAACGTGTGCGCGGCAAGGATTTGTCCGGCCTCAATGCCGTCGTCGTCGGTCGCTCCAACATCGTCGGCAAGCCGATGGCCAATCTTCTGCTCGCCGCCAACTGCACCGTCACCATCGCTCACAGCCGTACCAAAGACCTGCCGGCACTTGCCCGCACCGCCGACATTCTGGTCGCGGCCGTCGGCCGGCCGGAGATGATCAGGGGCGATTGGGTGAAGCCAGGCGCTACCGTCATCGATGTCGGCATCAACCGCATTCCCGCACCCGAGAAGGGCGAGGGCAAGTCCCGCCTCGTCGGCGATGTCGCCTATGCCGAAGCGGCCAAGGCCGCCGGCGCCATCACGCCGGTGCCTGGCGGTGTCGGGCCTATGACCATTGCCATGCTGATGGCCAATACGTTAGCCTCGGCCTACCTTGCGGCCGGATTGAAACGGCCGTCCTTCTGACCCGCCAGAAAGCCGCAGCTTTGCCGAACCCCAGTGTTCCCTCAGAACGGCCGGTCATCGCGGACCCCGTTCAAGGTGGCCGGCAGTTCGCATTCCTGCTGGTCGACAAGTTCTCCATGTTCTCGCTGGCTGCCGCGATCGATACGTTCCGGTCGGCGAACCGGTTGCTCGGCCGTGACTTCTACGGCTGGACGACGGTGTCGGCCGATGGCGATCCGGTGATGGCTTCCAACGGCCTGCCGCTCAAGATCGACTATGCCGTTGCCGACCTGCCGCCGGTCGATATCCTGTTCGTCTCGGTTGGGCTGACGACGGAATTCCCCGGCAAGAGCAAGGTGCTGGCGGCTTTGCGAAGCTGGGGCCGGCGCGGCAATGCGCTGGGTGCCCTGTCGGTCGGCTCCTATCTGCTGGCCGAGGCCGGCCAGCTCGAAGGCTATCGCTGCACCATCCATTGGGAAAACCGTGCCGGCTTCGTCGAACGCTTCCCCGACATCAACTGCACCGGCAACGTCTTCGAGATCGATCGCAAGCGCTACACCTGTGCCGGCGGCACCACTTCGATCGACCTGATGCTGGAGATCGTGCGCGGCGATTTCGGCTCGAACCTCGCCAATGGCGTCGCCAACCAGTTCCAGCACGAACGCATCCGCTCGGCCGGCGACCGTCAGCGCGTCGGGCCGGAACGCGACCTGACCGGCAAGTCGGAGAAGCTTAGGCGTATCGTCGAACTGATGGCCGACCACCTCGACGAGCCGCTGTCGGCGGTACAGCTGGCCAAATCCGCCGGCCTTTCGGTGCGCCAGGTCGAGCGCCTGTTCCTGCGCCATCTCAGCGTCACGCCCGGCCGTTATTACATGCGGTTGCGGCTGGAGCGGGCGCGCGAACTGCTGCGCCAGACCAACATGCCGATCCTCGACGTGGCGATCGCGACCGGCTTCACCTCGCATTCCTACTTCGCCCAGAGCTACCGGCTGCAATTCGGCAGGCCGCCCTCGGAAGAGCGCCGCACGACTTACTGAGCGGGTTTCGTTTTCGTTGAAAAGTGCGGCATTCGGCCCCGGCGCATTGGGCCAGGGCCATGAATTCGGGTTAATGGGTTCTTTCGGAGCCTTCGCCGCGCGTAGGCTGACGGGTGCATCAAACGAAAAAACCCGCCTATTGCGGCGGGCCACCGGCGCAAATCAGCACCATAGCCAAATATGTACCTTAGCTGAGGGCATGGTGTCAAGAAAAAATTCCTATTACCGGGGAAAAAGGCTGCCGACACCGCCGAACTGGCTGTCGCCAGTATTTTTGTTAAGCTGGGTCCGCAGCCCTACGCACCGGGCGCCCGGACTTGTGTCCCGGCGCCGCGTCAAATAGCTTGCCGCCCGGATCAGGGGCGGATTTAGGAGATTTCGATGGCGGGACTTGCACGGGGCGTCGCTGCGGCGATCCTCCTTTTGTCGATGACGACGTTAGGCTTCGCCGCAAACAAGGTCATCATCATTCTCGATGCGTCCGGCTCGATGTGGGCGCAGATCGACGGCAAGCCCAAGCTCGAAATCGCCCGAGAGTCGCTTCGAACCGTGCTTCAATCGGTCCCCACCGACGACGAGATCGGCTTCATGGCCTATGGCCATCGTGAAAAGGGCAGCTGCGACGACATCCAGCTGATCGTGCCGCCGCAGGCAGGTTCGGGCAGCGCCATTTCGGCCGCCGCCGACAGCCTGAAATTCCTCGGCAAGACACCGCTGACCGCTGCCGTCAAGCAGGCGGCCGAGGCGTTGAAATACACCGAGGACAAGGCGACCGTCGTGCTCATCACCGACGGGCTCGAAACATGCGGCGGCGATCCCTGCGCGCTTGGCAAGGAGCTCGAGGCATCCGGCGTCGACTTCACCGCCGATGTCGTCGGTTTCGGCCTCACCGCCGACGAGGGCAAGCAGATCGCCTGCCTCGCCGACAACACCGGCGGCAAATACATCCAGGCCTCCGACGAGAAGGCGTTGCAGGAGGCGCTTGTCGAGACAGTGGCGGCGCCTGCTCCTGAACCGGCTCCGGCACCTGCGCCCGCGCCGGAGCCGGCCAAAGCGGAATTCAATTTCCTGCCGATAGCGGTGCTTGCCGAGGGCGGCGATCCCGTCACTGACGGCAACGCCTGGGAAATCTACAAGGCCAAACCCGACGGTACGCGCGGCGACTACGTCAGCACCGAATACGGTGCCTATAAGGCCAATCTGGAACCGGGCGACTATATCGTCGTGGCCAGTGACGGCCAGGCGAAAACCGAGCAGAAGGTCAAGATCGAGGCCGGCCAGGTCTACAAGCCGCTTTTCAACTTGAATGCCGGCACGCTCATCATCCACCCGCGACCGAGCGCGGGGGCGGATGTCGTCGATGGCGCGGCTGTCGTCATCGATTATCCGGGTGCAGACATGCCCGCGACCTTTTATGGGACGACGAAAGCCGTGTTGCCGGCCGGCGACCAGAAGGTGACTGTCACGATCGGGCAGGGCGCGGCTACCGAGACGATTCCGCTGGCTGCCGGCAAGACCGTGGAAAAGGACATGATTGCCGGTGTCGGCCATGTCGTTGCCAATGCTTACTATGCTGCCGGCGGCGACAAGGCGGACGGTTCAGGCATCGGCTTCAAGGTGCTCAAGGCAAAAAAGAAGATCGATGGAACCAGGGACGAGGTGACCTATGCCTACGGACCCGACAGCAAATTCGATCTGCCACCCGATGACTATGTGTTGATTGCGGCGGTTGATCTCGCCGTCGTCGAGCAGCCGTTCACTGTCAAGGTGGGCGAATTTCAGGATCTGAAGGTCGCAATGAATGCCGGCGTGCTGGCGATCACCGCGCCCGGAGCCTCGAAGATCGAGATTTTCGAGGCCAAGAAGGACATCAACGGCAACCGCAAGTCGCTTGGCTATGCATTCGACCAGAAGTATCAGGCAGCGATCCCGGCGGGTGACTATGCCGTCGTCTCGGAGAAATCCGATAACAGTTCCAAAGAAGGCAACGTGACGGTCAAGGCCGGCGAGCGAGCGGAGCTAACCGTGCACTAGAAGCGTATGCACAACCGCCAGAGGGCGGCCATGTGCCTAATGCAGTTCACTTAAGTTGGGCTGGATGAGGATCTGGTAAGACCTATCGAACAGGATGGAGATTCGTTTCCATCCTGTTCGT